>JBJMGC010000198.1:0-7413 GCA_045808105.1 Acidobacteriaceae bacterium | reverse complement strand
TGTCGATTGCGCCGGCGCGACAAGGGGCCGGGCTGGGCAGGCAATTAAACGCCGCGGCGGAGCAGTATGCGCGCGAGCAGGGCTGCCGGTGGATGGACCTGCGCGTGGTGAGTCCGCGCGCCGAGCAACTCTTGCCTGTTTATCGGAAGCTGGATTACGTGGAGGCAGGAACAGAGGAATATCCGCCGGCGCTGGCGGAGAAGATCACCCTGCCCGGACACTTCATCCTGATGGCGAAGGCGCTCTGAAGCACGCAAAATTACGGCCCAGCAAATGAATGCCGGGCCGCCGGATGAAAGCGTTGCTACTTCAGTGTGTAGACGCGCACGTAATCGAAATTGATGGTCGCCCCTGCAGCGTTCTCGGCGGAGATGCCAATCTGTGCGCCGGAACTGCCGGCTCCGGAGCCCAGCGTGTGCTGCCAGGTGCCCCCGCGAGTCCAGTTCTCGCCGTCGGTGGATGTATAGGCGATGTAGAGTTCGCCGCCACCGGAACCGTTCGCTGCCGGGTTGCTGCGTTTCGCGATACGCAGCCAGGTCGTTGGACCCGCCTGGCCGACTAACTGGTGATCGTAAGTTGGATAGTTCGCGGGAACAGGTCCCATCTGCTTGCCGAACTCGGTGAGGCGGACGTCGAAATTGGGAAAGACGTCGAGCTTGATCGAGTTCTGATCGTTGCCATAGATGAACAGGGCACCCTGCGCAAAGTTGTAACAGCAACTGTTGTCAAAGGGAACGCTGGTGGTCACTTTTGTTTCGACCACCCAATCGCCGGGAGGCGTGGGCTCGCCGAGGATGGAGACAACTGCGGGCGATCCATTCTCGTCCGGACCCTGCGTCTCCACCTGGTAGCTGGAGCCGGTGAGGAGGTAGCTGTTGTCGGCCTGCGGATGGATGAAGTGCCACTGCGGCGAAAGCGTTTTGGAATTGAACTCATCCGAGAGCGAGGCGATGAGTTTGCCAGGTTGATCGGGCTGAAGCACGCGCGAGCGGTACGCGTTGTACTCCCAGGGCTGCGCGGCAGTCGCCGGCTGCGCAGTATTCGATGGGCCATAGCCGCCGCGTACAACGGGCCAGTCATTGATCCAGTCGATGGGATCGATCAGGGCGGGGCGGATAGTGACGCCGGGAAAGCCGGCGAGATACGGCGTCACGCTGCTCACGGCGTGGTAGAGCATGTAGTCCTGGCCGGCGTCATCGGTGAAGACGACATTTCCACCAGGGCCGACAAAGGTATTGCCGTTGGCCGCAACGGAGAACGTCCCGCCCGGTGCAAAGCTGGTGAGGTCTACACCACCTTTGTCGAGGAATGGACCCATCGGCGTGCGGGCGCGCCCGACCTTCACGCTGTACCCGGTGAGTGGGCCGTCGCAGCAGTTGGATGTGGAGAAGAAGAAGTAGAACCATCCATCGTGCTTCCAGAAGTTGCCTCCCTCACCATAGTTGTCGATGCCGATGAGCTTTTCTGACGAGGCATCGGAGGTAAGGCCGTCGGTAGAAAGCTTCCGCACCTGATGCCGCCGAAGAAGCTGCCGTAAGAGATGTAAAGCTGACCTGAGTCATCGGCGATGACATCTGGATCGATAACGGCGCGCTGCGAGCCGGCGCAGCAGAAGGCCGGCTCATTGGGAACAGCGGGCGCGCCAGCGTCGGTCCACGGGCCGGCGGGTGAAGAGGCTGTAGCAACCCCAATCGCTGCGCCGCCCGCGACGGTATTGGGCGCGACGTAATACATGTAGTACTTGCCGTTGAGGAACTTTACAGCCGGCGCCCAAAACTGATTCGTCGCCGTGCCAACCCAGGCTGGCGTCTGCGGGAAGGCGTCGCCGATGTAAGTCCAATGAACCAAGTCCCAGGACCGGTACTGCGTAATGAGGTGCGGGCGCGGATTGCCGTTAATATCGAGATCCTGAGAGTTGAGCGGGTCACCGGTGCAGTAGAGATACCAGGTGTCACCTCCGCGCTGCTGCTGGTGATAGATAGCGGGATCAGGACAACTGATATTGAGCCACTCTTTCCGAATGCGGGTCGAGCCTTGGATATTGATGGTGGAACTGGACGCCACGCGATCTTCCTTGCAGAAAAGGGATGGCAGGTGACCCTCACGGACATTGCGGAGGCTGGCATTGTGAATGCGCGGGACAACGCAGGCGATCTCGCCAGCCGGATCGAGTTTCGGGTTGAGGATCTGACGCGGTTTCACGAAGACGTCGCATCGTATGACCTCATCCTCGTTTTCTTCTTCCTGAGGCGCGAGATGTTCCGCGAACTGGTAAGGGCTCTGAAGCCAGGTGGTCTGCTGATCTACAAGGGATACACCCGCGGTCAGGCGAAGTTCGGAGGCGGGCCGACGAATCCGGAATATTTGTTTGCGGAGAACGAGCTACTGCACGCTTTTCCCGAGTTGCAGGTGCTGCATTATGCAGAGCTGATTCAAGACTGTGGGCTGGCGGAGTTTGTGGGCCGCAAGGCCTGACCTTCATTTGTGGGTATGTGGTTCAATCCACACTAGAATTGTTCCCAGATCGAGGGCTGCAATGATTGAGGGAACTCACTTTTTGGTGTTTGGTGCGGCTGCGCTGCTGCTGGCGGTGACGCCGGGGCCGGGCATGCTGTACGTGCTGGGCCGTACCGTGAACGGCGGGCGGCGGGAAGGGGTTCTTTCCTCGCTCGGGACGTTTGCCGGTGGGTCGATTCACGTCCTGGCGGCGGCGCTGGGTCTCTCGGCGATTCTGGCGACTTCGGCGATGGCATTCCAGGTGGTGCGCTATGCGGGAGCGGCGTACCTGATTTATCTGGGGATTGCGATGATTCGCAGCCGAAATCTGGCGCCCCAATCTGCGATGAACAAGAGGGAACGCGGATCTCGCCCCTTCCTGCAGGGAATTACGACCGAAGTGCTGAATCCGAAGACGGCGCTGTTCTTTCTGTCGTTCATTCCGCAGTTCGTGTCGATGGCGAGAGGGCATGTGATGCTGCAGTTTCTGATCTTGGGAACTGTCTCGGTGACGTTGAATACCTGTGCCGACCTGGTGGTGGTCATGTCAGCAAGCGCGGTGGCGCGAAAAATGAAGGGTGACGAGAGGTTTGCGCGGAGGCAGCGCACCGCCTCCGGGATGGGGATGATCGGGCTAGGCATTTACGTCGCAGCGAAGTAACCTGCCCCTTCACCAGCAGACGCTCTGGCAATATGACGGTGCGAGATTGCTTTCCGGGAACGGCCGAACGGCCCTTCCATGGCCCGCAGGAGGGCGAAAAAGCGCGACCGGAACCTGCCGAGTAACGGGTTGCGGATGAGCAACTTGCGAAAAGGTTGCCTACGCCGTCCGGCCTTCCCTGTATCCATTTAAGTGCAGTTTTTCGCCATTCAGGCCCCGGGGGTTTATGGTTTGCCACTGGCCAAGTAGCCTGATGCTGAAAGAGTACCGCCTGACCCATCGCGGGATTCTTGTTGCAGATACTGCAGTTGGCTCTAGATTCAATGAGATGAACCACCGCGTTTCAAAATGGGAAGCGGTGCCGGAGTGGAGCCTGCAGGCTCATACACAGGAGATTTGAATGTCGAAAGCCGTTAAATACGCAGAGCGGGCTGTAACCATGGCTGCCCAGGGCGCGTGGACGATCTTTGAGAAGCTGAACAGCATCAAGCCAAACGCCTCATTTACGCCCAAGTGGTCCGATAAACCGCTTTTGAAGAGCTACCAGAAGGAAAAGCCGCCGCTGGGGTGGCCGCGTACGACTGACTCGCTGTGCCCGAAGTGCGTGCCGGAGATCCGGCAGCAGATCATCGACGGCAAGCTGCCGCACGAGATCCTGCTGAACGAGAAGGTAGGCGAGATCAAGGCGCAGATCATCGAGCGCGATGGCCAGATCCTGATGGTGAAAGACTGCCCCAAGCATGGGCACTTTGAAGACGTGATGTCGATCGACACCAAGTTCTTCAAGCACCTGGAAGAGGTCTTTCCGGGTCGTGACATACGGGCGCACAACGATGAAAAGCTGCACAATCACGGCACTTCGACTGTGACGCATGGACGCGGATCGGTGCTGACCATCGACCTGACGAACCGCTGCAACATGATGTGCGATCCGTGCTTCATGGATGCGAACCAGGTGGGCTTCGTTCACGAACTGACCTGGGACGAGATCAAGACCATGCTGGACAATGCGATCTCGATCAAGCCGCGTCGCCAGATGTCGGTGCAGTTCTCGGGCGGCGAGCCGACGCTGTCGCCGTACTTCCTGGATGCCGTGGCTTACTCGCGCAAGGTTGGTTACAACTCGGTGCAGGCGGCGACCAATGGCATTGAGTTTGCGAAGTCGAAGGAGTTCTGCCGGGCCGCAGCGGAAGCGGGTCTGCGCTATGCATACCTGCAGTTCGACGGCATCGGCAACGCGGCGAACTCGCACCGCAAGGTGGGGAACGCGTTCGATGTGAAGCTGCAGGCGATCCACAACCTGCACGAGGCAGGCGTGGACATCGTTCCGGTGACGACGATCGTGAACGGTATCAACAACGAGCAGGTCGGGCGCATCATTCAGTTCGCCCTCGATAACCCAAAGCGGATCAACTTCCTCAGCTTCCAGCCGGTGAGCTTTACTGGCCGCGACGAGGAAGTGAGCGACGAACGCCGCGCTGCGCAGCGCTACACGTTGAGCCACCTGGCGAACGACGTCCGCGACCAAACGGGCCTGGGACAAACTGACCGCGACTGGTTCCCCATCAGCTTCATGAGCACCTTCTCCGACTGGGCCGACCTGGTTCACGGGCCGAATGCGGACTGGGGTCAGCTCTCCTGCGGTTGCCACCCGAACTGCGGAATCGGTATGGCGTTGATGATCGATAAGGAAACCAAGGAAGCGGTGCCGGTGACGGCCTTCCTGAATGCCGACCGGCTGGCGAAGGATGTTGCCAAGGTGAACGATGCCGCGCGCGGCAAGTTCCTCTCGGTGGTGGGAGTGGCGCTGGCCCTGTTGCGGAACTACGATCCGACCAAGTCGCCGACGCACTTCCGGATTATGGACCTGCTGCAGAAGTTCGATAAGTGCTTTGGCGCGACCGGCCGCAATTATGGCAAGGTGACCGGCGACCGCACCATGGCGGATATCGAGAAGCGCCGCGCGGACCGCTGGAACTTCCTGTTCATCGCGGGCATGTGGTTCCAGGATCTGTTCAACTACGACTTCCGCCGCACCGAGCAGTGCATTATCCCGTACGCAACGCAGGAGGGCGAGATCAGCTTCTGCGCCTACAACACGGGCGTGGGCTGGCGGAACATTATCGAGAAGATGCATATGACGGCGACGCTCACCAAGTGGTACGACGAGCATGGCCGGCATGAGATCTTCGCGGGCGGCAAGAAGGTGGGCCTGGGCGAGGCGGAGCACACTCTGGTGCTGAACCAGGCACACGTGGACGCTGCTGCCAACGACACGTTCGAGAAGTCGGGTATCGCAAAGAACAGCCGCGAGGAGAAGATCCGCGCACGCGATGCCAAGATCAAGAATGACGCAGAGAACGCGAAGATGGCACGGATGTACAAGGAACACGTGCTGGGCGAGAAACCGGTCGAAGGACTGGTATCGCTCGATGCAATCAAGCCCGCTCCGAAGGTCCGGGTGGAGAGCGAAGAGCCTGTGATGGGCGACTAGCTCGCCGCCAATCAGTACCTGCAAAGGCCGCCAGCGATGGCGGCCTTTGTTGCGTCTGGATATAAGGTCGGGGCGTGAAATACTTGTGCGATGGCCAACACGGATTACAACGAGCTGGAGACGAGCCCGAAGAGGCCAGCCGGCGTGTACATCATCGCGATCTATTTCACGGCGATATGTCTCTATTCCCTGGGCAGTCTGTTCTATGTGGTGTTCTTCCGGCTTACGCCCGAGATGCGGCACCAACTCGTCGTTGCCGCACCCGCGTTGGCTTCATTGGCGCTGGCCGATTTGAATGGCTTGCTAACAGTGGTGGCGGCATGGCTGCTGGTGGCGATGCGGCGGATTGGTGCGGGGCTGCTGTTGGCGTCGACGGTGCTGGTGGCCGGGCTGTGCGCGATCTCCTGGCCGACGCTGTTGCATCGGTATGCCGAGGTCCCGACGCATGCGGGACTGCGTGCGCTGCTGCTGGGAGGAACCAATTTGATCCTGCATATCGCGGCGACGGTGTATGCCTTTCGCCTGAACAGCAAGGGACTGCTACGCTAGCGGATATGCGGTTGAGCGCGAGACCAATGGTGCAGGGCGCGACGCATCTCGCTCTGTGTGCGATAGCTGCGGTGTGCGCGCTCTCCTTCACGGTGCTTACCGGGTGCACGGTGTATCCCGATCACAAGCAGCCTAGCCTGACGCAGACCACCAGCGCGGAACAAGTGAATCGCATCTTCTGGCAGGATGTGCAGCAGAGCAAATGGGTGCAGGCGAATGCGCTTCTGGCGCCGAATGCGGTGTGGCGAGTGAATGGGCAGGTGATTCCGCGGACGCAGGTTGTGCCATGGCTGCAATCGCTGGGAATCCACGGTGCGCAGGTGAGCGATCTTGCGCTGACGCCGGCGGTGAATGATATGAACCTGGTCTACACGGTAGAGATGCAGGCAGAGAAAGCGGTCGTCGCGCAAGTGAGCGCCGCGTGTAGCGGGCGTCCGCAAAAGCTGAGCGCGCTCGCCGTGTGGCAGCAGCCGCAGCCTACCGGCAATCCAGCAAAGGACAAACAAGCCACGAACAAGGCATACGGCGGCTATCAGCTGACGGTGCACGACATGACTGCTGTGGGCAATGGCAACTGCAGCTAAAACCCTGGAAGCTGCGCAGCCGGCTGGGAAAGCGCTCGCGATAGGAGAGATGCGTACTGCCCTGCTGGCCTGGTATGGCGCACACAAGCGCGATCTGCCATGGCGTACGACGCGCGATCCGTATTGCATCTGGGTTTCGGAGATCATGCTGCAGCAGACGCGCGTGGCTGCGGTGTTGGAGCATTACCGGCGCTTCGTGGAAGCGTTTCCCAACGTGCAGGCACTCGCTGGCGCGAGCGAACCGGAAGTACTCGCATTGTGGAGCGGGCTGGGCTATTACCGGCGCGCGCGCATGCTGCATCGTGCAGCGAAGGTCGTCGCGAACGAGTTGGCTGGCGCAATGCCTCGCACAGCGGCGGCCCTGCTCCGGCTGCCGGGCGTGGGCGCCTATACCTCTGCGGCGGTGGCAAGCATTGCTTTTGGCGAGCCGGTGGCCGTGGTCGATGGCAATGTGGAGCGGGTGCTGGCGCGGGTGTCGGGTTGGTCGGCAGTAGAAAGCGGATTTGTAACTCGTGTGCGCACATTCGCGAATGCTCTGGTGGATGAGCAGCAGCCTGGGAATTTCAATCAGGCAATCATGGAACTGGGTGCGACGGTATGCCTGCCGCGCGTGCCCTTGTGTTTGGGGT
>JBJMGC010000197.1:0-4755 GCA_045808105.1 Acidobacteriaceae bacterium | reverse complement strand
GATGCCGAGATCGCTATCGAAGTTCTTGTCGGCGGCGATGTAGCCGCGTCCGCGCTTCAGGCGCATCTCCATATCCAGCTTGCCGCCTTCGCTCACCGTCGCGATGTAGATTTCCTTGTCCAGGATCTCCACGTCGCCGTCGGCTTCAATCATGCCCGAGGTGACGACGCCGGGTTGATCCGCGCGCAGATAGAGCGCCTTCGGACCCTCACCATTCAACTTGAAGGGAATCTGCTTCAGGTTGAGGATGATGTCCGTCGCGTCTTCGACTACGCCGGTGATCGACTGGAACTCGTGCAGCACACCCTCGATCTTGACCGCGGTGACAGCCGCACCCTCGATGGACGAGAGCAGCACGCGACGCAGCGCATTGCCGACAGTGGTGCCGAATCCCCGTTCAAAGGGTTGGGCGCTGAACTTTCCGTATTTCTCGGTGAGCGTCTCGGTATCCACTGCAAGACGCTTGGGCTTCTGAAATCCTCTCCAAAGCATGTCGTATCTCCTGCACAGCAAGCGCCGCGAAGCATTCTGCAGCGGCTATGCGTGTTTCTCCTGTTTCGTGAATGTGGCCGCTTGCGCGGTACTGCTCCCGGCGATCGATTGCCGGGCAAACTTGATCTCTGCTTACTTGATGTAAAGTTCCCTACTTGCTGTAAAGCTCTACGATCAGCTGCTCGTTCACCGGCAGGTTCACGTCCTCACGCTTCGGAAGCGCCAGCACCTTGCCGGAGAGGTTCTGATGATCGACCTGCAGCCACTGCGGCGACTGCTGATGGCTCGCGAATTCGGTCGAGCTTTCGAGCACCGTCATCTTCTTCGAGCCCTCGCGGACCTTGATCTCATCGCCCACCTGCACCTGATAGGAGGGGATGTTCACCTTCCGGCCATTCACTTCGACGTGGCCGTGGCGCACGATCTGACGCGACTGGCGGCGGCTGGAAGCGAAGCCGAGACGATAAGCGACGTTATCCAGACGACGCTCGAGCTGCTGCAGCAGGATCTCGCCGGTAACGCCCGCGGAGCGGTTCGCCTTCTCGTAGTAGGCGCGGAACTGGCTTTCCAGAGTGAAGTAGATGCGCTTCGCCTTCTGCTTCTCACGCAGTTGCAGACCGTATCCGACGATCTTCACCTTGCGGTCGCGGCCATGCTGGCCGGGGGCAAAATTGCGCTTGTCCACCGGACATTTCTCGGTGTGGCACTTCGTGCCCTTCAGAAAAAGCTTCATGCCTTCGCGACGGCAAAGGCGGCAGACTGCTCCGGTATAACGTGCCACGTATCTTTCTCCTCAACTTCGAGTGTCGACTGGTTTACAGGCTGTGCCCTTCGTCCCAGTCCGTACTTCCACTTCAATCATGCTGCCCGCCGAAACACAAGCAGGCAGCGAACATCAGACCCTGCGACGCTTCGGCGGACGGCAGCCGTTGTGCGGAATCGGGGTGACGTCGCGAATCGAACGCACCTCGATGCCGGCAGCAGCCAGCGCACGCACCGCGGACTCGCGGCCCGAACCCGGCCCGCTCACCCGCACATCGACCGAGCGCAGACCGTGGTCGCGCGCCTGGTTGGCAGCGTTGATCGCGGCCTGCTGCGCGGCGAACGGCGTGCCCTTGCGCGATCCGCGGAAGCCGAGCGAACCCGAGCTCTTCCAGGAAAGCGTGTTGCCCATGTTGTCCGTGATCGTGACGATCGTGTTGTTGAACGAAGCCTGAATGTGCACCAGACCATAAGGCACGTTCTTGCGTTCGCGCTTCTTGAACTTCTTGTTCTTGCCGGCCTTGCCGGTCGCCGCTGCCTGTGCCTTTGCCATTTAGGTCTTCGTCGCTTTCTTCTTGCCCGCGATGGTGCCCTTGCGCGGGCCCTTGCGCGTGCGCGCGTTGGTGTGGCTGCGCTGGCCGCGGACCGGCAGGTTGCGGCGGTGGCGGTTGCCACGATAGCTCTGAATATCGATCAGGCGCTTGATGTGCATCGAGACATCTTTGCGCGCGTCGCCCTCGACGTCGCCTTCCTGCTCGATCACCTGGCGGATGCGGTTGACCTCATCCTCGCCCAAGTCCTGGACCTTCTTGAACGGATCGACGCTCGCCGCCTTGAGAATGCGGGCGGAGCGTGGGTCGCCAATGCCGTAGATGTACGTGAGCGCGATCCGTGCCTGCTTGTTCCTGGGCAGATCGACGCCAGCAATACGTGCCATGCTCTTCCTTCACTTGCCCCTGCGGAAGTTTGCCGCCGGAGGCGCTTGGCCGGAGTCGTTCGGACTCTGGCAGGTTGCACGGAGATGAGGTTCATCGCAAGCCTTGACTTCGGCTAACTCGCCCCAGAACCGCCTTGAAAAACGTCGGGGCCTTAGCCCTGGCGCTGCTTATGCTTCTGGTTCTCGCAAATCACCCGCACCACACCGCGGCGATGGATGACCTTGCACTTGTCACAAATCTTCTTTACCGACGCACGTACCTTCATAGAAACAGCTCCTAGCTAGAAAACAGCCACCAGCTTAGGACCTCCGGCTAGAAACCAGAGACTAGGAGCTAGCAGCTCAACGGCTACTTGTATCTGTAAACAATGCGGCCGCGGTTCAGATCGTACGGACTCAGCTCCACCGCAACACGATCTCCAGGGAGAATGCGTATGAAGTTCTTCCGCATGCGTCCGGATACGTGGGCCAGCACCTGGTGCTTATTCTCGAGTTCCACTTTGAACATCGCGTTTGGCAACGTCTCGAGCACCGTCGCCATAACTTCTATTGCGTCTTCCTTCGACAATCCATCTTCCTGGTTCTGCCAGACTCGTCCCGCCAGAGAGTTCTGGCAAAGCCTCCGGCCACTTATGTGCCATCCCCTATGATACCTGAATTACAGGATTTAGAGGGTCAAAATCGCTGCGCCGTCCTTCGTCACCGCCACTGTGTGCTCGAAGTGCGCGCTCAGGCTGCCGTCCTCGGTGACTGCCGTCCAACCGTCCTTCAACACCCGCACCGCGTCCCCGCCGGCATTGACCATGGGCTCGATGGCCAGCACCATGCCCTCGCGCAGCCGGACCCCGCGTCCCCGCTGGCCGAAGTTCGGAATCTGCGGGTCCTCATGCATATGAGTCCCGATGCCATGGCCCACAAACTCCTTCACCACGCTGAAACCCTCAGCCTCGACTATCTCCTGCACTGCCGCACCGACGTCGCCCAGCATTGCCCCTGGGCGAACGGTTTCGATGGCGCGCGCCAGCGAGTTTTGCGTCACATCGAGCAGCCGTTGCGTCGTCGCCGCTACCTTGCCCACGGGGATGGTGATGGCTGAGTCGCCGTAGTAGCCATCGATAACCGCCCCGCAATCCACCGAGAGAATATCGCCCTCGCGCAGCACCGTCTTCGCCGAAGGAATGCCGTGCACCACCTGCTCATTCAAGGACGTGCAAAGCACGCAGGGAAAGCCGTGGTAGCCCTTGAAAGCCGGCGTGGCGCCTGCGTCTTCGATCATCTTCGCCGCCACGGTCTCCAATTCCAGCGTGGTCACGCCCGGCTTCACCATCGCCCGTACCGCATGAAGCACCTCGCGCACGATCGCACCGGCGCGGCGCATCTTCTCGACTTCCTTCGCGGTCTTGATCACGATCGCCATGGTGATTCTTTCTTTACCGAACTCGCAGCCCTGCAACCGCCACCAGAATGCTCTCCGTCACCGCATCGATCGAGGAGTCGCCATCCACTTCCGCATAACGGCCCAACGCGCGGTAGTGCTCGAGCACCGGCGCCGTTTGCTCGGCATAGGCGCGCATGCGCTCGGCAAAGACTGCCTCGGTGTCATCGACGCGCTGCTCGAGCACCGTCTGATCGAAGTCACAAACCGTATCGGCGACTGGCGGCTTCAGGTACACGTTATAGATGCGTTTGCAGACCGGACAGCTTCGCCGTCCGGTGATGCGCAGCAGCAGTTGCTGTTCATTCACCCGCAGGCTGACAGCGACCACCGGCAAGCGGTTGCCACTCGATGAGAGGTATCCATCGAGCCAGTCGGCCTGCCCCAGTGTGCGGGGAAAGCCGTCCAGAATATAACCGCGCACCGTGTCCCGCTCTTCCAGGCGTGCAGCCACCATATCGTTCACCAACGCGTCGGACACCAATTTGCCGGCTGCCATGCGCGCCAGATCGTCTTCATGCAGCTTGCCTTCGCGCAGCAGGCGATCGGCAATGGCGCTAGGCTGCACATCGCGGTTGCGGATCTCGCGCAGCAGGTCCCCGGTCGAGATCTGCGGAATGCCCCAGGCCGCCATAATGGCTTTCGCCTGCGTGCCCTTGCCGACGCCGGGCGCACCCAGAAGGAGAACCGGCCCGGGCAAGAACTCCGTGCGCAGCTGCTGTCCCGCCGAGGCCAACTCCGCGTGTCCCGCTACCACGCGCGGCGTCCGCGCACCCGGCCGCTCCGTGGGGAGAAGCCCTCATAGTGACGCATGATGAGCTGCGATTCGACCTGGTTCACCGTGTCCATGGCTACACCGACCACGATCAGCAGCGAGGTGCCGCCGAAGTAAAAGTTCAACCCCAGGCCATGCGTCACCCAGGTCGGCATCTTCTCGAAGAACGACCCCACCAGCCATAGGTTTTCAAGGTGAATGCCGTTGATCATGATCTGCGGAATCAGCCAGACCACAATCAGATAGATCGCGCCCACCAGCGTAATGCGGGTCAGGATGTCGTTGATGTAATCCGAGGTGCGGCGGCCCGGCCGGATACCGGGAATAAACCCACCATACTTGCGCATGTTGTCG
>JBJMGC010000196.1:0-18956 GCA_045808105.1 Acidobacteriaceae bacterium | reverse complement strand
GCAGCACGTACGACAGGTCCGCCGAGGCCACTCCGAACCACTGCGCCAGCGTTGCCGCATACTGCGCGGACGAGGTCGTCGGAATCCAGCGGCCGTTCTTGTCCGAGTCGTCCGGACCGCCCAGTGCCAGTGTCGGGAATTTGCCGTACATCCGGCCGCCCTGCACCGCGCCGCCCATGATGATGTGGTGCCCGCCCCATGCATGATCGCTGCCATTGGCTGAATTCGGCTGGAATGCTCGCGAGAAATCCGAGCAGGTAAACGTCGTCACGTTGCTCGCCAACCCCAGCTCTTGTGTTGCGCTGTAGAACGCGCTCAGCGCCGGACTCAATTGCGACAGCAGCGCCGCCTGGATCTGAAGCTGGCTGCCGTGAGTATCGAAATCCCCGCCGCCCACGAAGAAGATCTGCCGCTTCACCCCGAGCGCGGAATGCACCTGCATCAATTGCGCCACCTGCTTCAGCTGCGCTCCAAACGGATTGCCGCCCGACGTGGGAAACGCCGTCTGTATTCCTCCGGCAGAGTTCATCGCATCCATCAGGACGGTGTTGTAGCGATAGGCATTCGTCGTGATGTCATTGTCCGCCTGCACCAGCGACACGCCGGAGCTCATAGTCGCCAGTTGCTGCGCGGTCTGCAGCCGCGATGGGCAATATTGTCCATCGGCGCAATACGGTGGCACCGCGCCCTGGCTGCCCAGCGACATAGGCTGCGTCGACTCGCCATTGCAGAAAATCGTGGCTCCATCCAGCGAGCAGATCATCGGCACCTGCGCGCCAGAGTTGTATTGTACGTTCAAGCGATCGGCGATTCTGCCCGCCCATCCGCTCCGCGTCCTTCCGCTGATCGCCTGGTTCTGCCACTCCAGTTGCTGGTCCGGATGCGAAAACAGGTTGCTCGGCCTCGTCCCCTGGTTCGCCAGAAACTGCGCCTGCGTCGTCGGCTCAATCAGCGTGCCGACATTTGTCAGGAATGCCAGATTGCCGCTGTTGTAAAGCGCCTGCACCTCGGGCAAATTCGGATGCACCGCGAAGTTCGGCGTTGGCGACAGCGGGCGCAGCGCACTGCGCCCTAGCGCCAGCGGGCCGCGCAGGCTCGCATAGTTCGCGTAGCCGGTCGAATCGTACGGCACCAGCATGTTGTTCGAATCGTTGCCGCCAAACAGAAACACGCAGACCAGCGCGCGGTAATCCGATGTTGTCTGCGCCAGCGCATTCATGGCGCCAAAGGGCCGCAACGCCAGCGCACTGCCACCCGCCGCCATCGCTGCGTAACTCAGGAAACTCCGTCGACTCGTTCTCATCCCTTCACTCCTGTCCGTACTGCGGCCTTGGCTCGCAGCGAATCTCAATGCATGATCTTGTATTCCGGCGACGTCACCACCAGGTATGCCGCCACGCTGGCGCGCGCCGAAGGATTGCTCGCCGGTATCGCCGAAACGTTGTCCACGATCGCCGACCGTAAATCCGAAGGCATCTGGCTGTGCATGAAGATCATGCCCAGGTAATCCGCCAGCGCGCCCGGATCCGACGCTCGGCCGCCCAGTTGCCCGGTCGCGCTATAGTCCACCAGCAGTCCGCTCCCGCTGTTGTGCATGACGTAAGTCGCCGCGTTCGCCAGAGGAATGATCGAGCCCGTATTCTCCAGCGCAAACTCCGGCGCGTTGATCGAGGTCTGCGGCGCGACATAATCCGGCGGGAAGAAGTTGAACACCGTCGGCGAACCGAACGGTGGCTCCCCAATCGACACCAGTTGCCCGTTGCCCACGTTGATGAACGGGTATGCAGCGCTGGAATTCGTGGAAGCAGCGTTCAGACCGCGCGCGATGTTTACCAGCCAGATCGCGGGTTCCCGCAGGTGTCCCGAATCGACCACCGGCCCGCTCGCCAGTGCATCGCCCGCCTGCGCATCGTTCGCTCGCGCCTCCTGGTCCAACAGGATCGCGGCGATCACCGCCTTCATATCACCCCGCACCCCTGACCCGTTGTTTGCAAACACCTGCGCCACGCGCGACACGTACGCCGGACTCGGGTCGCCCGCCACCAGCCGCTGGATCAGCAACCGGCTCACGAACGGGCCCACGTTCGGGTGATTGAAGACATTATCAAGCGCGCCTTTCAGGTCCTGGGTTGCACTCTGCCCGGCCGGCAACGTCACGCCCTTCAGCAGTGCCTTGGCGCTGTGCTCGTGCCGCGTGTCGATCGGCACCATCAGGTGGTTCCAGTTTGGCGTGAAGTTAAAGTTCGAAGGTGTGCTGCCGTCCGCGTTGGCGTAGGTCCAACCCGTTAGGGCGCGCGCCATCGCTTCCACCTGCAGCTCTGTGTACGCAGGAATCGTGTTTCCGTTGCTGTCGGTCTGCGGCGTTCCATCATCATTCAGCAGGTCCGGCCCCATCGTGAACAGCTGCATCAGCTCGCGCCCGTAATTCTCGTTCGCAATCTGTCCGGCCGGTGGCGCGGGGCTGTTCAGCATGTTCAGGAACATCCCCATATTCGGCGAGAGCGTCATGTCCTGCATGATCTGCCGGTAATTCGTGAATGCATCCTTCACCAGCAGGTTCGCGTATGGCGTAATCATGTAGCCGTTATAGGAAGACGCCACCCAGATCTCGCTCAATGCGAAAGCGACGCGCTGCCGTAACTGATCGTTCGCGGTCAACGCGTTCTTGAACCAGCTTGACCGCACGCACACCGACGAGATCGATGCAGGCGAGCATTGCGAAGGCGTGGTCGCCGGCAGCGCGGGCAGGTACGTCCACGGAGTGTTGAACTGCTCATCCAGGAATCCCTGCAGCCCCACCTGCTGCACATGCCGGATATTCGTCTCTGTCGGTCCGAACGTCGACTGGTCCAGCAGCCGCGCCGCCGCCGTGGCCGACGCCTTCATCGTCCCGAGGGGCACATGCGATGTAACCGAATAGACCGCGCCTGGATATGGATTCTTCACCGAGACGGTGATCTGCGTTGCGCTACTCGTGACTGTCGTCTGCAGTTCCGTCGCCGAGACATGCGTCGTCGGCATCTGTGTCCCGGCCACCATCAGTGCCGCTCCCGGCAGAAATCCATCACCCTGCACGTCCAGCAAATAGCTGCCGCTCACACTGGCCGGGTTCGCCGTGGCCGACGTGATCACCGGAATGGGGTCGTAAAGCGTCACTGTTATCGATCCGGAGACCGTCGGCGTCTCCCTGCTGGTCGCGCGAATGGTCACCGTGTTAGCCGACGGTATCTGGGTCGGTGGCGTGTACACGCCGCTCAAAGAGATTGAACCCGCGCCGGTCGCCGGGCTCACGCTCCATATCGCCAGCTGGTCCGTGGTACCGGCCACGACTGCGTTGTATGCCACAGGGGTGCCCGCGTTCGCCTTTGTCGGCCCAGTCACTGTCACGCTGGTCGCAGACTGTCCGTGGCTGTTGATGGTCGCGCCGCACGCGATAAGCAGTAACAGAAACGCGCGGCCAGATTGGCTCTTTATCGATTTTGTCCAGACCTGTGACATCCAGTTCTCTTCCTCAAGGCCACCAACGTGGCAAATCTGAAGCGTGACCCTTCGATATCGAAGGCGCTCGTCTCGATTGGTTTCAGGCAGGTTCTAGGGAGAGATCAGCGGACCGCGTTTTGCTTTCTGTGCCAGTTCATGCCGGCGGCGGTCTCGAATGAAACTGTTGTACAGTTTGTAACTCCAAGCGTGGCGTTATGCACTACCACTTTTCTGCCATTCGATCGCACGCGCATCACGCGGTTTTGGCAAACACCGTGCTCACGCAGTACGTTCGCAGTGCACTTCGCGCAATTCGTAACAACTGAATCTGCATAATTTTCGCGATGCTTCCAAAAACTTCTCCATCCGCGCGTGCGGTGCAAAAATCAGCAGTGCGCCACCTGAGGAAAACAATCATGCGAATTCGGCAGAAAAATTACCGCACCGTCATGACGAAGTTCATGCGGGATGTTTCGATCGCTGGTGCACTATGCGGCTACGCACGCTCGTCTTCCCCAGCCGGAGCCGCTCGCGCGCTATCCGCGTATTGGAGCGGTCTGCTTCCCATCTCCGCCGCACCATCAAATTGAGTGGATCAAAGCCGCACGCCCCCCCAGCGCGGCCGAGAATTCCCATTTGAAGGAACACCCGGCAAATTGTTGGCATGACAATGCGCCAGATTCTCTACACTGGAAATAGCAATACATTTTGCTGATCCGGACCGCGCCCTGATTGCCGAGTGCCGGCCGCGCAACCCGGTGGCTAAGCTCTTTGCTTGGAGGAATTTGCCTCTAAGTTCTTTGCCTGGACGAATTTAGCTGTCGGAAAGAGCCTTAAGTGTTTGCAGGCCAGCGGTTTACAACCGGCCCTCCCGGCCCGGAGGGGGAGGGTGGGCCAGTAACGTGACTGCCCACCCAACAGTGCAGCCCAGGGACGCATCGCGATAAACTGGAATCACCGCTATGCCCGAAATCCAGCGCAGAAAATCTGTCACCGTTCCCGTCGGCGAAGTCCGCGTCGGCTCCTCCGCCCCGGTCGTGGTCCAGTCGATGACCAATACTGATACAGCCGACATTGAGAGCACCGTACAGCAGATCGCGTCACTCGCCCGCGCCGGCTCGGAGCTGGTCCGCATCACCGTCAACAATGACGACGCTGCCAAGGCCGTTCCCTACATCGTCGACGGCATCCGGGAAAAGGGCTGGGCCACGCCCATCATCGGCGACTTCCACTACAACGGCCATCTGTTGCTGACCAAGTATCCTGCCTGCGCCCAGGCGCTCTCGAAATACCGCATCAATCCCGGGAATGTCTCGATCGGCCGCAAGGACGACGACAACTTCCGCACCATGGTCGAAGTCGCCGTCAAGCACCAGAAGCCCGTGCGCATCGGGGTCAACTGGGGCTCGCTCGACCAGGCGCTGCTCACCCGCATGATGGACGAGAACTCGAAGCTGGCCGAGCCGCTCGATGCCCGCGACGTCATGATGGAGGCGATGGTCCGCTCCGCCCTGGATAACGCCGAGGCCGCTGAGCGCTACGGCCTACGCCGCGACCAGATCATCCTCTCCGCCAAGGTCTCCGGCGTCCGCGACCTGATCGACGTTTACACCGCGCTCGCCGCCCGCTGCGACCACGCCCTCCACCTCGGTCTCACGGAAGCCGGCATGGGCATGAAGGGCACCGTCGCCTCCACTGCCGGCCTCGCGCCGCTGCTGCTGGCCGGTATCGGCGACACCATCCGCGTCTCGCTCACCCCCACCCCCGGCGGCGACCGCAGCGAAGAGGTCCGCTGCGCCCAGCAGATCCTGCAGGCCCTCTCCATCCGCTCCTTCGCGCCGCAGGTCACCGCATGCCCAGGCTGCGGTCGCACCACCAGTACCTACTTCCAGGAGCTTGCCCAGCAGGTGCAGAACTACCTCACCGAATCGATGCCCGAGTGGAAGAAGCAGTACCCCGGGGTGGAAGAGATGAAGCTCGCCGTCATGGGCTGCATCGTCAACGGCCCAGGCGAAAGCAAGCACGCCAACATCGGCATCTCGCTGCCAGGGACCTTCGAAGAGCCCAAGGCCCCCGTCTATATCGACGGCAAACTCGCCATCACTCTCAAAGGCGACACCATCATCGCGGACTTCAAGCGCATCCTCGACGACTACGTAGCCAGCCACTACGGCAGCAACAAGCAGGAGCCCGCGCTCACCACGCACTGATTGTTTGAGATGTCCTCCCCATTGGAGCGGCAGTGAA
The DNA here is from genome assembly GCA_045808105.1 of Acidobacteriaceae bacterium. Taxonomy (GTDB): domain Bacteria; phylum Acidobacteriota; class Terriglobia; order Terriglobales; family Acidobacteriaceae; genus KBS-83. Next base: position 13,229 of record JBJMGC010000196.1, on the reverse strand, counting down.
CTAAGGAAGCACTCCCCGGACGTGGGATCGCCAATCTCTCGCGAAGGCCGTACCTTCGCAGCGTGCGAACGACCTTCATGCTCCTGCTGTTGTCCTCCAGCCCGCTTCTTGGGGCGACGCATGCCTGTCATCCAGCGTCGGAAGCAGCCCGCTACAGCGGCAAGGACATTTGCATCAGCGCGCACGTCTATGACATCGCCCAGCTCCGCGACGGCACACGATTTCTCGATATCTGCAGCCCCGAGACGAGCGACGCAGAATGCCGCTTCACCATCGCGAGTCTCCCCGAAGACACGCGCGATGTCGGCGATTTGAGGGCCCTTCGCGGCACGGATATTGAGCTGCGCGGCACAGTGCACAGCGTGAACGATCGCAGCCTGATGTATCTGAGCAGCGCGCGCCAGCTGCACGGCGGCGCGGAGAAGTTCCATCCCAACCCTGCGCTACTCGCCGGCTTCGGCGCCGACCAAGGCAAAACCCCGGTGCACGACCCCTCGCTCAGCGGCAATCACCACTTCAGCGTCTTCCGCGCCACACGCTAGCGCAGCGGACCTGCGTTCTTGCGCAACTCACCGAGCGGGTAAAACGTCTCCCGCCACACCACTCCGCCGCGCCTCAGCGTCAACACGGTAGAGCGCACCATCGCATACACGAAGACCAACGCGGCAATCGGAAACGTCGGCAGCAATAAGATGGTCGCTGCGCTACCGGGATCGGCAAAGCGCCGATACCGCCAGTACAGCGCCGTCAGTGTCGCGACCGACACGAGACTCGGCCATAGCGATGCGCGATCCCCGGCAGCGCCAAGCGCGAGACCCGCAAACGGCACGAGACACATCACTGCGGTCGCTATCGTTCCCGCCACCATAAGGCCGATCCGAAACCGGAATGCAGCGAAGACATTCTTGGTCAGGTTGTCCACCACGCCCCAGGCACCCCGCGCCCAACGGATGCGAACCAGGTTGCGCCCTGTGACCGCCGCCGATCGGAACCCCGCCTGCTTGATTAGGTACCCCATCCGCACGTCCTCGATCACTTCCATGCGCAACCGCTCCCAACCGCCCACCTTGTCGTATACCGTTCGCCGGATCAGGCTGAACGCGCCAACGCCGATCGCATCGCGTGACTGCGGATCCGCCACCCGCCAAAGCCGTGGTCCCCAGATCGAGAGCACGTGCAGGAAGGGCAGCATCATCCGCTCGCCGATACTCCGCGCCACGACCGTTGGCACCACCAGCAGATGATCCCCGCCCTCCCGCTCCATATACACCAGAGCACGAGCCAGCGTGTCCTCCGCAAAGACCACGTCGGCATCGGTGAACAACAACCACTCCCCCGTCGCCAGCGAGGCTCCATGCGCCATCGCATGCGGCTTGCCCAGCCATCCCGTGGGAAGCTCTCGCACATGCTCCACCGCATACCGCAGACCTGGGTCGCGCAGGGAATCCATCGTCGCCCCGGTCTCATCCGTCGAGCGGTCATCGACGGCGATCACCTCCAGATGGACGCCCGTCGAGGCCAGCACCGAGCGTAGACACGCACCGACATCGCGGGCCTCATTGCGCGCTGGGACAATCACACTGACGGACCCAGGTACCGGGCGCACTTCCTGCTCCAACAGATCCGGCAGACGCGACATGCCGCGCAACCAGGCCAAGCCGCGTGTCGTCCACAACAGCGCCACTCCCCACCCCACGGCAAGCCCCGCCACCCGCAACAAAGTCATGCGAGCTCTTGCTCCGGCGGCAAGAGTGGCGCATAGCGAGCGCCCAGAAACAGAATCCCCGCAGAGATCACCAGCGTCACCAGCGTCAGGCCGAGACCCCATCGCAATCCATGCCGGTCTGAGATCGCGCCAATCAGCCTGGGCGAGGGAGCATCGCCGAGCGCATGAATGAGGAAGAGATTGAGTGCGATGGCGAAAGAGCGCACGACCGCCGAAACGGAGTTGACGATGGCCGTATTCAACGGGCCAGTGTTCAGAAAGAGAAAGAACTCTGCCAGCAGGATCGAGGGGACAAGAAGCGATCGCGGTCCGAAGAAGACCATCACGGCAGCTGGGAGTGTCAGGACAGCGCTCCAGGCGGAGACCAAATAAAGTGCGCGGTAATTTGTGCGGAGCCAACGCTGCGCGATCCAGCCTCCAACGATTGTTCCCAGAATGCCGTCGATCACTGTCACGCCGCCCAGAAGCTGATTCGCACGCGAGAGCGAATAGCCCTCGACGCGCGAAAAAAACGTGGGCAGCCAGACCGAGATGCCGCCCATAGTGAAGACCAGCATGGCCATGCCCAGCGTCGCGGTCCAGTACGCCGGATTGGTGAAGACGCCACGGACCGTCGCGCGCGTTGGTGTGGCTTGTAGCCGATCGGCTGAACCGCGCTGCGGTTCGCGAACCAAGAAGAGGATAAGCACCGCAATCAGCACGCCGGGTGCAGCGCTCACCAGGAATGGCATCCGCCACCCGTAAGTCGAGCCGAGTTGCCCCGCGATCAAATATCCAAGCGCCGCACCTACCGGAATGCTGAGATAAAAGATGCTCAGCGCTCGATTCCGTACCCGCTCCGGATACATATCCGCGATCATTGCCGGCGCGAATACGCTGAACGTCGCCTCGCCAATGCCGACGATGGCGTGGCGGAAATAAAGCTCGCCGTAGCTGTGCACGGTAGCCGTCAGCAGCGTTGCCACACTCCACAGCAGAGCACCCGCCACCACCAGCGGCTTGCGTGACACTCGATCGCCCAGCCATCCGGTAAGCGGTGCTGCGAGCATGTAGGTGATGAAGAACGCATAGGTGAGCGCACCCATCCGTTCATCGCTCGCGTGAAACTCACGCTGGACCAGCGGCTGCACGCCGGGCAGCACGTAGCGATCGATGAAGTTGAAAAGATTCAGGGCCGTCAGCAGGCCAAGCGCCCATGCCGCATGGCCGTACCGTGGGTGCTCGTCATGCGGCGGCATCAATCAACCTGAAGAGGAATTAACGCGTGGTCGACGGCCGCGGCCAGCGTGCCGTCACGATCGTGGAAAGACCACCGCGAGGACGGAAGTCGCCCTTCACCTCGGCCCATTCGGGATCGCAGGCCTTCACCACATCGTCGAGCACCTGGTTCACGACGTTTTCCTGAAAGATGCCCAGGTTGCGATAGCAGAACAGATACTCCTTAAAGGACTTCAGCTCCAGGCAGCGCTCGCGCGGCATGTAGCGCAGCGTCAGGACGCCGGCATCCGGCAGACCGGTCTTGGGACAGACCGAGGTGAACTCGGGATTGTCGATGACGATCTCGTAACCGCGAAACTGATTCTCCCAGGTCTCAATTTCAGGAAAATGCGTGGCAAGCCCCGCGCGTGCGTGTTCATCGGTATATCGCGGCGTGGTGGTCATCCTTATATTGTACCCACGAAGACTCCCTGCATCTTTCTGACTCCAAAGGCGCACCAAGCGCGTCTTATATACTTACCGACGGTCTAGGAACGAATGGCAGAAACCTCAAATGGCAGAACGAGAACGATTGTTCTGTGGACGCTCGCCGCAGTTCTCCTGGTAATTGTCTTCTTCGTGGTGCGCAGGCTCACCCGCGAGGAGTTGCCGCTGCGCGTCGCGCAGGCGACCATGCAGGACTTGATTACAACCGACAGCACCAACGGAAAAGTCGAGCCGCAACATAACTTTGAAGCGCACGCTCCGGCGCCCGGCACGGTGAAGCGCCTTTACGTGCATGGTGGAGAATCCGTGCCCAAGGGAAAGCTTTTGCTGTCTCTGGATGATGCAGACGCAGTCGCGCACAGTGTCGGCGCCCTGGCTTCTCTCCGTGGAGCGCAGGCGCAATATCAGGCCACCGAGCAAGGCGGCACGTTGCAGGAGCGCTATTCGCTCGCCGGCGAGATGGCCAAAGCACAGATGGACCGCGACCAGGCGCAGCACGATCTCGATGCAGTGAGGAAACTCGTCGCGCAGGGTGCGGCGGCGCCCAATGAGGTCGCCTCGGCGCAACAACGGCTGGAAGCCGCGAACGCCTCTCTCGCCACGCTCGAAAAGAAGCAGACCAAGCCCTTTTCCCCGGCCGATCTCGCCCACGCCAAGGCCGATCTGGAGCAGGCTCAGGCAGCCTATTCCGCTGCCAATACGGTCGTCACCGACTCGAACGTGCGAGCGCCTTTCGCTGGGACGGTCTATTCCCTGCCGGTCTCGGTATTCGAGTACGTCACTCCAGGCACACTGCTCTTGCAAATGGCGGACCTGACCAAGCTCCAGGTTCGGGCTTACTTTGACGAACCGGAACTTGGGGCTCTCCACGCGGGGCAGCCCGCGACTATCGTCTGGGACGCGCTGCCAAATCATGCATGGCATGGGCGAATCCTCAGCATGCCTTCGACCATCATTACTTATACAACTCGCAATGTTGGCGAGGTGCTGCTGAGCGTGGACGATGCCGATGGCAAGCTGCTGCCGAATACGAACGTCAAGGTCACCGTCACCGAACAGAGACTGGACAACGTGCTCACAATCCCGCGCGAAGCGCTGCATAGCGAGAACGGTAAAAGCTATGTCTATCTTTTGCACGGTAGGGTGCTCAGACGTCAACCGGTCACGGTCGGTGCACTGAATCTTACTCAGGTGCAGATCGTCAAAGGATTGACAACGAACGCCACTGTCGCGCTGAGCACAACCAACGGCGAGCCCCTGGCGGAAGGTGTGCCAGTGCACATCGATCGCTAAAGCATTAACCGCTGCCGAATACCGGGTCGATATAAGTCTCATGCGCATTGTCCCCCTATTGATCATTCTTCTGCTCGCGCCCTTCGCTGTGTTCGGGCTCAGCCCCGAGGGCCGCACGGATGTGATTCGCGATCTTCAGCAGGGACATGCTGACCATGCTCTTGAAGTCCTCCAGGCCGCCACCGGCGCGGGCAGCAACGATGCGGAGGCGCAGCAACTCCTGTGCCGCCTGACACTGCAGTTGGAACGATGGGACGAGGCGGTTGCCGCGTGTGAAAAGGCCGTCGCCCTCGACGACAACAGCAGCAACAACCATCTCTGGTACGGACGCGCGCTGGGCGAGAAGGCGAACCGGGTCTCCTTCTTAAAAGCCTACGGACTCGCCAAGCGGGTGAAAGCGCAATTTGAAACGGCCGTGGCGCTCGATCCGCACAATGCTGAGGCACTTTCCGATCTCGGTGAGTACTACACCGAGGCGCCTGCCATCGTCGGCGGCGGCAAAGACAAGGCAGCAGCGATGGCAACCAAGCTGGATGACGTCGACCGTGCCCGTGCCGAGGAGCTGCGTGGCCGCATCGCCGCGAGCAACAAAGACACGGCCGCGGCGGAGCAGCATTTTCGCCAGGCGATCGCCGACGCACCCCGTCCGGCAAACTACTGGATGGTTCTCGGATCGTTCTACCAGAAACAGAATGACCTCGACCGCATGCAGCAGGCAATCCACGCCGGACTGGAGGCAAACGGCGCCCACGGCGAACCGTTGGTAGACGCCGCGCACCTGTTGACTCGGACAGGCCAGGACTCGCAGACCGCGATCCGGCTGCTTCGCGAATACCTCGCCTCTCAGGAAAAATCCGAGGACGAGCCCGCCTTTCGCGTGCAGCTGTTTCTCGCCAGCCTGCTGAACAAACAAGGTGACGCGGTGGGTGCAGCTCGGGAGATTCAGGCCGCATCGGACATTGCGAGCGTCTATCATCCAACAAAGCAGGTTGCTACAAATACCGGACGCTGAACTACAGGACACCGCCCTTTGCCATACGTGCCTCTTTGCTCGCGAGTCGCCGTGCCCGCACTTGCCGCCTTCGCAATCCTGGCGATAACGGCGCCACCGCCAGCAAGAGCGCAGGTCTCCTTTTACACGGCCGTAGATCTGGCATTGCGCAACTCGCATGAAGTGAAGATGGCCGCCGCGGATGTCGATCGTGCCGCTTCAGGCCTCAGCCAGACGAAAGATGCCTATGTTCCCACCATGGCGATTGGCTCAAGCGTGGGTTACTCCTACGGTTTCCCGGTGGGGCAACCCACTGTCGTCAATGCGACAGCCAACTCCCTCGTGCTTTCCTTCTCGCAACCCTCCATGATCCGCTCCGCGCGCGCATCGCTCACCGCAGCGCGCGCCGCTCTGCGAGATACGCGAGAGAAAGTCGTCGCGGATACTGTGCTCACCTACATCGAGCTGGACACCGACCGCCGCGAGATCGAAGCACTGGACCAGCAGCACAGCTTCGGTGAACGACTGGTTGAAATTGAGCGCGAACGCAACGCGGCCGGACTCTCAAGCGCGATGGATGTCACTCAGGCCGAGCTGACCAACGCTCAGCTGGAACTTCGCCGGCTGCACATCCAGGACCATATGAGTGTGCTGCGGTTGCGTCTCGCGAACCTCACTGGTTTGACCGAAGACTCAATCACTCCGGAATCATCGTCGATTCCCGCAGCCCCCGTACCGCCCACTGCGGGCACACTGAACGCAACCCTCACCACGCATAGCGCCGCGATTGCTTCTTCCGAGGCAGACGCCCAGTCCAAGCAGTACATCGCGATAGGTGATAGCCGGAAACTCTGGCGTCCGGAAATTGCTTTCGGCATTCAATACAGCCGCTATGCGAAGTTCAATAACTACGCCGAGTATTACCTCCGCTTTCAGCACAACAACTTCGATGTCGGAATCAATTTGACGCTTCCCATCTTCGACGAGCAGGCTCGCGATCGTGCGCGTGGATCAGCGGCGGACGCTGTTCACGCCCGCGAACAAGCCAGCCTCTTTCGTATGCAATTGGGAGAACAGACCCGCGAACTCTCCGGCAGTCTCGCTGAGTTGCGGGCACAACAAAAAATCGCACAACTGCAGAGCGATTTCGCGCAGGAAAACGTCGACGCCGTCCTCACGCAATTACAAAACGGAACGGGTAACCCGAACGCTACCCCGTTGACGCCCCGCGATGAACAGAAAGCGCGCATCGACGAGCGCCGCCGATATGTCGATAAGCTCGACGCTGATTTCCAGCTTACGCAGGCAGAGATACAGCTGCAGCGCTCGCTTGGGACCGTTGAGGAATGGGCGATGCAGGCGCCTCATCAATAGCGATTTTCAGTCATTTCAGAGATCGGCACCTGCACGCTTTTCGGGGCAGTTTTTGCCGTTTCGCAGAGCTCCGGCTGGTACACTAGGGGATAGACAATATGCCACTGAAGACGCTCTTTCTAAACCCGCCTTCGTTTGAAAACTTTGATGGCGGCGCAAGCAGCCGCTGGCCCGCGACGCGCGAGATCGAATCCTACTGGTACCCTGTCTGGCTTGCCTATCCGGCCGGACTGCTTGAGGGTTCGCGCCTCCTGGATGCCCCGCCCCACCACATCTCCGCCGAACAGACTATTGAGATAGCCAAGGGTTACGAGTTTCTGGTTCTGTTCACCAGCACTGTGGGCTGGGCTGGCGACCACGCCCTCGCCGAAGCTATCAAGCGGGCGAATCCCTCGATCAAGATCGCGTTTGTCGGGCCTCCGGTCACGACTTCGCCTGACCGCGCGCTCAACGAGTGTCAGGTCATCGACTTCATCTGCCGCCGTGAATTCGATATGTCGGTCGTGGAGTACGCGAACGGTAAGCCGCTGTCGGAAATACTCGGCATCAGCTACCGTAACGAGACTGGCACAATCACGCACAATCCCGATCGTCCGCAGCTGGAAGATCTGGATGCGATGCCCTGGGCGACGAAGATCTACAAGCGCGACATGGACGTGACGCGCTACAACGTTCCCTTCCTGCTGCACCCGTACATCGCGCTCTACTCGACGCGCGGCTGCCCGGCACAGTGCACCTTCTGTCTGTGGCCGCAGACGCTCAGCGGACACGCCTGGCGTAAGCGGTCCACCGATGATGTTGCCGCTGAAATGAAATGGGCAAAGGAGAATTTCCCGGAGGTGAAGGAGTTCTTCTTCGACGACGATACCTTCAACATTCAGAAGGCGCGCACCGTTGAACTCTGCGAGAAGCTCAAACCGCTCGGCATCACCTGGTCCTGCACCTCGCGCGTCACCACGGATCGCGAAACGCTGAAGGCGATGAAAGATGCGGGCTGCCGTCTGCTGATTGTGGGCTACGAATCGGGCGACCCGCAGATTCTCAAGAACATCAAGAAGGGCGCAACCGTCGAGCGCGCACGCGCCTTCACCAAGGACTGCCACGACCTCGGGCTCACCGTTCACGCCGACTTCATCCTCGGCCTGCCGGGTGAAACCAGAGAGTCAATTCGCAACACCATCAACTTTGCGAAGTCGCTGGATTGCGAGACCATCCAAGTCTCGATCGCGCACGCCTATCCGGGCACTGAGTTTTACGACTTTGCAGAGAAGAACGGCTTCATCACGAATCACAATATGTCGGACTCGGGTGGCCACCAGATGGCCCACATCGAGTATCCCGGTCTGCCTGCGGAGTATGTGCTCGAGATGGTCCATCGCTTCTACGACGAGTATTATTTCCGGCCCAAAGCGGCAGCCCGCGTCGTCTGGAAGGCCATCGTGAACCGCGATGTGCCGCGTCTGTATCAGGAGGCCAAAAGCTTCATGAAGCTGCGCGCGCAACGCAACAAAATCGTGAAAGATACCAAACAGCAGCAGGCAAGCAAGGCGACGCCGGTCGTGAACGCCGGAGCCTGATCGGCGCTGTCCATCTCAACGAGAGGCGGCCCCCGGGCCGCCTTTGTCGCTCGGACCCCCGATGAACCTACGTCGATATATCATCCTCGCCATCGTCACACTCACTTCGGCCCTGGGTGACACTTTCCTTGCCCATGGCATGCAACAGACGGGGCCGATTTCTCTGCACCACCTGAGCACCTTGATCGTCGCCCTGAAACTACCCTGGGTTCTCGCCGGCGTGGTTCTCCTGATCGGATTCTTTGCCTCCTACCTGACGGCGCTCTCCTGGGCCGACGTCACATTCGTGCTTCCCGCCACATCGTTCGCTTACGTCGTCGTGGCCCTGCTATCCCGCTTCTGGCTGCATGAACAAATCACGCCTGCGCGCTGGCTTGGCATCTTCTGCATCGTGGCCGGTGTCGGTTTTGTCACTCGCGGGCCCGCCTACACCGAGCACCCGGCGGTTGAAGCGACAGAGCCGCAGGAATCGGCTGTAGCGGTGCCGATATGCAGTTCGGTCGGCAGCCATGGAGCGGAGCGATGATCGCCGGCGTTACTGGACTCGAACTAGCAGCCATGCTGACGGTGAACGTCGCCACCGCGACGGCGGGCGACATTCTGATTGCTTCCGCATTCCGCCAGATCGGCGATTTCGACGTGATCATGGCGCGGGGCGGCATTCTGCACGCAATTGTCACCGTACTTCGTAACTTCCGCTTTCTCGGCGGCTTTGCCGCCATGGCCGTCAGCTTCTTCTCGCTTCTCTTCACACTCAGCCATGCAGATGTAAGCCTGGTAGCACCCGCTGCCGGCTCGCTGACTTTCGTCACCAATGCCGTCGCCGCCCGCATCTTCCTCAAGGAGCGTGTCGATCGCCGCCGCTGGGTGGCCGCGATCTTCGTCTGCTGCGGCGTGGCACTCCTCAAGCATTGACGGATGTCGTGAGTCGATACTGGATTCGCCGCACATGCCGACTGTGTTTGCTAAGCCTCTCCGCCGTTCTTGTGTGCGCCGTCGCCTACTCGCTCACACCGCCGCCGGACATTCGCCACCGCCTGAGCATGGCGACTGCATACGCTGCCTTGTCCTTCCTGAGTGCATCTCTCATGCTCGGACCTTGGAATGTGCTGCGCCGCCGGCCGACGCCGGTCAGTTATGACTTGCGGCGCGATGTCGGCATCATCGCTGGTATCCTCGCGCTGGTACACACAGGAATTGGGCTTACCGTACATCTGCGAGGCCGTATGTGGATGTATTTCTTCAAGACGCTGCATCCACTACGTCTGCAAGCCAGCGCCTTCGGTGCCGCCAATTACATCGGTCTCATGGCCGCGGCGCTCTTCGCAACCTTGCTTGCGCTCTCGAACGATTGGTCGCTCCGTGCTCTCGGAACGGCTCGCTGGAAGAACCTTCAACGATGGACCTATGCGGCCTTCATGCTGACGCTGGTCCACAGCGTTCTCTTTCAATTCGTTGAAAAACGCCGAATGGCCTGGATTCTCTTCTTCGCTACAGCAGTCCTGACCACGCTTGCGGCCCAGTCACTCGGATACCTGCAACGGCGCAGGACTGCCAAATCCAATTGAGTCGCTCCTCGGCGTCACTTCCAAGTAGGCAGATCGCCGGAGAGCGCGCGATCCAGATAGGTGGCAGCACTGATGAGCGCCAGATGCGTCAACGCCTGCGGGTAGTTTCCGAGATGCTGTCCACTTCGCCCCAGTTCCTCCGAATACAGCCCGACATGGTTGGCATAGCCCAGCATTTTTTCAAACAGCAGCCGCGCCTTATCCAACTCTCCGGAACGGGCGAGGCACTCGATGAACCAGAAGGAGCACGCAGTGAAGGAACCCTCCGTTCCTGCCATACCATCGAGACCACTCTCTGTCTTGTAGCGATACACCAGGGTGTCGACGGTCAGCTCCTCTTCAATCGCCTTCAAAGTAGAAAGCCATCGAGGATCCATTGGGCTGATAAAGCGCATGAGCGGCATCAACAGCACGGCTGAATCCAAGTCGGTCGAGCCGAGGCGCTGCACGAATGACTTGCGCTCTTCGCTCCAGAAATTGTCGTGGATGTCATCGGCAATCGCATCTCGGGTCGCATACATCCAATCCAGCGGTCCAGCGAGCGAGCGCTTGTCTGCAAGCCGAATTGCACGGTCGAATGCGACCCAGCACATCAGGCGCGAGTGTAGAAAATTCTGTCGGCCGCCGCGTACTTCCCAGATGCCGTCATCGGGCCGATTCCAGTTTTTCGACAGCCATTCCAACACTCGCTTCATGGAAAGCCAGTCGTCATGACTGATCGCCTCTCCGTATTTGTTTGCCAGGTACTGGGCGTCGAGCATCTCTCCGTAAATATCGAGCTGCAGCTGGCTATAGGCTGCGTTGCCGATGCGCACGGGGCGGGAGTCTTTGTATCCACGCAGGTGATCCAGCGTCACCTCTGGTACCTCATGTCTCCCATCGATGCCGTAGAGGACCTGCAGTGGTCCCTGCTTGGAGTCATAATCGAGCAGCGAATCCAGCCATTTCTGAAACTGTTGCGCCTCCTCCACATAGCCCAGGCGCATCATGGCATACAGCGTGAATGACGAATCGCGCAGCCATGAATAACGATAATCCCAGTTGCGCTCGCCACCTGTATGTTCCGGCAGACCGAATGTGGGCGAGGCGATGATCGACCCAAACTCGTGGTCTTGCATAAGCTTGAGCGTTAGCGCTGAGCGCCCAACAGTCTCCCTCCAGCGCCCGGTATAGCTCGATTTTGCTGACCACCTGCGCCAGAAATTTACGGTCTCATCGACGCGCTGCTTCATCAGCTCCTCATCCAGCGGCGCCTCCATTTCCCGGCAATCTTCGCTGAAGAGAAAGAATCGATGCTCACCCTCATTCAAGGTGAATGTCATCAGGGCCCGGTCGTCGTTCACTTCGAGCGGCATGGATGCCTGCAGCACCATGGGCAGAATGTCAGTGCCTTCCGGTCGAAAGATCACTGCGTTGCCGCGGCGCTCCACCGTATGCTTGCGCCGCGCGTAATCGAATTGCGGGCAGCACTCCAGCTTGAATTTGATCTCGCCCTGAATCACCCGCACGGAACGGATCAGCTGGTTGGGAACTTCATCCTTCAGAATTGGCATGAGGTCGACAATTTCCGCAATGCCGGTCTCGGAGAGAAACCTGGTCACCAGCACGTTGGTGTCGGGCAGGTACAGTTGCTTGCTGTTCTCTCCATCCAGTTCCGGTTGGATACAGAAGAAGCCGCCTTTGTCCGGATCGAGCAATGCTGCGAAGACGGTAGGCGAGTCGAATCGCGGAAAGCAGAAAAAGTCGATGGACCCGTGGGTTCCGACTAAAGCAATCGAACGCATGTTGCCGATCACGCCATAATCTTCAATCGGCTGAAACTCCATAAAGACCCTCCACCTATCTCAACAAACGCATAAGCCCGCGTCGCGGCAGATCCGGCACAAGGTACTGCTTTGCATCGCCGGACTCGCGGCTCACCGCCTCTGCCGCCACATATCCACTGCGCGCCGAGCCTTCCATGGTGGAGGGCCAGCCCGTTGCTGTCCAGTCGCCGGCGAGCATCAGCCCCGGCCAGCCGCTCTCGGCTTCCGGTCGAAACGCATCTAGCCCGGGCACAATCGAGTACGTCGCGCGAACTTCCTTCACCACGGCGGCCTTCAGCAGGCGCGCATCGCGCATCGCGGGAAAGAAGAGCGCCAGTTCCCGCAGCGCCAGATCGATGATCGCCTGCCGGTCCATCGGGACCAGCGACTTTGATGCACTGACAACCAGCTCTATCAAATAGCCGTCCCGCAGCGACTGCCGCTCTGGCTGGATACGCGAGGTGTTGTAAAGCCATTGCATCGTGGTGTCGAGCAGTACGGCATGCTCCAGTTCGGTGATCTCGCGATCAAACCACAGATGTATTCCCGTAAGCGGCGAATGGCTAAAGCCCTCCAGCAGCCGCTCCAACCGCGCGCGCGGCGCTCCCTCCGGCAAAGCCGAAAGTAGCTTCTGCATTCCTTCAAAAGAAAGCGCCAGCACAACTGCGTCGAACTCCTCTGTTCCCTCGTTGACCCGAAGACGCCACCGTCCGGTCGCCTCATCGCGACATAGCGTTTCGACCGTGCTTCGCAGGTGGACCTTGCCGCCGGCGCGCTCGATCGCCGCCGCGACTTGACCGTACATCTCGCTCAACGGGACGCGCGGAACTCCCATCCGCCCCGCCTCCGCCGAAAACAAAAATGCCTCGCGGAAGACCTTCGCCGCATACCGTAGCGAAATGCGCTCCGGATCTTCATTCAACGCACTGAACAACACCGGCTTCCAGAAGTGCTCGATTGAACGCTTTGTTTGTCCTGTGCTGTGCAGCCAATCTGCAAAGTTCCGGCTGTCATCCTCCGGGCGGCTCCCTCGCAGAAACGCTGCAATGGCACGGGCGATCGCTATCTTGTCCCGCATTCCAAGAGCTTTTGCTGTCAGGAACGAGAGCGTGCTGTGCAGCGGAGCGGGAAGCCGAGCAGGCTTTAATTCTGTCCGCCGACCACCTGGCTCCAGAAATGTAATGCCGTCGG
>JBJMGC010000195.1:0-6867 GCA_045808105.1 Acidobacteriaceae bacterium | reverse complement strand
CCGTCGCCTGCCGACCAGGCAGCCAAAGTGGTGGCCTCGACTCCGGACCTGAAGACGCTGAACCTGAATGACAAGGAGTTCATCCTCTTCAACGGCAAGCCGGAAGACGCCGGGAAGATGTGGGACACCATGAAGGGGCAGACCTACCAGATTCCTGGCAAGGTGGTCTCGGCGACTGCAGATTCCGTGCAGCTTGCTGTCACGGATGACGCAAAGGCGTCGAACACGGCAGACTTCACAATCAACATGAAGAAGCCGTTGACGACACCTCCGGCCATCGGAACCATGGTGAACTACAACGCCACCTTCGATTCGTACACGCAGAATCCGAAGATGATCACGCTCATCAATGGCGAACCACCCGCGCCGGAGAAGCCGGCACGGCGTACACCGACACGCCATCGCGCGGCGCACTAGAGCAAAGCAGGCGCGAAGTACTGGAAGGGCGGCCAAAACGGCCGCCCTTCCTCTTTTGTGCTACCCGGAACGGCTGTGGACGCGTGGTAGATTGGCCTTGCTATGCTCTCTCCCCTGATACCCGGAAGGCACGAGGCGCACGTCAGAAGCTCGAAGGCTAGGCTTGCGTGGGCGTTGTGCTTCGCGTGCGCGCTCCCGGTTGCGGCGCAGCTGCATCGTCACCGCAATGGTCCGCCACCACCCGGGGAAGAAGAGAAGGTCGCAGCACTCGAGACCCACAGCTCGACCCTGCCGGTGCTGGATGCGGGCGAGATGAGCGCGGCCGACCGCTCGCTGCTGCAGCAACGAGAAGTGGATGTGAGCAGTGCGGCCTCGTTCTATGGCTTCGATATCAGCGACAGTCATTGGATCTATCAGCAAATCGTCTGCCGCACACTTCCCGATCACATGATGCTGAACTTCCAGAACGACAGCGTGGAGCATGGGGCGTCCCATTTCGTCGCGGTGGTGCCGGCGAATGGCGACAAGGTTCAGGTGGTGACCGACTATGCGCATGGTCTGCTGCCATTCCATGCGGCATGGGAGAAGAGCACAGCATACGAGGCGTTCAACCGGATGACGGCCACGGATCGCGGCGAGCGTGCGCTGGGACCGCAGTCGCATTGGCTGAATCTCGGCATGTGCTTCGTCGCGCTCAGCGGCCATCTGCCCAAGGTGCCGGAGCCGCGAGCGAGCGTGGAAGCGTCTGAGGCGCTCCTCAAGCGGAACGGCAGCACGCCCATTATCCTGATCGATCCCGGCAAGGATGCGGAGGTCGACTTCAGCGATATCTCCGGGGCGCGCACCGGCAATTGGCGGCTGCGCTTCGATAACCGGGGCCGATTGACGAAAGCTGTCATGGACACCCCAGGCCCGTTGAAGACCCTGGTCGTACCGATGTCGCCCGTAATCCCTTCCATCCAGCCGGAGTAGGCCTGAAGCGGGAGCCTGGCGCATGGTTGCGCCGGTATACTGAACGGTTGTCTCCCGCATTATGTCCCTGCTCTGGTTGCGAGTCGCGGCTGTTCTCTATGCTGTTGCCGGCGCTACGGCCTTCCCGGCTGTGCTGTACGGGCAGCCGCGCTGGCAACGCGTGTCTCTGCCGGCGGCCGTAGCTGGCTTCTTCTTTCATCTGGTTGCGGTAGTGGAGCTGATGGTGGCGGCTCATCATCTGGTGCCGCTGGGCTGGGTGGAGGTGCAGGCGACGCTGGCCCTGCTGATCGTGATCGCCTATTTGCTGGTGTATACGGTGTATCGCGCTGCAGCCTTCGGCATTTTTGCGCTGCCGCTGGCCCTGGTGGTGATGCTGGCACCTGCCATGGGAGCGAACGGCCGTACGTTTGTGACGCCGGAGATGCGCTCCGGCTGGCTGGTGCTGCACATTGGCGCGCTGCTGGCGGCGTATACAGCGCTGCTATTCAGCCTGATTGCGAGCGTGCTCTACCTGGCGCAGGAGCGCCGGTTGAAGAGCAAGGAAGGGGTCGGGTTTCTGGCGTGGCTGCCGCCGCTGGAGACGATGGACCGCATTGCGTATCTCAGCCTGCTGATCGGCTTCCCATGCATGACGCTGGGCCTGCTGGCAGGCTCATTGATTGCGCAGCTGAGCGTCGGAGCAGCGTATTTTCTTGATCCGAAGGTGCTGCTGTCGTTTGGCATGTGGGGCGTGTACGTGCTGATGCTGCTGGTGCGTCGCAGCACCGGGCTGCGCGGGCGGCGCGCGATCTATCTTTCGAGCGTAGTCTTTCTGGTCGTGCTTAGCGTGTGGGCGGCAAACACTTTCAGTTCCGTGCACAGGTTCCCCATCCCATGACCATCCGTCTGCTGGGAGTGAACCATCGCACCGCGCCGATTGAGTTGCGAGAGCGGCTGGCGATTGCGGCGGAGTCGCTGGTCGATGCGACACGGGCGCTGCTGGGTACGCCGGGCGTAAGCGAAGGCATGATCGTCTCGACGTGCAACCGCGTGGAGCTGGTGACGAGCTACGAGCAGACGGCTCCGGATCTTATTGATTTTTTCCATCGCTACTTCGCGCTGGAGGCGGATGCGCTGCGGCCGCATCTTTACGAATACGAGGGCGCGGATGCGGTGCGGCATCTCTTCCGCGTGGCGTCGAGCCTGGACTCGATGGTGCTGGGCGAGCCGCAGATCCTGGGGCAGGTGAAGGAAGCCTATACCGCGGCACGCTCCGTGGGAGCGGTGCAGAGCTCGCTGGAACGGTTGCTGCAAACGACATTCACCGTGGCGAAGCGCGTACGGACGGAGACGCAGATCGGCGGCGCCTCAGTGTCGATCGCGTCTGTCGCCGTCGATCTGGCGAAGAAGATCTTTGGATCGCTGGAGGGCAAGACGGTGTTGCTGGTGGGTGCAGGCAAAATGAGCGAACTGGCGGCGCGGCACCTGATCCAGCAGGGCGCGCACTCGATTCTTATCGCTAACCGTACCTTCGATCGAGCCACGGGATTGGCGCGAACGTTTGGCGGCCGCGCGGTACGCTTTGAAGATTTGTATGCCGTTGCAGACCAGGCAGACATCCTGATCACGTCGACGGGGGCGGCGCAGCCGATCTTCCGGCGCGAGCATGCGCAGCAGTTCCTGCAGCGGCGGCGCAACCGGCCGATGTTCTACATCGACATTGCGGTGCCGCGTGATGTGGCGCCCGAGGTGAACCGGCTGGAAGGCGCGTTCGTGTATGACATCGACGATCTGCAGTCGGTGGCGGCGTCGCACATGAGCGAGCGCAGCAAGGAAGCGATGCAGGCCGAGTCGATTGTGCAGGCGGAGGTGGAGCGATTCGCGAGCGGCCAGCAGACACTGAGTGCGGTGCCGGCAATCGTCTCCCTGCAGCAGTCGATGGAGGAACTACGTCAGGCGGAGCTGCGGCGGATGCAAGGGAAGCTGCAGTCGCTCTCCGAAGAGCAGCGCGGCGCGGTGGAGGCACTGACCCGCGGCCTGATCAACAAGGTGCTGCACCAACCATTGCAGGCCATGAAGGTGGCGGCGCGCAATGGCGATCTGACAGTGGTGGAAGCGGTGCAGCAGATATTCGGGCTGGGTGCGACACCGGCCGAGCGCGCAGAGGCAACGGAGGCGATTCCGGCGGAGCCGGAGATTGCGGCTGAGGCTGCAATCGATGTCGCCGAGCACGAGGCGGAGGTGAGCCGTCCTTCGCTCGAGGCGACGCGACGTTGATTCGCATCGGCTCACGCGGGTCGCAGCTTGCGCTGTGGCAGGCGAACCACATTGCCGGGCTGCTGCGGGCGCAGGGGCACGAGGTCGGGATCGCAACGATCACAACTACGGGCGACCGATTGCAGGCGGTGCCGTTTGCGCGTGTCGGATCGAAGGGCATGTTCACCAAGGAGATCGAGGAGGCGCTGGCGGACGGCGCGATCGATCTGGCCGTCCATAGCCTGAAGGATCTGCCGACAGAGTTGGATCCGCGATTTGTAATCGCTGCGGTGACAGAACGTGTCGATCCGCGGGATGTCTTTGTCTCCATCCAATACCAAAGCATGGATGCGCTGCCCGCGGGTGCTCGCGTTGGCACCAGCAGCCTGCGGCGGCAGTCGCAGCTTCGTGCGCGATGGCCGGGGCTCGATTACGTGGAGTTTCGCGGCAATGTGGACACGCGGCTGCGCAAGCTGAGCGATGGCCAGGTGGACGCGGCGGTGCTGGCGGCGGCGGGGTTGGATCGGCTGGAGCGTACGGAGTGGATCCGCGAGCGATTTGCAGAGAATGTGCTGTGTCCGGCACCGGGACAGGGAGCACTGGGGATCGAATGCCGGACGGCGGACAAGCGCACGCGCGCGGTACTGGCGAGCCTGGATCATGCGGAGTCGCGCTTTGCAGTGACCGCGGAGCGAGTGGCGCTGGCCGCGTTGGGCGGCGGGTGCCAGGTGCCGATTGGGGCTTACTGCCGGCGTGACGGCGAACAGTATCGTATCAGCGGCTGTGTCTCATCTCCGGATGGCGCCACGGTGCTGCGTGGAGAGTTGCGCGGCGATGATGCGGCAAGCCTGGGCGCGGATCTGGCAGACACGCTGCTGCGACAGGGCGCGTTGCAGTTGCTGGCGCAGCAGGGAGAGCAGTGAGCGCAGCACCGCTGGCCGGACGGCGCACTGTGGTGACGCGCGCGGAGCGGCAGAGCGGTGGGTTGCGTGAGCGGCTGGAACAGCAGGGCGCCCAGGTGCTGCTGCTGCCGACGATCGAAATCGTGCCGCCGGAATCGTATGCACCGTTAGATGATGCGCTGCGCGATGCGAAGCGGTTTGCATGGCTTGTCGTGACCAGCGCAAATGCGGTGCGCGTGATTGGCGAACGGGTGGATGCTCTGGGGCTTGCTGTGCAGTCGCTTGCGCATCTGCGGTGCGCTGCGGTTGGAGCATCGACGGCCGAGGCGCTGCGCGAGCTGGGGCTTACGGTCGACGTGATTCCGGAGCGACATGTTGGTGACGCGTTGGCGGCGGCTCTGACGGATCGCGTGCGTGGACAGCGCCTGTTGCTGGTGCGGGCTGCGGTTGCTCGCGATGTGGTGCCGGAGGCGCTCGCGGCTGCCGGCGCTGACCTAACGATTGTCGATGCGTACCGGACAGCGGTGCCTGCGGGTGCTATGGAGCGGGCGCGCGCGATCTTTGGGGGTGCGCCGTTACCGGACGCGGTCGTATTTACGAGCGGCTCTACGGTGGCGCATTTGCTGGATGTGCTGCGTGATGCGGGACTCGTGTTTCCGCGAGAGGTTGCGTGTGTGTCGATTGGGCCGGTGACCTCGGCGGCTTTGCGGGATGCGGGACTGGTAGTTGCAGCTGAGGCGGACACGGCTTCGCTGGACGCGCTGGTGAATGCTTGCATGCGCGTCTTCACGTCTTAGTTCGTGGAAGTCGACCGCCCGTATCGGGATTCCTTGGCGAGGTGTGCTGTCTCTGATTGCCACAATCAGGATCCAGATCTACTGAAATGGAGAAGAGCAATCGTATGCTGAGCGAGTCTCAGGTCAGACAATTTGCGGGGGATTGGTTGCGCGCATGGAATTCACACGATCTCGACGCCATCCTGCCGCACTACGTGCCGAACATCGTTCTGATATCGCCAACTGCGGCGAGACTATTGAACGATTCATCCGGAACGGTTACGGGAGAAGCTGCGTTACGCGATTACTTCAGGCGAGGTCTTGAGGCGTATCCGAACCTTGCTTTTGAGCTGGAGGACGTTATGTGAGGAGTTTCAAGCGTCGTGCTTTATTACAAGAATCAAAATGGCACGATGACGGGTGAATTTATGGAACTCAACGCGCACATGAAGGTTACCCGGGTGGTCGCAAATTATAGCCGCTAGAGGACACGAGAGATGTACTTAGTGACTCGACCAGGTCTTGTCGTTTGAATCGCACTCTTTTTCGATGATGCAATCGGCGCAGCGTGGCTTGCGGGCGATGCAGATGGCGCGGCCGTGCAGGATGAGCTCGTGGCTGAAATCAATCCAATGATCTTTGGGAATGATCTTCACTAAATCCTGCTCAACTTTTTTCGGCTCGGAATTGAGTGTGAGCTCGAGGCGGCGCGAGAGGCGGAGAACATGGGTATCGACCACGATGCCTTCCGCGATCCGGTAGGCCACCCCCAGCACGACGTTGCCGGTTTTGCGGGCGACGCCGGGGAGCGTGAGCAACTCATCCATGGTCTGCGGGACTTTGCCACCGAAGCGTTCGACCACGCCTTTGGCTGCGCCGGAGATTGATTTCGCCTTGTTGCGATAGAAGCCGGTAGTGCGGATGAGCTCTTCGAGTTCCGGCAGCGATGCCTGGGCCATGGCGGCCGGGGTGGGGAAGCGGTGGAAGAGCGCGGGCGTGACCATGTTGACACGCACATCCGTGGTCTGCGCGGAAAGGATGGTCGCGATCAACAGCTCGAATGGATTCTTGTGCACCAGCGCGCAGGTCGCGCCGGGGTAGGCTTTGCCGAGACCGGCGATGATCTTCGCGATGCGCTCGGGCGAGGTCTTGAGCTGCGGCTTGCGGGCCTTCTTTGCAGAGGTCTTCGCTGGATGCTTTTTTGCTATCGGCTTGGATGCGGTGGCCATGTCAGATCAGTCTTACCACGACGAGAGTGAAACTGCAGATCCCTCCACATCGCGGGTCACTCGTCGGGCGACCGCTACGGTCGGGATGACAAATCGTGAGCTACTTCGCAGGGCTACGCTGCCAAAATGACTTCGAACGTGCGCACTCCTGCAAGGACAGTTACCGCACAATTGACGGCGGCGCTCAAAAAACGTACATGCGGGATTTCAGCCCAGGCAACGCCTAGCTCAGCCAGCAGATTCGCTAACCAAAGCAAGCACAACACTTCGGTCAGAACGATACCCACTTGTTCAATCCTGTTTGAAATCTTGCGGAGCAATATTGGCAAATAGACT
>JBJMGC010000194.1:0-12917 GCA_045808105.1 Acidobacteriaceae bacterium | reverse complement strand
CGCGGTGGTGAAATCAATGACGCGCTCGTTGGTGAAGAACCAGGTCCACATCGCGCCGACGCGATTGGTCGTCACCGGGACGCCTGCTTCGGAAAGCGCGTTGGCGACGCCTTCAGCGACGAGACGACTCGCCTGGTCTATGTTGCTGTACACCGCTTCGCCATTCCGCGTCAGATATTCGAGCGTGGCGACGCCCGCCGCCATCGCCAGCGGATTGCCGCTGAGTGTACCGGCCTGATAGACAGGGCCGAGAGGCGCCAGCAAATTCATGATCTCGGCCCGGCCGCCGAAGGCTCCGCAAGGCAGACCGCCGCCGATGATCTTGCCCAGGCAGGTCAGGTCCGGCGTGATGTTGTAGAGGTGCTGCGCGCCGCCATGGGCCACGCGGAAGCCGGTCATCACTTCGTCGAAGATCAGGACGGCGCCCTGGCGTTCGGTCAGCTCGCGCAGCGCTTCGAGATAGCCTGGCTCCGGCGCCACGCATCCCATATTGCCGGCGACAGGTTCGAGAATGATGGCCGCGATCTCGTTTGGCCGCGCTGCAAATGCAGCTTCGACTGCCGCGACATTGTTGTAGGGCAACGCAAGTGTGAAGTGCGCAATTTCTTCCGGAACTCCCGCCGATCCGGGAATCCCGAAGGTGGCCACGCCCGAGCCAGCCTTCACTAGCAGCCCATCCGCGTGGCCGTGGTAGCAGCCCTCAAACTTGATGATGTATTTGCGATTCGTGAACGCGCGCGCCAGGCGAATCGCCGACATTGTGGCTTCGGTTCCCGAGGAGACGAAGCGCAGCTTCTCCATCGACGGCACCGCCTGCGCGATCAGCTCGGCAAGATCGGCTTCACTCGCCGTGGATGCGCCAAAGCTGGCGGAGCGCGCTGCCGCCTGCTGGATGGCGTCCACTACCGGAGGAAAGGCATGGCCCAGAATCATCGGCCCCCAGGAGCCGAAGTAGTCGATGTAGCGGTTGCCGTCGGCGTCCCACAGATAGGCGCTTTCAGCACGCACGAGGAACGGCGGATCGCCACCCACGGCGCGGAAGGCGCGAACCGGAGAGTCGACTCCGCCGGGTAAGAGACGTTCGGCACGTTGCTGCAACTGGCGAGAGCGATCGAGTATCCGCATCGCTCTCAGTATAGGGACCTGCCGGCCGGGCGACTTGGCTTCGACTGCGGGATAACTCTGGACTTACCCCGCCTTCCCTCTCCTACACCGCGGGGAGCCCCCGCCCGACGATGCAATTCTTCGCCGCCTCAGACGATTCCTTTCTCGATCGCTTTGAGGACGGCCCGGGTACGATCGCGCACACCCAGCTTGGAAAGAATATTGGAGACATGATTCTTCACTGTTCCCTCAGAGAGGTAGAGCGCGTCTGCAATTTCCCGATTGCTGTACCCGCCAGTCATCAGGCGAATAATTTCAACTTCGCGCGCTGTCAGTGCTTCGCTCTCATATCCATTGTCAGGCGGCAAGGGCGCTGCTTGTAATCCGTGAAGCAGCCGCTCCGTGATTACCGGAGTGATCATGCTGCGGCCCTCGGCGACCAGTCGGATCGCTTCGGTGAGCCTTGCCAGAGAAACATCCTTTAGCAGGTAACCCTTTGCACCAAGCCGTATTCCTTCGAGCAACGCCGCATCGTCGTCAAACGTAGTCAGCAGAATGACCGGAATCGCGAGGGCTTTCGCTTTCATCTCCCGCAACACTTCGATGCCGCTCATCTTCGGCATGCGGACATCGAGGAGGACCAAATCAGGCGTCAGTTCCTGCATACAACGCAAGGCTTCGCGCCCATCCGCCGCCTGTCCGGCAACGATAATGTCTTCCATCAGGTTCAACAGCATTTCGAGACCTTCGCATACCAGTGCCTGGTCTTCGACAATCAGCACCCGAATCACCGCAACTCCACACTGTCGCTGAGCGGGAACCAGGCCTTCAGATGAAACCCGCTCGGTTGGCCTGTATCAATTGCCAGCCCGCCTCCGAGCTGTTCCAGGCGCTCCCGCATGCCGGCGATCCCGATTCCTGGCCTGGTGTGCTGGATTTTCGAGCCGTCGTCATGGGCTTCAATTTCGATTGCGCTGTTCTGCGCGTAGATACGCACCCAGAGATTCTCCGCGTCGGAATGCTTCAAGGTGTTCGTCGTCATCTCCTGCACGCAACGCAACGTCGCATGTGCTCGCGTGGAGTCGGTAATCACCAGATCATCGGAAAGCTGTACGTGCAGGCTGATTCTCGGCACATTCTGCCGCAGCGTTTCCAATGCGCTTCGCAGATTGATGCAATCGCTCTGATGAAATCCGGTGACAACCTCCCGTACCTCCTCCAGCAAATTTCTTGCAGAGGAGAGTGCTTTCTGCTGAATCAGCTGTGCCTGGTCTGGGGGATGATGTGCGGCAGCTTCGAGATGAAGGCACAGCGCGGTCAAATTATGCCCAACGACATCATGGAATTCCTGCGCGATGCGAATACGTTCGCCTGCCTTGCTGCTCTCACGCAGCAGTTCGCGCGTAGAAACCAGCTCAGCGTTGATGCGGGCCTGCTCCTCTCGTCCAGCGGCCTCGCTTCTGGTAATGGCTGCCGTAACAATGGCGAACGCCTGGAACCCAAGAAATGCTCCTGTCGCGCTCCAGCGCCATCCCAGGTGGTAGTGGGGCTCCTGAAAGAAAACCCACAATCCGGAACCGGCGATTGCCCAGAGAATCGCAGTGTTGACCGGTAGAATCAGCGCAACCTGCCAGGAAATGATAACCAGCAGGCACCCGATGAGATACCCCTGAAAGATTGCAGTCATTCCCAGCACGCACCCGGTCTGTACGGCCAGAGCTGCGATCCTGATCCACTGTTCGCGAGGCTTTGGACTGGAGCTGATCCAGAATGCGGGGGCAAACAGAAAGAAGAGTGCGAGCCAGGCCATCCAATCGGGGCCAGAAAATGCTTCTCCTTTACGAGTGGAGCTGCCGAAGACCGGCAGCGAAAGAAAGGCCCAGATAAACAGCCCCGCAGCGCGCAGGGCGACGTGGTACCGGGCCGCAGATGATACAGCCCTCTGCATGGCCGAAATTATCGCAGGCCTGCAGGCAATACGTATGTGCCAGAAGTCATGAAAAAAAGCGCACGAGCCGGGATCGGCTCATGCGCCCTAATCGATGTTATCGGGAAACTACGTCGATCTTATCGATATCGATTGCTCGTGCTCCGTTGTATTCGAATACCCGGCCTGTGGCCTGTACGGTCTTTGCAACATATGGCAGCAGCCGCTGGCGTTGGTCCGTCTCGGGCATGGTATGCGAGACGACGTTGTAGATCACGCCGTCCTGGGTAATGATTCCCAGCGGCGCCCCAGCCCGGGCGCATGCTTTGACGCAAACATCGTCCGACGGATGCGCTGATTCTTTGCTGTGATTGCGTAATGGACAGGCAATGTCTCTCACATAGCCGGTAACAGAACCCGCCGTGCCATTCAGCGACGCCGGCATGTTGGACCGATCCAAATGTGGTTCCTTCGATTTGGAATAGGAAATTCCGCCGAAGCACATAGCCCCAAGGCACGCGGTTATTGCAGTGGCACTCCACAGGTTCAACCGTTTCCTTTGCATAGGTTCCTCCTTCAAGAACTCGAGCAAACCTTATGTCGAGGTCGCGAGCCATTACCAGTGCAGGAAGTCACGATCGCAGACCGCCACTTTTATCACGGCAGGCATTGCGCCCTGCTGCGGAATGGCGCCGAACGACATCGTCAGATCACATCCGCTAAGCTGCTGTCATCTCCATGCGGATCGTTCTCACTACGTTTGGCACACTGGGCGATGTGCATCCCCTCATCGCCGTTGCGCTAGAGATGCGACGGCGTGGCCACACGCCAGTGCTCGGCGTGCCGGAGATCTTTCGCGCTAAGGTCGAGCCACTTGGACTGGAGTACGCCCAGATCGGGCCCACGGACCGGCCATTATAAGAAAGCCAGACTCAAAATCCGAGGCGATTGCGCTAGCGGCGCGATCCGCTGGGTTACTCCCTTTGGTCGCTCGCTTGAGGTTGTGTGGGCAACCCCCGTCGTCTGGCATTTTTTTCTAAGGCGCTGGTTCCACAGCTTTAACCGCGGCGTCGCCGTAACAGGCTAGCTGCGCTCAGCGGGATGGTGGCTGCAGAAGGGCGTCGAAGATTCGATTCGCTACTTTTTTCAAAGTTTGGTCGTCTAGAAAATTTGGCAGTAGTTTAGTCTCGACCGCGAGAGCAGAGAGCAAGGGTTGGAGCGTCTTAATCGCGTCGGAACGGCTCAGGGCATGTTTCCCCTTGCCGGCAGGTCCAAGCAGTTGAACATATCTTTTCTCTTGGCTTCCGGACATCAACTCGCCAAAGTGCTTCTGAAGTCTCTCTTTGGATTCTGGATGGCGAATGGCGAAGAGCTTGAACTCCAGGAAAAGGAGGGCCCATGGATGATCTTCGGTCAACCTGAGGTAGAACTGCCGTAAGGCCGCAAGATTCTCCTCTATGCTTGTCGATGTGGCAAGCATCTCCGTCATATGGGTTCTGTAACGCGTTATATGCTGTTCGAGCAGCGCGAGAAAGATGTCTTCCTTGCTTTTGAAGTGAGCGTAGATCGCGCCTTTCGTGCGACCGGCGAGTGCGGCAATTTCGCCTAACTCCGCTCCTTCGTATCCGTCGCATACGAAGATTTTCTCGGCAGCCTTCAACAAGAGCTCTCGCGTCTCTTTGGTCCGGAGCTCGTGTTTGTTGATCTTTTTTTCGGCCATCTTCGTTCTTATCCTAAGTCAATCCTTCTCTGGGAAGCGGATTTTGCCTTGCAGCGTTGGCGCGCGATGAGGTCAGTTCGCGAACTTCCTCCCGCAATAACTCATTGCAAAGAAGCAGTTCGCAGACAGTCTGCTGGAGTCTCGCGATTTGCTGACTTGAGGCAACGCCGGAACTGCCGTCCTCAAGGTCATGTATCAATGCCCGCATTCTTTCTCTCGTCCTGATCATGAGCTTGTGTATGGGCAATACTGTTTCACCGATGTAGTTGTGGCGGGCATTGCTCTCGGCTATCACTGGCGAGGAATGCCTGTTGCGCTCGCCATGTTGATGTCGCCGGACCTCTTCAGCGCCATGGAGTACTGCTTGGCAATCTTGTTTGCCACATTGGCGGCAACATTCGTGCTTTCTGACTCGCCACGCACGGTCGCCTTTACCTGCTCCTGCATGTTTACCTTGCCGGATGCATCCGTGATGCTGGTGTCGAATGTCATCTGTGTTGTGCCTGCGAAGAAACCAATGGGCCCCATCATGGCTCGCTTCACCTGACTGCCCTGCTTGAACCCCCTGATTGAGAACTGCATGGTGTATTGAGCGCATCCTTGCGGGCTGTTGTTCGCTCCATCGCGGTACACATAACCCGCTCCTTTCACCTGCCGGAGGCGATCGAGGAGATGTTCATAGACGAGCGCGCGATACGAGGCGGGCACCTCCGCCTGATCCCAACTGGGCGCCGCGACGAGGATACTTTGCGGGTTCACAAACCCATCCTGGCAAGTGTTGGCGGGTAGTTCGCGGGGAACAACTGGCATTTGGGAAAAGCTCTGGAACGCGTGCTCTGCTTCATTGGCTGGAAGAAAGAAGACGGCTCCGTGATATCCGCCTCTGCTGTCGCTGAATTCCACGGTCAGCATACCGACCCGGTGATGCATGAATGCCGCGGCCGCCAATCCACCGCCGTTTGGGATGGCCATCCTCAAGAGCCGTCCCTTCATACCCCAGAGTTCCACCCGCTGGTTGCCGGCGCTGACAGCAATGACAGACTGGCGTGGAATCATTGCGCTGCCCGTTTTCCCCGCGAAGCTGAGACCGCTGGCATATATGGCCAATGATCCCCTCTCCTTCGGCTTCACGTCAGGCAGACCGTAGACATGCTGGACTTCCCGAGAGGTCCATTCCAACGTCTGGGAATGATCGACGCCGGCCTCGACGCTCTGATGCGCTGAGGCGGCTTGCGCTGGATGTGTGACGAATAGAAGAGTGTGAAGAACAAAGAGCAATGTAGCGCCGGTCAATCGAATCATCTCGAACCCTCAAATTAAATACGTACTGGTAGGTATATAATCTAACTAGCAGATGATTGCAAGCGAAGAAGCGGTAAGGTTTCGTTTGAGCTGCGACTCCTCCTCTGCAGGTCGCGGGAAACGCCGCTTCGGATCGCATCCAGTAAGCTGCTGCTTGGGCATGCGGGTCGTTCTCACTACGTTTGGCACGCTGGGCGATGTGCATCCCCTCATCGCCGTTGCGCTGGAGATGCGACGGCGTGGCCACACGCCAGTGCTCGCGGTGCCGGAGATCTTTCGCGCTAAGGTCGAGCCACTTGGATTGGAGTACGCCCAGGTCGGGCCTACGCTGAATCCCGAAGATCCGCAGCAGGTTGCTGACCTGATGGACATTCACAAAGGGACTGAGCGCACCCTACGCGATGTGCTCTTCCCGGCGATCCGCCAAAGCTACGATGAGCTGCGGCGCGCGGTCGAGGCCAAAGGTGGGGCGGACCTGATGCTCGCGGGCGAGCTCACCTACCAGGCGCCAGTGGTCGCAGAGGTGACGGGCGTCCATTGGGCCAGCTATGTGCTGGCGCCGCTCTCGTTTTTTTCCGCTTACGATGCACCGGTTCTTCCGCCATATCCGGGGCTGGCCAGGCTGCAAAGCGCCGTGCCAGCGACCGGTCATGCCGTCGCTCGCTTTGCCCGCTGGGTGACGCGCCGCTGGGCCGAGCCGGTCTACCAATTGCGCGCCGAGCTGGGGCTGGATCGCGGCTCCAATGTTTTGTTCGACGCGAAACACGCGCCCGGCCTGGTGCTGGCGATGTTCTCGCCACTCCTAGGAGAGCCGCAGCCGGACTGGCCGCCGAATACGGAGATCACCGGCTTCGTCTTCTATGACGGCGATGCCGGCAAGCAGGAGCTTTCCGCAGAACTCGAGCAGTTTCTCCAGGCCGGTGAGCCGCCGGTTGTCTTCACGCTGGGATCGGCTGCCGTACTCGACGCCGGCAACTTCTACGAGGAGAGCGCGCAGGCTGCCCTGCTGGCTGGCGTGCGTGCGGTCCTGCTGGTGGGGACGGACGCGCGGAATGTGCCGCAGGCGCAGTCAGCGAGCCTCTGCGTGG
The DNA here is from genome assembly GCA_045808105.1 of Acidobacteriaceae bacterium. Classification (GTDB taxonomy): domain Bacteria; phylum Acidobacteriota; class Terriglobia; order Terriglobales; family Acidobacteriaceae; genus KBS-83. The sequence continues at coordinate 5,776 of JBJMGC010000194.1, read as the reverse complement.
CGCGCTATGCGCCCTATTCCAAGCTTTTTCCGCGGGCTTCGCTGATCGTGCACCAAGGCGGCGTGGGGACCACCGGGCAAGCGATGCAGGCGGGCCGGCCCATGCTGGTGATGCCCTATAGTCATGATCAGCCGGATAATGCGCGGCGAATGCGGCGGCTGGGGATAGCGGGGGTCATTCGCCGGCAGGACTATACAGCCGAGCGCGCAGCGCGGCGGATTCTCCGCATCCTGGGGCATTCGCGGTTCGCCGAGCGTGCGGCGGCGGTAGGCGAGCAACTGCGCCGGGAGAATGGTTTGGCGCGCGCATGTGACGCGCTGGAGACGCTGGCCCGGCAGGAGCCGTAACGCCAGCATCCGGCGGCAGAGGAGTATAGATGCAAAAGACAGTAGCAACGGGAGCGGAAAGCAAGGGCGCGGGCGAGCAGACGATGCAGTGCCCGCAGTGCGGCTGCGAGATGAAGGTGACAGAGTCGCTGGCGGCGCCGCTGATCGCCGCCGTGGAGCGGAAGTACCAGGAGCAGATCCGAGAGCAGCAGGCCTCGATCGCCGGCCGTGAGCAGGAGGTGGCCAATCGCTCTGCTGAATTGGAGAAACAGGCGTTGGATGCGGAGCGGCGGATGGCCGAGCAGGTGCGCGTTCGGCTTGAGGCAGAGCGGAAGCAGCTGGCAGCGCAGGAGGCCGAGCGGGCGAAGCAAAGCGTTGCCGGCGAGCTTGAGCGGCAGGCCGGCGAGTTGAAAGACCGGGAAGCCCGGCTGGAATCGCTCGGGACCAAACTCAAGGCAGCGCAGGAGCAGGAGGCCGAGTTTCTCCGCCAGAAGCGGGCGCTGGACGATGAGCGCCGCGAGCTGAAGCTGCAGGTGGAGCGACAGGTGCAGCAGGAGTTGGACACGGTACGACGGCAGGCGCAATCGCAGGTAGAGGAGCAGATGCAGCTCCAGGTGCGGGACAAGGATGAGGCGATCCAAGGCCTGAGGCGGCAGATAGACGAGCTGAAACGCAAGGCGGAGCAGGGCTCGCAGCAGGCGCAGGGCGAGGTGCTGGAGGTGCAGGCGGAGCAGCAACTACGCAGCCGCTTCCCCATGGACGACATCCAGCCTGTTCCCAAGGGACAGTTCGGTGGCGACCTGCTGCATACGGTACGTGATGCGGCAGGCCAGCCCTGCGGCACCATTCTGTGGGAGTTCAAACGCACGCAGAACTGGTCAGCCGGATGGCTGGCGAAGCTGCGCGGAGACCAGCGAACAGCCGGTGCCGAATTGGCTGTGCTCGCCAGTCAGACCCTGCCGCGCGATCTGACTCTCTTCGATCATGTTGAAGGCGTGTGGGTGAGCAGTCTGGCGTGTACGCTTCCTGTTGCCGTGGCGCTGCGCCAGGCGCTTATCGAACTGACACGTGTGCGGCGTGCCGGCGAGGGCGAGCAGACCAAGGCACAGCAGGTCTACAGCTATCTGACGGGACCGCAGTTTCGCCACCGCGTGGAGACGATTGCGGAGAAGTTCACCGACATGCGCGCCGATCTTGATCAGGAGCGCAAGTTCATGGAACGGCTGTGGGCCAAGCGTGAAAAGCAGCTTGAGCTGGTGTTAAAAGCCAGCGAAGGTATCAATGGCGACCTGCAGGCGATCGCCGGGCGCACTCTGGACGCAATCGATGCACTTCAGCCGCAAATGATGCTGCTTCCGGACGAAAATTGAGTGCGCATCCGGATAGTTCACCTCGCGAATGCACATTTCCACAGCAGCCCCCGATGCTTCTAAGTGTCTTAATTCGGGGGGTGGAGGGCCGTTTGTTGCCTCACTGCCATAAACGTGACCCGTTAGACGAACTGTTTGCTACGGAAGTCGCACGCGTAAACGATTTCCTTCGCATGCGCACGGTTGCTAAAATACGCGCACTCCACCCGAATTCGGTGGGGGGTGCATAGCGGAAAACTCGCGCCGGAAATGCGACTTGCGCATACACTTGCGCATCTCACGACGAAACTAGCGATGTGTATCGGGCGGTGCTGGAAGCGCCGCCGTGACATGAGTCCTGGAGGGAGTTTTTTGCTCGATGGATGAGAGATTGAAACCTGGAAGTCTGAATGCAGTACGGCTGGCCGCCAGCGAAGGCATGGTCGGCTATTTCTCCATGGAGATTGCCATCGAACCCAGCATACCCACCTACAGTGGTGGCCTGGGGGTGCTCGCCGGCGACACGCTGCGCTCGGCCGCGGACATGGGACTACCGCTTGCAGCAGTCACGCTGACGCATCGCAAGGGGTACTTTCGGCAGATTCTGGATGCGAACGGAGTGCAAAGCGAAGAGTCACAGCCGTGGAATCCGGAACAGCGGCTACCCCAGGAAGAGCCGCGCATTGTGGTAACGATCGAGGGCCGGCCGGTCCACGTTCGCGCCTGGCGGTATGACATGGAAGGCGTGACCGGCCACACCATTCCCATCTACATGCTCGACACCGACCTGGAGGCGAACGATCCCCGCGACCGTACCCTGACCGATTCCCTCTACGGCGGCGACACGAACTATCGGCTCGCGCAGGAGATCGTGCTCGGCATTGGCGGCTTCCGGATGCTCAATGCCCTGGGATACGACGTCAGCGTCTACCACATGAATGAGGGACACGCAGCGTTGCTGACGCTCGCGCTGCTGGAGAAAACGCTGAGCGGCGGAGCGCTTTCGAGCGCCCAGGAGAGTGATCTGGATGCGGTGCGCCAGCATTGCGTCTTCACCACGCACACGCCGGTCCCTGCCGGGCACGACCGCTTCTCCATGGAGCAGACGCAGCGGATTTTGGGCAACGAGGCGACACAGGCGGTAGAGCGCATTGGCGGCTGTCACGAGGGCATGGTGAACATGACCTACATCGCGATGCGCCTGTCGCGGTTTGTGAATGGCGTGGCCATGCAACACGGTAAGGTAAGTCGCGCGATGTTTCCCGAATACGATATTGCCGCGATTACGAATGGCGTCCATGCCGGCACCTGGACCGCGCCGGCGATGCAGGCCACCTTCGACAAGCATCTGCCGCGCTGGCGCGAGGACAACATGCACCTGCGCTACGCCATCGATATCCCGCAGGAGGAGATCGCCGCGGCGCATGCGGACAGCAAGCACGTACTGCTGGCCGAAGTCGAGAAGCGTACCGGCCTCACACTTCGCGAGGACATTTTCACTATCGGATTTGCCCGGCGCGTCGCCACTTACAAGCGCGGGGATCTGCTGTTTACCGATGCAGAGCGGCTGGCACGCATCGCGCAGTCGGTGGGCAGCTTGCAGATTCTCTATGCCGGCAAGGCGCATCCCGCAGATGAACCGGGGAAGCAGATCATCCGGCACATCTTTGAAGAGGCGCAGCAGTTGACCTCCGGGTCGCTGCACATTATCTACCTGGCCGATTACGAATGGCGGCTCGGGGCGCTGCTCACGGGCGGCGTGGACCTTTGGCTGAACAATCCACTACGACCTTACGAGGCCTCCGGCACCAGCGGCATGAAGGCAGCGCTGAATGGCGTGCCCAGCCTGAGCGTGCTGGATGGCTGGTGGATCGAAGGCTGCATCGAGGGCGTGACCGGATGGGCGATCGACGACCATGAGCGCCCTGAAGAGGAAGCGGCGAGTCTTTACGACAAGCTCGAGTCAAGAATCCTGCCTCTCTACTACCAGCAGAAGCCCGGCTGGCGAAAGCTGATGCAGACCACCATCGCGATGAACGGGTCTTTCTTCAATACACAACGGATGTTGGAGCAGTACGTTTCGAATGCGTATTACCCGGAGAAGAAGGAGAGCTACTCCGCGCAGATGCTGGAGCAGTCCTTCGCCCGATAGCAGATCTGCGGAATAGAAAAAGGGCGGCGCGGATGCGTCGCCCTTTTTCTATTCCGCATGGTCCAGTCAGGAGAGAGCGAGCAGGCTGCTCCGGAGGCGATCTGGATCGCCATCTCCGAGCAACGACTCCAGGTCGCGATGCGTCTGCTCCCACACAGGCATCGCAGAAGCCAGCAAGGCGTTCCCCTGCGCCGTGAGGCTCAAGCGGCGGCTGCGACGATCAAGCGGATCTGCAGCAACATTGACCAGTCCACGCCGCTCCAGCGGCTTTAGCGCAGCAGTAAGAGTCGTGCGATCCATCGCAAGTAGCGAGGCCACCGAAGCCATGCCGGGCGGCTCCGGGCGATTCAGCGACGTCATCAGTGAAAACTGTCCGTTCGTCAGACCGAGCGGCCGTAAAGCCTCATCAAAGCGCCGAGCCAGGGCGCGGGCCGCCCGCTGCACGTGAAGGCAGAGACAGCAGTCGCGAACGTGCAAGGTGGTATCGAAAGAGACCGTCCCAGCCCTTGACATGTACTCAACTATGTTGATATCAACGTAAATTGTCAAGCTGTTCGGAACGATTCGAAACTCTAGAAATGACACTAGGAATCGCTTGATTCGCAGCAATAGGAAAATTCCCGGACCATTTGTCGAATTCGAGTCCGGTGGTTCGTCGTGATAGTGAAGGTCCCGGCAATCTAGAATCCTGTGCGGGGCTTAAACACATAAACCAGAGTGGCATCGTTGTCATGGCTGGTAAGGATGGAGTTGTCATGTCGTTCCTTCGCGATCTGAAAGTAGCTATGCGGTCCCTGTGGCGCGTTCGCCCGCTGTGGGCCACGGTGGCTCTCACGCTGGCTCTGGGCATTGGAGCGAACGCCGCCATCTTCAGCGTGGTGCGTGCCGTCTTGCTACGCCCGCTCGCCAACCGCGACGAAGATCGCCTGCTCTACGTGCGGCAAAGCGCTCCCGGTATCGGCAACGAAAATGCTACGTTCTCGGTTCCCGAAATCACCGACTTAGGCCCGGGACTGAAGACCATCACAGAGCTTGGCACTTTTTCGACAATGAACTTCACTGTCGTGGGACTGGGCACACCGCGGGAGATTCCTGCAGGCGTGGTGGACGGCCATTACTTCGAGGTGATGGGACTGCGCCCGGTGCTGGGGCGGCTGCTGACGACCTCCGATGATGGTCCGAACGCGGCGGGCGCCATCGTGCTGACATATCGATTCTGGAAAGAGTCACTGCATGGAGATCCGAGCGTGCTGGGTAAGACCGTGCGGCTGGAGAGCTTCGAGGGAGCGCGCAACGCGACCGTCGTGGGGGTGCTCGAGCCGTCAATCCCGTATCCGGTGGCGACCGAGTTCATCGCCAATGTCGTGACCAGCCCGCATCATCTGTCCGCCACCATGGTTACGGGACGCGAGCATCGCATGACGGAGGTCTTCGCACGGCTTGCGCCGGGAGCGACGCTCGAGGCAGCACGATCGGAGCTGCACGCGCGCTACGCGGCGATGACCGCTGCACATCCCGAGGTATACAAACCTGCGGATCACTTCCAAATCAGCGCGAGGCGCATTCACGAACAGATCAATGCGCGCGCGAACACCATCCTTTGGGTGCTGTTCGCGGCCTCGGGGTTACTGTTTGTGATCGCGTGTTCCAATGTCGCCAACCTGGTACTGGCGCGAACGGTACGGCGCGAATCGGAACTGGCTGTACGCTCAGCGCTGGGCGCCACTACCGCAGCGCTGCGGCGCTCGCTTCTGGCGGAAAGCCTTGTGCTCTGCGGCACTGGTGTGCTGGCTGCACTCATGCTCGCCTGGCCTATGGTCGCTGTGCTGGGCCGCTATGCGGCACGATTCTCGGTGCGCGCGGATGGACTGACACTCGACTCCACGCTGGTCATGTTCGGCATTGTGCTGGCGCTAGTGGCGGCGGTATTCCTGGCATATATTCCCCGG
>JBJMGC010000193.1:0-18618 GCA_045808105.1 Acidobacteriaceae bacterium | reverse complement strand
CTCGAAGAAGGTGTCACTCTCTTCAATGCCACACCGCTAAATCACCTCTACCTCTTCTGGACCAACACGGCCGTCTCAGCTTCGGACGACCTGCAATACATCTACCCGATGCGGGAGACCATCTCCGACGATCCATTCGCCATCGTCCAGAGCTGGCCGGTCTGGGAAGGCGTCGATCAGAGCTGGTACAAGAACGATCCCAGCGCGACCGCCATCTTCGCCCGCGACGTCCATCGAGAGTTCTTCGGCGTCTACTATCACCAATCGAACTACGGGGTCGTGCACGTCTCGGACTTCCGCCAGGATCCCGGCAAAAAAGTGTGGAGCTGGGGAACTTCACGCGCGGGCAGAATCTGGGACACGATTCTTAGCGACGAGGACGGTCCGTACAACGAAATCCAAAGCGGACGCTTCGCCACCCAGGGCTACCGGGAATTCATGGAGCCGCATCGCGTCGAGCAGTGGACAGAGTATTGGTATCCAGTCTCCGGTCTCGACGGCGGCTTCGTCGAAGCAACGAGCGAGGTGGCGCTCAATGTCAACTTTGCGGGCTCCGGTCCGGCGGGCGAGGCAAAGCTTCTGCTTAGCCCCGTCGCGAACATTCGCAACGCCAGCGTGACGGTAAGCCTCGGTTCGAATCTGCTACGTACGATTCCCAACGTCCAGCTAGAGCCGATGCATCCAGCGGCCTACACAATCCCGGTGCCGGACCTCGATCGCGCCCGCAAAGAACTGCACATGAAGATTCAGTCGGCCAAGGGCGGCGTGCTCCTCGATTGGTCAGCCGCGGCACCAGTCGACGGCAATCCGGACTTAATCTCTTCCGCCGGTAAACCAGAGCAGACGCCCATCTCCGTTAGCCCTCAAACACCAATCGAACAGCTCTATCTGCAGGGCGTCTTTCTTCAGAAGCGCGGAGACACCGATGCCGCCCGCAATATCTACCAACAGGTGCTCGAGCGCGATCCGGGCTACGTCCCTGCGCTGCTTCAACTGGCGTTCTTCTCCTATAGCGCAGCAGACTTCGCGGGTGCCGAACACCTCATCGAGCTCGCGTCGAACCGTGAAAACGAAAGTCCAATGGTCGCCTACGCCGCCGGTCTCATCTATCGCGCGGAAGGCCGGCTCTCTCTCGCCAGCAACGCGTTCTGGAATGCAATCCATTACGGGCCTCCATCCGCGCCCGGCCTTTCTCTTGCGCCTGCATATATCGAACTCGGAGAGATCGCCATCCGCCAGGGAGACTACGGCAAGGCAGTCGATCTTCTCGAGCACGCGGTAGACAGCAACCCCACGGACGCGTTCGCACTGGCCGATCTTGCCGCCGCTCAACGCCTCCTCGGCAATGCGCAAGCTGCGGCAGTCTCTTCCGCTAAAGCTGTTCAACAGATGCCTCTGCTGCCCTATGCGCTGGCGGAACACTGGCTGGATACAGCATCGACCCCGGCAGCCGGTCAAGCATGGGCGCAAACCATCGCCTCCGATCCGCAAAACTATCTCGCGATCGCCGCCTGGTATCACGATCTCGGCGCCTGGCAATCCTCCGACGCCATACTGCAGGCAGCGATTGCCAACCTGCCCGCGCAATCTGTGTCGCCAATGATCTATTACTATCTCGGGTCCGACAGCCGCCAGGAGGGCCACGTCGAGCAGGCCAAGCAATTCGAAGCCAAGGCATCGTCGCTTCCGATCGCGCAGGTCTTTCCCGACAGCCTCACCGATGCGGCGGTTCTAAAAGAAGCCGTTGACCAGAACTCGCAGGATGCGCACGCCAAATATGCTCTCGGTAATTTTCTCTTCGCACACTCGCGATACGACGAAGCGGCCTCATTGTGGTCGGCTGCTCTTCAGCAGAACTTCGAAGACCCCGTGCTGCTGCGCAATCTCGGTGTCTATCAGTGGCATGCCAAAAACGATCTGACGAATGCCGCCAGCTATTACACGCGTGCCATCGCGCTCAGCCCCAAAGATTACCGGCTCTATACCGATCTCGATGAGATATACGAACAAGCAGGCGATGGTGCCGCGCGAGCGAAGCTCTTCCAGAACGCGAAGCCCGATGTATTAGATCGAGACACCGTGCGCGCTCGTCATGCGCTCTACTTCATCGAACAGTTCGAGCCCGATCAGGCGCTGGCGCTCTTTGCCGGTCATCGCTTCAAGCCCTGGGAAGGCGGAGTCGCAATCCACACCATGTTCGTGCGCGCCAACATCCAGAAGGGCAGGAAGGCCCTCGCTGCGCATCAACCGGAACAGGCAGCAGAGGATTTCAAGGAAGCAATGAAATATCCGGAAGATCTGGGCACCGGGCAGCCTGCGCAGCCCGAACTTTCCGAGCAGTTTTACTGGCTGGGAGTGGCGCTTGCTGCGCAAGGGAAGACCGCCGAGGCGGCGAAGGCATGGGAGAACGCCACGCACAGCAGCGGCAAACCCGATGTCTTCGCTGCGCTGGCCGAACGCAAACTGGGACAGGACGAGCGCGCGAAGCAGATTCTTCAGCAGTGCAGCGATTCCGCCAACCGCCCCGACTCCGTCGCAGACGACTTTTACGTCGCCGGTCTTGCCCAGCGTGCTCAGAGTCACAAGGATCGCGCACAGGTGGTTTTCCGTCGTGCACTCGCGCTCGATCCTCTCTTTTGGCAGGCGCACGTCGCTATAGCGGAGATGGATCGCTGCGACGTTCTTCAGCCCTCTCTTTGACCTAACCGGCTAATCCTCTCAATTGAAAATACTTGAACGCTCACCGCGCCCGCCGCAACGGAAGGCGGATGGTACGGTAATGGAAGAAAGAGGCAAGATGGCAACGAAGAAAAAGAGCGCGGCAAAGAAGCAGCAGCAATCGGATCGTACTTACCCAAAGGGCGTCGAGGTTCTCTCCTCCAAGGTCAGCTTTGAGGGCCCTGTCTTCCGTGTCGTTACGGACGAAGTCCGCGAGCCCGGCGGCGAGGCCCATCGTCGCGATGTCGTGCGTCACCCTGGCTCTGTTGTCGTTTTCGCCGTCGACGACTCGAAGAGCAAGCGCGATCCTCTCATCCTGCTGGAGCGCCAATACCGCCATGCGGCCGCGCAGTATCTCTATGAAGTTCCTGCGGGCAGTCTTGATCCCGGGGAAGATCCGTTGACCGGCGCGAAACGTGAGCTGCTGGAAGAGACCGGCTATAAGGCCAAGCACTGGTCGAAGCTCGTGCGCTTCTTCGCCAGCCCCGGCTTCCTCGGCGAGTGGATGCAGATCTTCATCGCCGAAGGGCTCACGCCCGGCGATGCAACGCCGGAGGATGACGAGCAGATCGAGCTCTTCGCCGTTCCGCTCAGCGAACTGCTTCGCGAGATCGACGCCGGCCGCATCCACGACGGCAAAACCGTCGCCGCCACACTGCTGTACGAGCGCGTCCGCAAGGAACGCCAGCGTGCTGAGCGGGCAGCCGCACGCGATGGCGCCAAGTAAGCGCCGAAAGTCTTCACGGTTCCTTAGGTAGCGCGGCTCACTTTTTTTGCAAACCAAACCTACCCCCGGTGCGTCACTACAGGGAGGCAGGCTGGGTCCAGCACCCTTCCTAGGAGCGAAAACACACATCGTGCTTTCGCTCTGAATCTGCTCTGAAGTGAGGTAACCGACACGTGTCCCAGTACAAAGGTAAAGTGAAGTGGTTCAACAACGCGAAAGGCTACGGCTTCATCGGCAGGGATGATGGGCCCGACGTCTTCGTGCATTACAGCTCGATCCAGCTCGATGGCTATAAGAGTCTCAAAGAGGGAGACGAAGTCGAGTTCGACATCATCCAGGGGCAGAAGGGCCCGCAGGCGGATCAGGTGCAGCGCGCGCAGACCGCAGCCTGAACCGGCTCTCATCGAAAACGCAACCGAAGGCCCGAGAGCGGTGCGTCTGTCGGGCCCTTTGTTTGGAAGAATTTTGTTTTCAAAAATGCTGTGTTCAAAAATGCTTTAGAGTTTGTGTGAGACGGCCTTCATCGCCGCCGCGCAGCAATGGAAAATCGCGCCATCGCACAACTCCTCGCCGAAACCGCCGATCTGCTTGAGATCAGCAACGGCGATCCCTTCCGCATTCGCTCCTACCGCCGCGCCGCCGAGGCCGTTGAGCAGAGCACCATCCCTCTCTCCACCATCGCCAGCGATCCGAAGCGGCTGCTCGAAATCCCCGGCATCGGTAAGGGCATGGTCGCCAACATCCAATCGATCGAGCAGCACGGCTCCATGCCGCTGCGCGATGAGCTGCTCACCCGCTATCGCCCCACCATGCTGGAGCTGCTCAAGCTTCCCGGCATGGGCCCCAAAACCGTCTCTCTCATCTTTGAGGCCACCGGTGTTGCCACTGTGGATGATCTCGCCGTCGCCATCGACGCAGGCCGCCTCGCCGATCTGCCGCGTGTCGGCGAGAAGCTGATCCAGAAGCTGCGCAAAGGGATTGACGAATACCGCAAGAACAGCGGCCGCTTCCACCTCGACGACGCAGAAATTGCCGCTGAGCGACTCACGTTGTACCTCAAAGACTTCCCTGGCATCGAGAGCGCGACACCCGCTGGTTCACTGCGCCGCGGCCGCGACACCGTCGGCGATCTCGATATGCTCGTCACCGGTCCCGCCTGCGAAGAAGACGTCGTCTCCGCCGCCGTCGAATACACTGCTGCGTATCCGCCCCTTGCAGAGCTCATCGCGAAAGGGCAGAACAAAGTCAGCTTCCGCCTGCGCACCGGGCTCCAGATCGATGTCCGTCTTCTTCCCCGCGCGTCCTTTGGCGCCGCCCTGCAATACTTCACCGGCTCCAAAATGCACAACGTCACCGTGCGCCAGCGCGCGCTGAAGCGCGGCTACACGCTCAGCGAGTACGCACTCGCCCGCCTCGATGACGGCACGCAGGTCGCCGCTGCAACCGAAGAGGACATCTATCGCTCACTTGACCTCGACTGGATCCCGCCCGAGCTGCGCGAAAACTCGGGCGAAATCGAAGCCGCCGCACAGCATATGCTGCCGCGCTTGATCGAGGAGAAGGACATCCGCGGCGATGTCCACATGCACACCGTAGCGACTGACGGGAAGAACACCATTCGCGAGATGGCGGAGGCCGGCCTCGCGCATGGCTATGAATACATCGCTATCACCGATCACTCGAAAAATCTCGCGATGACCTTCGGTCTCGACGACGAGCGCGCCCTCGAGCACATCCGCAACATCCGTCAGGTCGACGCCGATATGGCCGGAAAAATCCGCGTCTTCGCCGGCATCGAAGTCGATATCCTCGGGGACGGCGCGCTCGATCTCTCCGATGAAGTTCTCGCACAGATGGATGTCGTCATCGCCAGCGTGCACTCGCTCTTCAGCCAGTCGCGCGAAGAGATGACCGCGCGCATCCTCCGCGCCATCGAGAATCCGTACGTCCGCATTCTCGGCCATCCCACCGGCCGCAAACTGCTGCAACGCGATGCTTATGATCTTGATCTGCCGGCCATCCTTCGCCGCGCCGGTGAGCTCGGTGTCGCCGTCGAACACAACTCCGATCCCAATCGCCTCGATCTCTGCGACCGTGATCTCCGCATCGCGAAGGAAAGCGGCTGCCGCATCTCCATCAACACCGACGCACACCATGTCTCCAGCCTGGAGAAGATGCGCTACGGCATCCGCCAGCTGCGCCGTGCCTGGCTTACCCCAGACGACGTGCTCAATACCCGCAGCGCAAACGACTTCCTCGCCGCCCTGCGCCCGCAGCCCTGAATCAAAGGAAATTCATCGACGTCTCCGCCGGGCGCATGGTCTAATGCAGTCCCCCGACAAATGAAGGGCCCGAGGCTCCTATGCGCCATCGCATTGCCACGTTCGTTGTGTGCTACCTGGCTGTATGCTGTTTCCCACACTGCTGCGTTGCGCAGCAGAAGACCGATATCACCCCGGACCGCGTTAACGCCGCGCTCGCGCAGCTCGATTCCTACATCCGCGCAGCGATGGACAAGACGAAAGTCCCCGGCGCATCGGTCGCCGTCATCTATAACGACCAGGTCGTCTTTCTGCGCGGCTACGGCATCCGCAAAATCGGTGATCCGGCACAGGTCGATCCCGACACCGTCTTTGAAATCGCCTCCGTCTCCAAACCCATCGCGTCCACCATCCTCGCTTCGCTGGTCGGCGAGGGAAAAATCAGTTGGGACGATCGCATCGCGGATCTCGAACCAGGCTTTCAGCTCTCCAGCCCGGAAACCACGCGCGAGGTCACCATCCGCGACTTCCTTTCGCACCGCAGCGGCCTCGCTACCGCATCTGGCGACATTCTGGAAGATCTCGGCTATTCCCGTCCAACGATTCTCCATCAAATGCGGTATCTGCCGCTGCCCGGCGAATTCCGCAAGACATACGCCTACAGCAACTTTGGCTACACCACCGCAGCCATCGCTGCCGCCACCAAAATTGGCAAGCCATGGGAGACCATCGCTGAGGAGCAGCTTTATGCCCCGCTCGGCATGACATCCACCAGCTCACGCTTCTCCGATTATGAAAACCGCGCAAACAAGGCGGCGCTGCACATCATGATCAACGGGCAGCCCTTCAATCGCTTTGTGCGCGAGGCGGATGCTGAGGCGCCCGCTGGTGGAGTCAGCTCGAGCGCCCGGGATCTCGCGCAGTGGGTCCGTCTTCACCTCAACACCGGCAAGTGGAATGGCAAACAACTCATCGACGCCAACGCACTCGCCGAAACCTACAAGCCGCAGATCTGTCGCGTAGCTCCCGATCCGGCGAAGCCGAACGTCTGCACCGGCGATCAGTACTACGGCTTAGGGTGGAACACCAGAAAGGATGCGCAAGGCCACACCGAGATCGGACACAGCGGCGCCTTCCTGCTCGGAACCGCTACCAGCGTCTACATGATCCCCGAAGAGCACATCGGCGTCCTCGCCCTCACCAACAGCACGCCGGTAGGCCTGCCGGAGTCCATCTGCCTCACCTTTCTCGACTATCTTCACTACGGCAAACAGCAGCGTGAGTATCTCCCGCTCATTGGACACGTGATGCAGCAGATGATGACCGAGGCGGAGAGCTCATCGCCGAATTACGCAACGCTGCCGCCTCCCGAAGATCCTGCAACCGGCAAACCACTCAGCACATACGTAGGCACATATTCAAACGAATACTTCGGCACGCTTGAAGTCTCGCTTGAGAACAATCGCCTCATCCTCCGTCTTCCGCCGCGTGGAGCCTATTACGAGCTCACTCACTGGGACGGCGATACCTTCACCTATCATTCCGCCAATGAGACCTCTGCGCTGGGCCGCCGCGGCGTCAAGTTCTCCCCGGACAAACATCAGGTACTGATCGAAGACCTCGCGCTCGAGCACAACTCTGTATTCACCCAGACCCAAGGAACGCTAAACGCGCGATCTCAATATGTTGACAAAGTCCTTCGATAAAATCGCAGGCGAATCGCGCATCCCGACGAACCAAAGTAGGCCAAAATGAAAAACGTAGCAGTCATTGGAGCGGGGCCCGGCGGTCTGGTGGCCGCTCGTTATCTAAAGTCTGAGGGCTTCAACCCTGTCCTCTACGAGCAGGGTGCACGCATCGGCGGCCAGTGGAGCGCCGACCCCAATCACTCCGGCGTCTGGCCTGCGATGCGTACCAACACCAGCCGCATCATGACCTCCTTCAGCGATCTGCCGCACTATGCTGGCTGTCCCACCTATCCCACCAACGAGGCCATGGGGGAATATCTCCATCACTACGCAGATCACTTCGACCTCACTCCATGCATTCGCCTCAAATCACCAGTACGCGAACTTCGCCGCGATGCCAAGAGTGGCTGGATGGTGCGAACGGATGCGGGTGAGGACCACTACGAGCAGGTCGTCATCGCTACCGGCCGCTACAATAGGCCTTCCATTCCCGACGTGCCCGGACTCAAGTCCTTTTCCGGCAGTGGCGGCGTGTGCCACGCATTCGCCTTCAAGCACCCCGAAGGCTACCGCGACCGGCGCGTGCTCGTCGCCGGTTGTCAGATCAGTTCACTGGAGATTGCAAGCGACCTTGCGATGCTCGGTGCGGCCCGCGTTGTCGTCACCCATCGCAAGCAGCGCTACGTCCTGCCGAAACTCATCAATGGCGTGCCGACCGATCACGTGGGCTTCACGCGCTTCTCCGCGCTCGCCGAAGAGTGCCTCCCACCGGAGGTACTGTCCGCCGCGCTAAAGCAATTTGTGCTCAGCGTGGCAGGCAGTCCAGAACAATTTGGCGCTCCCAAACCACCGGACACCTTCTCTCCGGCCACTTTCACGCAAAGCCATTTCTTTCTCCCGCTGGTGGCAGAAGGACGCATTACCGTCAAACCCTGGATCGATTCGGTGAAGGGAGAAGTAGTCCGCTTCAAGGACGGCAGCAGCGAAACCTTCGACGCTATCCTCTTCGGTACCGGCTACCATCTCAACCTTCCCTACCTGAGCGAAGATATCCGCCGTGCGCTCGACATCGACGAGCATCATCTCGACCTCTACAAACACACGTTCCATCCCGATTTATCCGGACTGGCCTTCATCGGTCTCTTCCAGTTGGCTGGCCCTTACTATCCAGCGCTGGAGCTACAGGCGCGTTGGATCGCGTATACCTTCAGCGGCGCGCAGCCTACTTCTTCTCAGGACGATATGCGGGACGGCATCGCGTTATATCGCGCGCACCGGAACGGCTCTCAAGTTATCACCCTGGCTCAGGCCGCTATCCTCTTTGCTCGCGCGGCCGGAGTCGAGCCGGAGCTGGAGCACTGGCCACATCTCGCCCGCCCGCTGCTCTTCGGCCCGCTCACCCCGATGTCCTTCCGCTTGAGCGGCCGTGACAGTCTCCCCGATGCGCCAGAGCGATTCGCCGCGGAAGCGCAGCTCTTCGGCTGCATGCCGTCGAATGAATTTGCGCCCGCCCAGATCCTCCAGTTGCAGGCGCTTGCCGCAGCTCGCAACAGCCCCCTGTTCAGCCGCTACATCGCCTCTGTCTGCTCGCGCAACGGCGCCCTGCACGCGGACTCGACCGCCACATCGCGCACCCCTATCACCGCCGCAGTATGATCCCTATGGCTCAACTCCGGTAATGAAGGGAGTTTCTTCTGAGCACGATGTCTGAGATCGCGTGAAGCGTTCGGCGATATTTCGTGTCTTTGCAGCCGCCTCCGTCTGCGTGCTGAGTGGTGCGAGAGCCCGCTCGCAATCCGCTCCTTCTCCGCTGCCCCAACAGCAGGATCGAAGCTTCTATATCGGCACGCCCGTCACTCACCCGGAAGACCTCTCCGGAGTCTGGGAAGCTCCTGACGGTCATGGCGGCGCGATCGGCATCCATCTCATCCTGGATACAACCGCGCCCGTCGACGCAACCACCCTGCTCGGAACCGAACAGAAATGGCTCGGCCTGGACGTCGGCCTCTATCACCGCACGGGATCGCAACTTCAATTGGGCGAGGAGAACCTGTTCAGCGATTCCCTGCGCGGCGGCAGTGTTCGCTATGAAGACGGTCGTCTGACACTGCACTTTCGCGGAGACGATGCCAAAGACCATTCCAAGGACAATTCCGGAGACGATCTTGACCTTCACCGCATCGCGGGAGACAGATGGTCGGGCCGCTTTCACCGGGGAAACTTCGATGCCCCCGTGACGCTTGCCCGTCCCATGCTTCAAGCCACCTCGAATTCCGAGTGGTTTCTCGGCACCTGGAGAAGCGGCGACGGACCTAACATCCAGTGCCTTCACATTGCGAAACAGACGGCCGCCGGATACACCGGATGGTCTGACACTCTTAGCGCGTGGGGATCGGTGAGTTTTGCGCCTCAGGTAGCAAAGCCGCCTTACTCATGGGAGCACTATGGCGAACTCGCGAAAATCGAACGCGCAGAAGATCGCAGCCTGTGGATCGAGATCCCTGCGTACAGCGCGATCTGTTGCTCGCATCGCTTCCACGCCACCTCTGCTGACGCTGGCAAAGCGATGAAGGCAGACTGGCCCGCCGGCCCCAATCAGACGCCGCATAAATCCAAATGGATAAAAATGCTCGGCGACACCTGCATCGTCCGGCCCCTGCATTAGTTCATCCTGGCAGATCGGCCCACCAAAGAAAAAAGCCGAGCCCCCTACGCAGGAGCTCACTGCATTCTCTCCGGCGGATATCGGAGGGGAATGCGTCAAGCTCAACCAGCAGTCAGGGGCTCGGCAGTCGGGGGTGAAACTACCGCGTAGCCGTCACCGTCGGATGCTCCACCTGTGCAGACTGAACCGGCGGGCGGTGACTTTCGAGGAAGCTCGCAATGTCGTGCTGGAAGTTCGGACTGTTCGCCGGGATGGTCATCAATGCCGGCAATCCGGGAAAGAGCTCGCCCAGCGCCTTCACCAGCATCCCGTGCTCGTCCAGATAGAAGCGCGACAGAACTGTCTCCTCATGCGTGCTCTGGTCGAAGGAGAGCGTCTCCCACATCCACGACAGGTGCGATGCATTCGGCACGCCGTGCTTCTCTGCCGTCTTGCGCATCGCATCCAGCTCCGCGCCCGGCTTCAGGTGCGAGCACACCGAGACCACAACCCTGCCGTTCGAGAAGTACGTTTTGTCGATGTCGCTGGCGATGAAGTGGGCGGCGACATCCGATTGACCAACAAAGATCGACGAAACCGGCCGGCCGAAGATGCTGCGCACCGCCACCGGCAGGTCCGAGATCGGCGTGACCTGGCACGCGCCGCCATTGAAGGCCTGCATCACAATCTTCTCGCCGAGGGAAGGCATGCTCATCAGCGTCTCGAAGTCGACGCTCGTGCCCTGCAAACTGGGAGTCTGCGCAGAAGCCGTGAGCCCGATAAAAAATACCAAAGCGATCAGTGTCTTCATACGTCCACCTCGATGCCAGAATGGCGTCATCTCCCACTTTGGGCAAATTACTCTGGTAATTTTTCTACTGCGTTTGTCTGCCTCGTGCACCCCGAAGGTGTCACACCTCCAACGATTGAAATGAGCTCCAACGCCTGCATCCGAAGTTGCCCGAAATCATTGTTATACGAGCTAATGTGCACCAGCCACATGCAACATGCAGCACGCTCTGCATTTCCCGGGCCGCGCCGGCTGACACACGTGACTTCCGTACTCTGAAGCCTCCCTTAGTTACCTGATCCGGACACCAGCCGTGCCGACCGTCTTGGTATCGAGCGACACTCACGCTCCAACCGCGTCTGTGAGATAAGTGAAATCACGAATGCGCACTCGGCCACTCATCGCACTCCTGGCACTCACCATCTCTGCGACGGCTGAGCCCCCCGCCACCTCGCAGCAGGCTAGTCCCTCGCCTGCGATTCCCATTCAGACCTCCCAGCCCCAGAATCCCGCTCCACTCGCCGCGACCCCGCAGCCAGGGCCACCACGAATTCCCGACAATGCCATTGGCGCAAGCGAGCTTGAGTCCAGCCCAGCGTGGCAGTGGGAACACGACAGCGACACCAAGGGATGGTCCACCGGCCATTCGACCTTTCCCATCTACCCGGACGGCCACAGTGGCCTTCCCGGACGCCAGTTCGTTACCTCCTACGGAAACAATGGCGGTCATCGCTATCACCTGACCTTTGGCCACGATGTGGCCGCCACGCACTTCGTCTATGAAGCCAATGTCTACCTCGTCGATCCCGCGCAGGTTGCGAACGTAGAAATGGACATGAACCAGGTCATGGCCGATGGCCGGACCGTCATCTTTGGCACGCAGTGCAGCGCCCATTCAAAAAGCTGGGAGTACACCTACGTCAACAGCACGGGGACGCACTGGCATTCCTCGAACATCCACTGCAACCCTCACGAGTGGGGCACAAAGAAGTGGCACAAGGTCCAGATCGCCTATCACCGCGACGATGACGGAAACGTGACCTACGATTGGGTTGGCTTCGATGGCGTCTATACCGATTTCCAGAAAGCAACGGTTCTCTCGGCCGAGGCGCTGCACTGGTCGCGCGGTGAGCTGCTCCTGAACTTCCAGATCGACGGAGCGCACAAAAACGGAATCATGGACGCCTACCTCAACAACCTGGCGGTCTTCCGCTGGTAACGAATTCTGCACACACAGCCACATAATAAGAGGGCCGCTCTAACGAGCGGCTCTCTTGTGCTTCCGATCAGGAACAGGTGCGTTAGTGCACCACAGACTGGAACAAACTCGATTGCAGCAAGGTCGCAAACTGACTGTCCGACGAAGAGTAGCTCACCACCAGCTTGCCTGAGCTGGAGTCGATCTTGGTTCCGTCAATCGCCTGCTTTTCGATATCTGTCCCGCTCATCTTCTTGTACAGCGCGGCAGCGTTCAATAGCGAGGCCATGGTGGCGGCAGTGAAGGTGTCCGGCGTCAGGACGTCGAGATTGAACTTCACTCCATTCTGGAAATCCATCGTGTAGTACGAGCTCAGAATCCGCTTCTTGATTGTGTCGTAATCGCCCACCTGCGCAGCTTCGCCCATCAGCGACCGCATCATGGTTTGCGTGCCCTTCTGATCGAGGATGCTCCACAGCGGCTCGTCCTGTACCGAGCCCATCATGTCGGTCATCCCGCTGTTGGTAAGAAAGCTGGGCTGCAGTCCATCGCGCGAATCTAGTGCCTGCTTCAACGAGTCGGTCTGGCCGAAGACCATCGTGGTGGGATTCAGGAAAACCACCTGCATGCCCGAGGCGCCCATCGGATAAATCCTGTTATCGCGCAGCACCGTAGGCTTGATCTTCTTCTTCTTGAAATTCGCCATGATGTCCTCGAGCGAAAACTGCCCCTGCGCCAGACCGATGATCCGCGTCGAATCACCGGTCGCGCCCTTGGGACGGAACGAGGCAAAGGCCAACTCGTCCACATCATGGTTGTCGTTCATCCCGGAAACCTGCAGCGCCTTCTCCAGGCTCTTCAGCTCCGGAGGCATCACCTTGTTCTTCAGCTGCATGGCCGCTGGCGAGTTCTGCATAGCGCGATAGTCGATCACGATCAGCTGCTGTACATCGTGGGGAATGGCGGCCCGCGCATCGCCGCTCAGCTGGGCTGCGAACGCCGGCATTGCCGTGGCAAGGCAGAGAGCCGCGATACCGCCGCTCAAAAACTTCGAAAGGTTCTTCATGTCTACTTCACTTCCTTCCAGACGGCGGGCCTAAGCACACGACGGAACTCCATACAATGCCCGCTGGTTACCATCTTAGTCTGCGCCACAGGAGCGCTCTATTTCACTTCTGGGTGAGAACACATTTACTGACCGATTGTTACGAAATTCGTCACCATCAAGGTTCCTGGCCAGCCCCTTCATGGCCATTCGAGCGGCCGCTCCATCCGCCGCTCCAGGACCTTCGTCTCCGCGGAGAAGTCTTCCAACTGACGCACCCACTCGCTGTTCTGCTCGACTGCTGCCTCCGGAATCAGGCCGATCAGCTCGCCTTCCACGATCCGGGCGCCCCTACCTTTCACCCGGCGCTCAAGGTCGGCAAAGACCTCGCTCGGCGAGCTGACCCGGAAGTCCGTCAGATTCATCGAGATCTGGGCACGTCCACGAACCAGGGCGCCTAGCGCCTTGACCCCCTTCAAACCGCCGCCGGAATCGCGCACCTCTCTGGCCAGGGCACGCGCCAGGGCCACGTCCGGCTTATCCAGGAAGACATTCCAGGCGATCAGGAAGCGCCGCGCCCCTACCGCGCTCGCGCCCGCAGTCGGGTGCAGGTCCGGGCCTCCCACATCCGGCCGCCGCGCCGGATCGCGCCGCGCGGCCTCGCGCAGCCCTTCGAACTGGCCCTGACGCACATCCTCCAGGCGCGCCCGGTCTGGCCGGGCAGCCGCAGCCTCATAGAAGTAGACAGGAACGCCATAGCGGCGCCAGATCTCCTCGCCGGCCTGCCGCGCCAGCAGAGCGCAGTGCTCCAGCGAGATATCGCGCACCGGCACAAACGGAATCACGTCCGCGGCCCCGATGCGCGGATGCACGCCGGATTGGCGAGTGAGATCGATCACCTCGGCCGCCTTGCCCGCTGCCAGCACCGCCGCTTCCACCACCGCAGCCGGAGGGCCGGCAATCGTCACCACCGAGCGGTTGTGGTCCGCATCCTGCGACCAGTCCAGCAGCGACACGCCCGGCACCTGCATTGCCCGCACAATGGCAAGCACACGCTCTCTGTCGACGCCCTCGGAAAAGTTCGGGACGCACTCGATGATGGCCTTACTCATCCCTATCACTGCGTAGTACCGCTTTCACAAATACTGTCCTTCATCAACGTTGGAGAAGAGCAGCTTTTCTTCACGGAAAAGCTGCGTCGGCAGTTGCTCCAGGTCCTGGCGCTTTGTGAAGTGGTCTACTTCCACCAGCTATAGCCGATCTGAAACTGCACCGTCGCGTTCACGCCCGGATTGGCGTCGCCCAGCGACGCATTCGAGATGTGAACGGCGTCCGCATTGAAGGTAATCGAGCGCCGCGGTTTGAGGAAGTACTGGAACCCAACTCCAAACTGCGGCGTAAAGTTCCACACACTTGTGCCTTGGTGACCCGGCAGAGGCAGCGGCCCGACGGGCGGAAATTTGTGGTTGGTCCAGATCAATCCGCCGCCCCCTTGCACAAAGGGCAGGATCCGCCGGCTCCCGACCAGGTCCCAGCGCAGCAGTATGGGCGTGAAACTCAAGCCGTTATATGCGCCGCCCGTCTTATAGGGACCGGTGGCGGCTGCGATGTCCGGATTGTTGGTCGCGCTGAGGTTGTAGCGTTCGAAGGTAGCCGTGCGGCCCTGCCACCACGGGGTCACTTCGGCGGAATACTCAAACTGCCCTCGCAGCAGTCCCGGGCCGGCTGGATCCGTGAGCACCTTGCCAGCGCGCGCTCCGATGCTCAGGTAGGTCGAAGTAGGTTTGACACTCGCGCTTGTGCCGCCGTCGAAGAACACTCCCCAGTTCCACGGATGATGGGACATGATCTCGCCCACCGGCGAAAAACTAGTCACAGCTTTTTCGGGAAGCGAGGCGCTGTTGCTGGATTGCGCTGCGAGTGGGAGAACGGCGCCCACCAGCAGGGCCGAGTGCATCAGGCGAAGGCGAAAAGAAAACATGCGTCCTATCAGTGCGCGAAAACCGCGCGGAAAAATGCCAACAGCGCAAGCGACAGAGAAAAGGCCGCCGATGAATGCGCGGCGGCCTGTGGGTATTTCAATAAATGATCAGCCGGCCACTTCTTCCAGTTGCTTCGCGTCCATGTCGAAGTTGGAGTAAACGTTCTGCACGTCGTCGTGGTCCTCCAGCGCCTCTAGCAGTCGCAGCATCTGGTTTGCCGCCGCGCCTTCAAGTTTGGTGTAGGTCGAAGCGATCATCGTGATCTCGGCCACCGAGGTCTCGATCTTCGCCGCATGAATCGCATCGAGCACCGCATGATACGCCGCCGGATCGGTCAGGATCTCCCACGTATCG
The DNA here is from genome assembly GCA_045808105.1 of Acidobacteriaceae bacterium. Classification (GTDB taxonomy): domain Bacteria; phylum Acidobacteriota; class Terriglobia; order Terriglobales; family Acidobacteriaceae; genus KBS-83. Next base: position 3,211 of record JBJMGC010000193.1, on the reverse strand, counting down.
CCTTCATCGTTGAGATCGTCGCCGCCGTTTTCCAGCACGATATTCATCAGCTTCTCTTCGTCGGCGTTTTCTTTGGGAACGGCAATCAGCCCCTTCTTCGTGAACATGAAGCGGACCGAGCCTTCGGTGCCCAGATTGCCGCCGTGCTTCGCGAAAGCATGGCGAACCTCGCTCACCGTGCGGTTGCGGTTGTCGGTCGAGGTCTCGACCAGCAGGGCGACGCCGCCGGGCCCGTAGCCCTCAAACGTGATCTCTTCATACATTGCGCCGGGCAGCTCACCGGTACCGCGCTGGATGGCTCGCTTGATGTTGTCTTGCGGCATGTTCTCGGCCTTCGCCGCAAGGATCGCGGTGCGCAGACGCGGATTGCCGTCGGGATCGCCGCCCCCGCGCGCGGCCATGCTGATTTCCTTGATCAGACGGGTGAAGATCTTGCCGCGCTTCGCGTCCAGCGCGCCCTTTTTGTGCTTGATTGTGGCCCATTTTGAGTGGCCGGACATAGAACCTCTGCAGCTTCGGAAAGTGTGTCGACCGGCCCGTCGTGCGCGCTCGCAGCAGCGGAGTTAACCCTTGCCGGGACACTCGATTGTAGCACTCGGACCCTGTTGTGAAACTGGACTCATGGGAAGGGTCCGAGAGCCTGGCACAGCGGCCGTCGCGCAACTGCCAGATGGATTACAAGAGCAGTCTGACGAACCACAGCTGCACCGCTATCGACCGAAAGAGAGCAACCAGCGGCCGCCATCCGCGAAAACGATGCTGTATGTTGATCCCCACATTCCCAATCGCCATTTCGAGGTGGCATATGCGACACAACGCGAGACTCTGGTTCAGGCTCTATCTCACGATGTTTACGGCATCAGGTGTATACATGCCGATCGCCGCCCAGGCGCAGACGACGACGCCCCCGACAACTGCAGAAGTTGGCGAATTGGGTCCACAGGTGCGCGTCTCGCTCAGGGCGGGCGACACGCTCCGCATCGTCCTGCCCTCGACGCCCTCCACCGGCTACAGTTGGCGCCCGGCCGACAAGGATACGGCTGGTGCAATTCACCTGAAAAGTTCGACATTCAAGTCAGGGCAGCAGCGACCTGGTGCAGCGGGCACACAAACCATCACACTCACGGCGAATTCTCCGGGAGAGGATCATCTGGTGTTGAATTACGCCCGGCCATGGGAAAAAGGTACGAAGCCCGCGCGAACGTATTCCGTAAATATTGCGGTGAGTTCGGAAGGCGGCAGCCCGGACTCGCCAGTGGTCACTCCCGCCGGAACGCTGATCGGCACTTATAGCGGCAAATCGCGCTGTGCGGACTGCAGCGGCATTCTAACGACCGTCGCCTTCTATGCGGCAACTCCGCAGCAGATGACAGACACCTACTATGTGCGCACAACAAAATATCTGGGTTCTCCCAAAGGCGACACCACTTTTGTATCCGCTGGCAACTGGTCACTCAAGACCGGCACACCGGTGGATCCGAAGGCCGTGGTTTACTCCCTGCATTCGAACACCTCGGATCACGTCGATACCTATCAGCTCAAGGGCGATACGCTGCTCGTAATCGGCAGCGACGGCAAACCGGCGCAGAACCCATACAACACGAATCTGCAGAAGCAGCCCTGAGGCTGGTGAGTTGAAACCTAACTCACTCCCCGCTTCGGCTTCGGCTTACGGAACGCGTAGAAGATCGCCAGCAGTGGCGGCGCCAGCAGCACCCCCCAGAACGGGATGACAATGTCCAACACAATCGACTCGTTCGGCTTGCCGAGAATGGAAGCATCAGCACTCCACTTCTCGCGCGCGGTTCAGTCTGATCTATCGGTGTGCCACCACACGGATGTGAGCCATCATCCCTCCGTCTTCATGCTCCAGGATGTGGCAGTGGTAGACGAAGTCCCCAATTTCGGCGAAGGGTATCTCCACGTGGACGGTAGATACCACGCATGCACCCCGGCGAAAGCTCGTGATGCTGCCATCACACCCCGGGCTACCGTGGAGTACCGGAACGTTATCCATCAGACCGTATGCGTCCCCTGCCGGAGCATTCGCCGGCAGCACTCGGAAGCGTGTCTGATGGATATGGAAGTTGTGGTCTTCTCCCGCGACGTTGGCGAGTTCCCAGCGCTCCGTCACTGGCTTGTTGCCGCTGGCTAGCGGCAGACAAACGGTCACAGACAAGTGGTCAAAGGGCGCGATGTCCTTGAATGTGCCGGGCACTGCTCTGCCTTTTTCATCCAGTTCCTCGTAGCCAAGTCCAAACCCGTCCGGAGCGCCGGTTGGAACCCCGAAGAAAATGCGCCGGGTGTGGCCCGGAGCCAGGGCCTTGCAGTTGGGATCTCCCAGCGACGCCAGGTGTTCCGCAAACTGCGGCAGCCGGCCGGCCTGCTCAGCACTCATCGCATCCTTAACCCCACGCAGTGAGATCATTGCTGGGCTTCCAAGAATGCCGCCGCTCTTTGCGATCTCCGAGGCATAGGGCCGTACCTGCAAGTAACTAGGCGCGTTCCTTGATGCAGAACCGGCAAATGTCAGGCGAACGAGTCCAACCGACGGCCAGTTATCTCCATCCGGTCCCGTACTCAACGCCTGCGTCATGAAGGTTGCATGCTTCGAACCACTGATACGTGACGGCAGAAAGATTTCCGTCCGCGCACTGGGCATCATCTTTACGCTCGTGGCGCAAATCGGATGCGAGCTGAGATTGGATGCCTGGGCGTCGCCGCATGGCACCTGCCGGATCCGATCTCCGACCTTGGCAGCGAAGCCGGAGGTATCCTTCCCGGTCGACTCAATCGATACTCCGTCGATGGATAGCAGCTGGAATGGAAGCAGCTCGCCCGTATCGTCGTCGCGTACAGCAAGTGAATAGCCCCGGCTGCCTGAGCCACTTGCGATCCGCCAGACCTCCCCTTTGCCTTTGATCGTCTCCGATGGAAACACCTGACCGCTCACCGAAAAGATCCACCGTCCGCCGGTGTAATCGGTGCTCCCACCATCCGAACTGACGATGACCGCCGGACACCATCCTGGACGAATCGGCTGCGTCGGTCCCGGATCCGCATCGCAAAAATCCGGATCTTCCTGCGACAGTACCGTGCCGTCCTTCTGCACTTCGATATCTTTCAGCAGCAGGTGGTGGACGGTGACGCCATCATGAAGGCCATAGAAATGTCCGCTGTCGCCGAGATAATCGCCCGGATCGCCGATGGT
>JBJMGC010000192.1:0-6451 GCA_045808105.1 Acidobacteriaceae bacterium | reverse complement strand
TCGGCAACGCATACGACCGCATCCGCACGGGCGAGGTCATCGACTTCCTCGAGGTGCATATCGTCCACTACCACTGGCCCGACTTCAACGTCGCCGATTCCGCCATCGTCTGCGGAGGGATACTGCTGGTCCTGCACTCTCTAATGGCGGCGCGAGAGCAATAAGTCGGAGGCAGCGACCAACGGGACTGGCCAGCACACCACGCACCTGAGTGCGTCCGCGCGTGCTGGCAAGCCCTATACTGAAGAGTGCATCCCGAGCCCCTGAAACTCACTACGGACAGGCCAGAAGTGAACGACGCCATCGTGATCCGCGGCGCGCGGACCCATAATCTGAAAGGTATTGATTGCGAGATCCCGCACGGCAAATTGACCGTGATCTCCGGGGTCTCCGGGTCGGGCAAATCGTCGCTCGCCTTTGACACCATCTATGCCGAGGGCCAGCGCCGCTACGTCGAATCGCTCTCCGCCTACGCGCGCCAATTCCTGGAACGCATCGAGAAGCCGGACGTGGATCTGATCGACGGCCTCGCCCCCGCAATCGCCATTAAACAGAAGAACTCCACTCGCAACCCACGCTCCACCGTCGCTACCGCCACGGAAATCTACGACTACATGCGGTTGCTTTACGCCCGCTGCGGCACCATGCACTGTATCGTCTGCAACAACCTCGTCCGCCGCGACTCCGTGGATGAGATCGCCGCCGCCATCCTCGCTCTGGGTGAAGGCACGCGTTTGCACGCGCTCTTCCCTGTCGAGGTGCGTCGGCCTCCCGCATCGGAGGACCTCGCGGTCAGCGAGCATCCGAAGGATGAGCCGGAGAAGCCGAAGCGGGGCGCGAAGAAAGCAAAGCCTGGGGCAAAATCCGGTGCCGAGCCGACGCGTGAGCCCCTTTCCGAGGCGCTCCGCCAGCGCCTCACCGATCTGCGTGCCCGCGGCTTCAATCGTCTCTACCAGGCGAATCGCATCTTTGAGTTTTCCTCGCCCGAATCGCTGCTTGAGGTCGACTTCACCCAACCAGTGTTTGTCCTCGTCGACCGGATTGCTGTCTCAGCGGAGAGCCGTGCCCGCATTGTCGATGCTGCCGAGATTGGCTATCGCGAATCCGGCGAGATCATTTACGAGGTGGTCCCTCGTGAAGAAGACAGCAAGCCGCGCGAGCGCCTCCGCTTCTCGCGTGAGTACGAGTGCAAGCATTGCCATCGTCTCTACCGCGAGCCCGAGCCGCGCCTCTTCTCCTTCAACAACCCATACGGCGCATGCCCGCGCTGCCAGGGCTTTGGCAACACCATCGACTTCGATCTTGACCTGATCATCCCTGACAAAGGCAAGACGCTCGATGATGGCGCCATCGATCCATGGACCCGGCCCAAGTACCGGCCGTATCACACCGAGCTCCGCCGTGCCTGCCGCGAACAGAGCATTCCCCTCAATGTGCCGTGGTACGACCTTACGGCTGCACAGCAGGGCTTCGTCCTCGAAGGCAACGGCAGCTTCCCCGGCGTGCACGGCTTCTTCCAGTTGATGGAGCGCAAAAAGTACAAGCTGCATGTGCGCGTCATGCTCTCGAAGTACCGCGGCTATGCGCGCTGCCCGGAGTGCAAGGGCGAACGCCTCCGCGCCGAAGCCCGTGCCGTGCTGCTCGATGGCCGGAACATCTGCCAGGCCGCTGCGCTCACCATCGGTGCGGCACATCAGTTCTTCGCGGCCCTCAAGCTCAATCGCGAGCAGGAGGAGATCGCCGGCTCCATCCTGAAAGAGGTGCAGCAGCGGTTACGTTTTCTGGATTCTGTCGGCCTTGACTATCTCACGCTGGACCGGCTCGCCTCCACGCTCTCCGGGGGCGAAGCCCAGCGCATCCAGCTCGCTACCTCGCTGGGCTCGCAGCTCGTGGGAGCGCTCTACGTGCTCGACGAGCCCTCCATCGGACTGCACACACGCGATACAGCGAAGCTGATCCACATCCTCGAAAATCTGCGCGACCTCGGCAACACCATCCTGGTGGTCGAGCACGACCCGGACGTCCTCCGCTCCGCCGACTATCTGATGGATCTCGGACCCGGTGCCGGCGAGTATGGGGGAAAGCTGCTGGCCGCCGGAACAGTGGAACAGGTTGAGCGCAATCCCGACTCGCTCACCGGCCGCTATCTCTCCGGTGCTCTGACCATTCCGGTGCCAACACGCCGTCGTGAGCCTGGCCGCGAGAAGCTGGTGCTGCGCGGTGCCCGGGTTCACAACCTGCGCGGCGTGGACGTCGAGATTCCGCTCGGTCTGCTGGTCTGCGTCACCGGGGTCTCCGGCTCGGGGAAGTCCACGCTGGTTCACCAGGTGCTCTATCGCGCTGTCGCGCATGCTCTCGGCCAGACAGAGGGAGGCGATCCCACTGGCCTCTATCGCGAGCTCACCGGCGCCGAGCGACTGAACGACATCATCCTGGTCGACCAGAATCCCATCGGCCGCACCCCGCGCTCGAATCCGGTCACCTATATCAAAGCCTTCGACAGCATCCGCGAGCTCTTCGCGTCGCAGCCGGAGGCGGAGCGCCGCGGCTACGCCGCCGGCCACTTCTCCTTCAATGTGCCAGGCGGGCGCTGCGATGTCTGCGAGGGCGACGGAACGGTCACCGTCGAGATGCAGTTCCTCGCGGATGTAGAGCTGCCCTGCGAAGAATGTAACGCCACCCGTTACAAAGCCTCCACCCTCGAGATTCGTTACAAGGGCAAGAACATCTCGGAAGTGCTGCAGCTTTCCGTCAAGGAGGCTCTGCGTTTCTTCGCCGGCCATCCGCGCATTCTGGACAAGCTTGCCGTTCTCGACGAGGTCGGTCTCGGCTATGTGCGGCTGGGCCAGTCCGCCACCACGCTCTCCGGCGGCGAGGCACAGCGCGTCAAACTAGCGGCACACCTCGCCACAGCCCGCACGTCTAATGGCAAGGTAGCCCGCTCGCGAACGCTCTATATCCTGGACGAGCCAACCACCGGGTTGCACTTCGATGACGTTGGCAAACTCCTTCATGCCTTCCGCAAGCTCATTGATGGCGGCGGCTCTCTCCTGGTGATCGAGCACAACCTGGACGTGATCAAGTCCGCCGACTGGGTCATCGACATGGGGCCGGAGGGTGGCAATGCGGGCGGAGCCATCGTCGCGACCGGCACGCCGGAAGAAATTGCCGCTGCGCCGGGTTCGCATACCGGATATTGGCTCAGCCGCGTCCTCAAGGGCTCCGCCCAGCCTGCGGAAGTAGCAGTTTAAGGAATGAAGATGAAGTTGCTGTATTTGTGTTGTTTGTTAATAACTGTTACGGTTGCGGCGCAACAGTCTTCCCTGCCTGCCGGCACTCGCGATCCGGACGAACCGGTCACACCGGCCGCTACCCTGTCCTCCGCGAAGCCCGGAATCGCGCCGGCGCTCGCCGCTGCGGAAGACAAGATCGAAGCCCACGACTACGATGCCGCCCGGCCAGGGCTGCTGGGCTACCTGCAGCAGCACCCGGGCGACCCCCGCGCGCTCTTCGATCTTGGGTTCGTCGAAGACTCCACCGGGCAGCAGGACGCCGCAGAGCGTGACTACCGCAAGGCCATCTCCGCCGATCCAAAGCAGTTCGAGTCTCATGCGGCGCTCGGGCTGCTCTACGCTCAGACGAATCAGGGCGACAAGGCAGTGCCGGAGCTTGAGACTGCGGGTCAGCTCGAACCCGCCAATCACGACCCTTCAGCCAAAGCGCAGGTATGGCGCAGCCTCGCGCAGGTTCAGCTCCCGAGCGACCCCGCCGCTGCGAAACAGTCGCTGCTCAAGGCGTTACAGCTAGCTCCGGGCAGCGACACGCCTGCCGACCTGGTGCTCACCGGTCAGATTGCCGAGGCCAATGGTGATCCGGACGATGCCGCCATCGCCTACAAGCGCGCTCTGGCAGCGGATCCCGCGTCCGCCGGCGCCACTGCCGGCCTGGCGCATCTGCTGTTGAAGCAACAGAAGCCTCAAGAGGCGGAGCCGCTGCTGCGCACTGCAAGCGCCAAGCATCCGGAGGACGCCGGACTCACCGCTCAGCTGGCCACCGCCTTGGCAGCGGAAGGCAACGATGCCGAAGCGATAACAACGCTCGAAAAGCTGCATCAGCTTCAGCCCTCCAATGCCAGCGCCACTGCCATGCTGGCCGATGCCTATCTGCGCAACGGTGCCGCAGACAAAGCCGCGCCGCTGCTTGCCGAGGCTGTCCAGGGATCGCCTGCGAACGCTGCTTTGCTCACCAGCTACGGCCAAAGCCTGATCTTCACCAAGCAATTCTCCGCTGCCGTTCCCGTTCTGGAACGCGCTACAGCTTCGGACCCGAAGGACCAGGAGGCGTGGGGAGGGCTTGCCTTTGCGCATTCCCAGCTTCACCAGGATGCTTCCGTCCTCAAGGATCTTTCGGCGCGACAAAAAATCGCGGCTGACACTCCAGAAACATTGTTTTTGTGGGCAACTTCGTACGATAATCTGCACCAGATAAAGCAAGCGGCTGAGTTTTACGACAGATTCCTCGCAACCGCCCACGGCAAGTATCCAAACGAGGAATGGCAAGCGAAACATCGGCTGGTGGCTCTGGGACACGGTCACTAACCGCGCACGGAAAGTCCGAGGTGCGCTATGCGTCCAATCGGTCTGCTGCTGTTCATCGCGCTTGTTTTCCCCGCGCTCAGCCACGCCTCCGGCACGGATAACAAACCCCCGCTCGATCCGGTCGCGCTCTCCGCGTTAGCGGCGAAGGCAAGTATTGCCTCACCAAAGGACCAGTGCTTCCTCTACGCGGAGCTGGTGCACCAGATGACTGAACTCGCCGGCCGTCAGCTCAGCGAGGGAGAGGATCCTTCCTCCACGCTGCGTGCCGTTCGTGAATACACGCAGAAGATCCATCTGGGCGAGGCGAAGGACAACAAGCGGCTCAAGAATGCGCAAATCCTGATGGAGCACACAGCCTTCCGGCTGACTGAGTATTTGCACTCTGCCGCCCTCGATGACCGGCCGATACTCGAATCAACCTTGAAAAATCTGAACCAGGTACAGAACGAGCTTATGATGCAGGTGTTCCGGCGCTGAATTATTTGCCCGCCCCCATCCCAATACGCAGGGCTCGTAAAACTTCACGCGTGGCATTTCTCTTGCTCGCTGCGTGTCTGTTCGCCATCCACAGTGCACACGCGCAACGTTCCAAGGATCCCCTTACGCCGGACCAGGAGGAACAGGTCCGCGCCGCTGCGGATCAACCGAACGAGCGCGTAAAGCTCTACATCAAGTTTGTCGAGCTGCGGACTGAAGCTATCCATCGTTCGGTGGTGCGTCCCCCCATTCAGCATCCGGGCATCGAGATCCACGATCGGATGGAAGAGCTGACGCGGCTGGCGGACGAACTGCAAGACAATCTGGATGCCTACGACGAGTCGCACGATGACGTTCGGAAGGCGCTCAAGTTCCTGCTGGAACGCGCGCCAAAATGGCAATCCGTGCTGCAGGAGCCAGCCGGCTCTCCCGACTATGATTTCGCGCGCAAGACCGCGACCGATGCCATCAACAATCTCACTCAGTCGGCAACGGCACTGCTGAAATCTCAGGAAGAGTATTTCGCCAAACACAAGCCCGGCAAAGAGACCAAGAAGGCTCCTGAGTAAACCAAAGAGCCGTTCTGTAGGCAGTTGTGTCCAGGAATGCGTCCTTCTGTGCGCCTGCGCATCTATCCAATCGATGGCAGATGGACAGGAGATGGCATGGAAGCGGCACTCACTTTTCTCGAGCGTCTGGTAGGAATCGGCATCGGCATCTTTGCTCTCTATCAATGTTTTCAGATCGGGAATAGTGGTCGCCTGGCCCGCCCCGCTCTCGCCTGGACTGCGCGCGTCTGTCTCATCGGCGTTGCCGCGCTGTGCTTCTTCACGGTTGCGCGGCTGGTCGCCACCCGCTGACCATCCGGATGAATCGCAGTCTCTGATACGGCCCGGCAGAGGTGCTACGCTAGCGTTGTCGTGAGTCCCGAGGTACACCAGATATTCCAGGACGAATATCGCGTGGTTCGTCCGCGCGCCCCCATGCCGCCTCTGCAGGTGCGCTTCCGCCGCTTCACCACCCTCAACACCACCATCCGGTTGCGCGAAGGCAATCTGCACGTCTCGCTCTCCGATGTTCTGGAAGGTGCGCCGGAGCCGGTGCTGCGCGCCATCGCGCACATCCTGATCGCGAAGCTCTATCGCAAGCCCCTGGATGCCCGGCACACACGACGCTATCGCCATTTCTCTTCCAGCGAATCGGTCATGCGGCAGACGGAGCTGATCCGGCAGATGCGCGGCCGCAAGACCATCCACGGCCCTAAGGGCCAGTACTACGATCTTGAAGAAGTCTTCGAGAGTCTCAACCAGCGCTTCTTTCACGGGCTCTTGGGACGACCGCTGCTGACCTGGAGCAGCCACATGGCCCGCCGCAGT
>JBJMGC010000191.1:0-6538 GCA_045808105.1 Acidobacteriaceae bacterium | reverse complement strand
GTCCATACTCGCGCCCGAACTCACCCAGGAACTCACGCACCAGAATGGGGATATCTTCGCGGCGGTCGCGCAACGGCGGCACGTAGAAGGGAATGACGTTGAGCCGGTAAAAAAGATCTTCGCGAAAGTTGCCGCGGGCGATCTCGTCTTCCAGGTTCTTGTTGGTTGCGGCGATGATGCGCACGTCCACACTTACCGGCTGCGACGTGCCCACGGGCGTAAAGCGCTGTTCATCCATCGAGCGCAACACTTTCGCCTGGGTCTTCAGGCTCATATCGCCAATCTCATCCAGGAAGAGTGTGCCGTTGTTGGCGCGCTCGAGCGTGCCGCGCTTCTCCTGTGGACCGCCCGGCACCGCACCGTGACGATAGCCGAAGAGTTGTATCTCGATAGAGTCCTCGGGAATCGCAGCGCAGTTCAACTCGATGAAGACACCTTCGCGACGCAGGCTCTCTGCATAGATTTCGCGCGCGATGATCTCCTTGCCCGATCCCGACTCACCGAAGATCAGCACGCGACCGTTCGTCGGCGCCATCAGCTTGATCTGTTGCCGCAGCGCCTTGATGGGTACGCTCTCTCCGGAGATATGCGCACGCGGCGAAAGCTGACGCTTCCACTCCTCATTTTCCGCGCGCAGGCGGCGTGCTTCGACGGCGTTCTTCAACAGGATCAGCGTTCGCTCAAGCGAAAGCGGCTTCTCCAGAAAATCGAAGGCGCCAAGCTTGGTCGCGCGCACTGCGCTTTCGATGGTTCCGTGGCCCGAGATAATGATGACCTCCGGCCGAATCTCACTTTCGAGCTGGCGGATGTCCTGCAGCACATCCATGCCATCCCGATCGGGAAGCCATATGTCCAACAGCACAGCGTCATAGGTGGCGTCGCGCAGCAGCACCATCGCCTCGACACCGGTTGCTGTCGTGGTCACGGTGTAGCCGTCTTCGGCGAGGATTTCGCCGAGTGAGTCACGTATATCGGCTTCATCGTCGACGATGAGGACGTGACTCACGAACGCAGCTCCGTAGATGCCGGCGTCGTGTTCTCGGGTGCGGTCATATCAGCGAAAGGCAGCTCGATGATGAAGCATGCGCCGGCCGGCTTGTTCTCCTCCACGCGAATCGTCCCCTCGTGCTCCTGCACGATTTTCGCGGCGATCGCCAGACCCAGCCCGGTGCCGCGCTGCTTGGTGGAGAAGTATGGCAGAAACAGACGCTCGCGCATATCGCTAGTTACGCCGGGACCGGTATCGGCCACCACGATCTCAGCCATGGTGCGGCCGGCGTTCTCGCCCGTGATCACGGTGAGTTGCCGATGCAGCGTACCGTGCATCGCCTCTGCCGCGTTATCAATGAGGTTGGCAACGGCGCGGCGCAGGGCGTTCTTGTCTGCCATCACAAGCGGCAGGTCCAATGCATAGCGGCGCTCGACGCGGATGTCATCCATGCGTCCGGCAAAGATGAGCAGGGCAGCATCTGCAACGGAGTTCAGGTCAATGGGTCGCGGCGCTGACACCGGAAACTGCGCCAGCGCACCGAACTGATCGACCAGCGTGCGCACTGTTTCGACTGAGCTGAGGACAACGTCGCTGCAGTGGCGGATGACAGTCGGGCTCTCCGGCGTAGGCCTGTCGACGTGGCGGCGGATACGCTCTGCCGAGAGCGAGATCGGTGTCAGCGGGTTCTTGATCTCATGCGCCACACGCTGTGCCACCTCTTTCCATGCGGCCTGCCGCTGTGCGCGCAATACCTCTGTCACGTCTTCCAGTACCAGAACGTAGCCACGTTGCTGGGGCTGGTCGAGCACCGCGAGGGTAACGGAAAGCCTCCGCGAGCCGCTCGATGTCGCGAAATCGATTTCTGAACCGGCGATGCGCATGCGCTGACTGCGCCGCAGCAAACGGCGAACTTCTTCGCTGATGGCAGGAGGAAAGGCCACATCCAGCGGCAGATCGGCCAGCGCATGCTCGATATCAGTAACGCCAGTCTCGAGATCCAACAGGTCGAGCATGGCACGATTTGACAGCACTACGGACAACCGGCCATCGAGCGTCGCCACACCGCTGGGGATGGTATCGAGGATGAGCTCGAGTTCGCGGCGGCGGTCAGCCAGAGTGCGGTTCACCTCGGACAGTTGGGCGGTCGAGCTCTCCGCGAGGGCTCGGCTTTGCTCCAGGTCGGACGCCATCGCATTGAAGGAATGAATGACTTCGCCGAGCTCTTCGGTCGCGCCCACCGTGACGCGGTGGCTGTAATGCCCGGCGCTGATTTGCTCCATGGCGTCAGCCAGCGTTTCTGCGGGACGCGTCACCTGCTTTGCAAGGTATAGGGCAAGCCAACTGCTGGCGAACAGAGTAAGCACGGTGAGCAGCAGCATCAGCAAAAAGTATGTACCGCGGATACGATTGCGTCCGCGGAAGAGTTGCCAGTAGCTCTCCGCTCCGGACCGGATCGTGCCAACGGTGCGCGAGAGCCCGGCCGGTATGGGAAGCGCCACGACGACCAGGCTGGAGGACGGGGTGGCCGAGGTGCCCAGGACGTAGTCGATCCCTCCAAGCGTCAGGAGCGGCTGGTCCGTGCGATGCGCCGCGGCCAGCACAAAGGCGGGCAGTGATTCACCTGCGGCCGGCTTGGTGGCATCGGCATCATCCATCCACGGCCGGACCTCAGGATTGGCGACAGCCCCGCCCCGTGGCATGGCGTATTCCACGGCAGGCTCGTTGTCGTTGTAGATGATGAGGAAACCGCCCGCGAGTGTAATGCGATGGCTTCGTACGACGCCTAAGGCAGAAAGAATGTCTTTCTGTTGCAGGCTTCGTTCCAGCGTGACCGAGCTGGCGAGGGATTCTGCTTCCGCACGCGCATTCTCTGCTGCATATTGCGAGAGCTCCAGCGCAACTCGGGTGGAGTCCTCGCGCAGTTGTGCAACGGGCTGCGAGAACCATCGGTCAATGGAGCGGTTCATCAGCAGGTAACTGAAAAGAAACATGAACAGCGTAGGTGCGAAGCTCAGGATGAGCGCTCCGGAGAGCAGGCGCGTCCGGATGCGCGAGCCGAGCAGCCGGTTCTTACCGTCGGCGTACAGCTTCAGCACATTGCGGCAGAGCAGAACGAGCAGCACCAGCAACAGCAGGAAAACCAGAATGGACAGCGCAGTGAACAGGAAGATGCCGTTGCTGTCACGCGGATTCAGGAAGTGCAGATTGAACGCGTTGAGTGCGACCAGCAGTATCGCGGCCAGACCAAGACATCCGGCTAACAGCGCGACGGTTACGCGGCGGCTGCGAAACACAACACTCCTCCCCAAAGGCGCCCGGATCTGTGCGGGAACCCTGCGATTATAGGCGCTTCCGCGCGCATACCGGTGCCGCAGCAAGTGGGTAGTACCGGGAGATTCATCGAGATTGGCTGCATTTCGCTCTCAGGTGTGGCATCCTAGTGGACGCTATGATCCATGCCAAGCTGACACAACTCGCGATTCCGTTTTCACTGGCAGGCCTGCTCCTGGTTGCCGGTTGCAACAAAAATCAGCCACCACAGAACGCCGAGCAGCCTGCGGCGAGCCAGCCAGCACCGGCTCCCACCGCGCCCGCACCGGGCACAGCTGCATCGGCGCCCGGAACACCGAATGCAACGCCCGCTGCGCCAGCAAATCCACCAGCAGCGGCGCCAGCTCCGCCTCCTCAACCAGTCACGTACACCATTCCCGCCGGAACGCGCGTCACGGTCCGGCTGGCTCAGACCATCGCTTCCAACACAGCGCACGAAGGAGACTCCTTCGATGCGACCGTGACTTCGCCGATCGTCGTCAAAGGTCGGACGCTGGTACCGACCGGCTCTACTGCCAGCGGCACGGTGACCGCAGCTAACTCTCGGGGCAAGTTCAAAGGCGCGGCTATTTTGTCTCTGCGGCTGACCAGCCTCCGGGTCAACGGAGCGCGCACCCAGATTGACTCCAGCACATGGAGCCGCAGCATCAGTGGCAAGGGCAAACGCACGGCCGGCTTCGTCGGCGGCGGCGCGGGCGCGGGCGCACTCATCGGTGGCCTCGCTGGCGGCGGCAAAGGCGCGCTCATCGGTGGACTGATCGGCGGCGGGGGCGGCACTGCTGCAGGCGCCATGACCGGCAACAAGCAGATCATTGTCAATGCCGAGTCGCCGCTCACCTTCAGCCTCGCAAACAGCGTGAGCACAACCGTAAATCCGTAATCGAGTACAGAGACAAGGAGGGGCGCGGCTTCGGCTGCGCCCCTTCGTCCTGCTAGCGATCCACAATCAGGCAAGCACGTCGCGGATAGGCCGGTATGGTTTGTTTTGCGATTGTGCTACTGCTTGGTACGTCAGTGTGCCGGCATACGTATTCACGCCCTCAGCCGTGCCACTGTCCGAAAGAATCGCCTGTTTCGCTCCGAGCTGGGCAATCTTCATCACATAAGGGAAGGTCGCATTTGTGAGCGCGAGTGTCGACGTATTCGGCACGGCCGCGGGCATATTCGTCACGCAGTAGTGCACCACTCCATTGACTTCATACGACGGGTTGCTGTGAGTTGTCGGCTTTGCGGTTTCGATGCAGCCGCCCTGGTCAATGGCAACATCCACGATGACGGCACCCTTCTTCATCTTGGCCACCATGGCCGCCGTGACGATTTTGGGAGCGGCTGCACCGGGGATCAGCACGCCGCCTATCACCAGATCGGCTTCGCGTGTGGTGAGCGCGAGATTGTAGGAGTTTGAAGCGAGAGTAAAGACGCGGCCATTGAAAATGTCGTCCAGCTCGCGCAGTCTGTTGAGGTTCAGATCAATCAGTGTGACCTTCGCCCCCATGCCGAGCGCGATCTTGGCTGCGTTTGTACCCACGATGCCGCCGCCAATAATGCAGACATTCGCCGGCGTTACGCCGGGAACGCCGCCCAGCAGCAGGCCGCGTCCACCTTTGTCTTTTTCGAGATACGTAGCGCCCACCTGCACGGACATACGGCCCGCCACCTCGGACATCGGTGTCAGCAGTGGGAGTGCATTGTTGCGGTCACGGATAGTCTCATACGCAATGCCTGTGACTTTCTTCTGCAGCAACTGATCCGTCAACACAGGCAATGGTGCCAGGTGGAGATACGTGAAGAGCGTGAGGTCTGGGCGAAAAAAGCCATACTCCTTCTCGACCGGCTCCTTCACTTTGACCACCATATCGGCATTGCCCCAGACGTTGTGGGCAGAGCCGACGATCTCTGCTCCTGCGGCCTGGTAGTCATCGTCGGTAAAGGCGGAGAGCTCGCCTGCATGGGTTTCCACCAATACTTTTTGGCCGGCCTCGATCAGCGCCTTCACCCCCGCAGGCGTCACGCCAACGCGGGTTTCATGGTCTTTAATTTCTTTCGGCACTCCGATGATCATGCGTTCTCCTGATTTGCTGAAAACTGTGAAGCCTGGAGCAGTGCGGGTGTAGAGCTGTGCGGGCACAATGCCGGCATCACTCCGCGTTATCGATCTGCGCGCGCTGCAGCTTGTCCGAGTAGTCGATATACACCGACTTCCAGGTCGTATAGAAGTCCAGCGCACCGGTCCCACCCTCGCGATGGCCGTTGCCGGTCTGCTTCACGCCGCCGAAAGGCAGGTGCACCTCCGCGCCGATAGTGGGCGCGTTGATGTACGTGATACCCGCCTCCAGGTCGCGGATTGCGCGGAAGGCCTTATTCACATCGCGCGAGTAGAGCGCTGTCGAGAGCCCGTACTCAATGCCGTTGGCGATGCGAATCGCATCTTCCACACCATCGCACTCGATGACGCTCAGCACCGGCCCAAAGACCTCTTCCTGCGCAATGCGCATCTTCGCCTGCACCTTGCCAAAGATAGTGGGCGCGAAGAAGTGTCCTTTGGCATGCGCGCCTTCGGCTAAGGCTACGCCGCCCTGGAGCAGCGCCGCGCCTTCGTCCTGTGCGACCTTTACGTAGCGGGTGGAAGTTTCGATTTGCTGCTTGTTGATCTGTGGTCCCATCTCGATGCTCTCTTCGAGACCATTGCCGACGCGCAGCTTTTTCGCGCGGTCGACGATCCGCGCAGTGAACTCGCCGGCGACGCGCTTGTCCACGATCACGCGGCTGGTCGCCGTACAGCGCTGGCCGGATGTTCCAAAAGCTCCCCAGACTGCGCCGTCGAGCGCCAAATCCAGATTCGCGTCGTCGAGAATGATCATCGCGTTCTTACCGCCCATCTCGAGCGAGCACGGTTTGAAGCGTGCGGCTGCGTTCTGGCCCACCATGCGGCCGACCTCGCTCGAACCGGTGAAGGAGATCGCGCGGACTTTGGGATGTTCTACCAATGGCGCGCCCGCCTCCGGCCCGAAGCCGGTGACGATGTTGACGACGCCATCGGGCAGTCCCGCTTCCATCAGCATTTCGACGAGGTGGAAGGTGGAGAGCGGCGTGTCCTCCGCCGGCTTGATCACGCAGGTATTGCCGCAGACCAGCGCAGGGAAGATCTTCCACGACGGAATGGCCATCGGGAAATTCCAAGGCGCAATCATGCCGCATACGCCCACGGGCATACGC
>JBJMGC010000190.1:0-20082 GCA_045808105.1 Acidobacteriaceae bacterium | reverse complement strand
GCGCGTTGCAAAGAACAGAACAAAGAAGCAACGGGAAGACCAGCACCATTCGCGCCATGCTCATCGGCAAACCTCGGCTTACGGGAAGTAGCAGCAGGAGTAGCGGAATTCTATCCTGCAGCCGGCGCGCGCCATGATCGAGTCGCTTATGTCTGGAGAGAAACGTCGGGTTGTGGCAGGACCTGCCGCATAACCTCGACGGCAAGCGCATAGCGCCCGAAAGGAGCGCTTACCTGCACACCCTGCACCATGGGGCGCGCCGCGTTCAGCATCTCTTGCGCGATGCGGATGCCTTCGGCGCGTGCGGCTTCCGGTGTCTCGGCCGCGGCCATCCGAGCCATGATTTCGTCTGGCATGGAGACGCGCAGATCATTCTTCATGAACTCGGCGTTGCGCAAACTGGTGAGCGGCCAGATGCCGGCGATCACCGGAATCCGGAAGCCTTCGATACGTCGTAGAAACACTTCCAGCAACCGCAGATCAAAGACCGGCTGGGTGATGGCGTACTCTCCACCGGCTTCGACCTTGTAGGCGAAGCGGCGAATCTCGTTATCGATGTCGGGCACACCGGGATTCGCTGCAACGCCCAGTGTGAAGCCCGTGGACGCGCCGATGGGATTGCCCCCGATATCAAGGCCGTGGTTCAGTCGATTGACGACATTCACGAGGCCGATTGCGTCGACGTCAAAGACCGCGGTGGCATCCGGATAATTGCCGAGCTTGGGCGGGTCTCCGGTGAGGCAAAGGATATTGCGCAGGCCGAGCGACGAGGCGCCGAGCAGATCGGACTGAATGGACAGCAGGTTACGGTCCCGGCAGGTGTAGTGCAGCACCGTCTCGATGCCGGTCTGCTGCTGAATCTGCAGGCAAAGGCTCTGCGCGCTCATGCGCGCGGAGGCACGCGGCGAGTCGGGGATATTGATGGCGTGGATGCCGGTGCCGGCCAGCATGCGCGCACCCTCAATCTCCTTTGAGCAGTCGATGCCGCGCGGCGGCACGATCTCCACCAGCGTAATGAATTCGCCGGAAGCGACAAGGCTGCCGATCTTCGAACGGTCGGCCAGCGGTGCGGGTGGCGTTTCGGTGACGATGGGTGCACGCGTGTGTCCCGGCTTCGCGGTCTGCTGCGCATCCATCGCGCGTATGGCGGACTTCATGGCGCGAATGTGGTTGGGCGTTGTGCCGCAACAGCCGCCGATGAACTGCACACCGGCGCGCACGAATTTACGCGCGAAGCTGGCCATGTACTCCGGCGAGCAGAGGTAGATGTTGCGGCCGTCCACGTTGCGCGGCATGCCGGCATTGGGCATCGCGACCAGAGGAAGTTCGGTGGCGCCGCGCATGCGTTCGATGGCGGTGAGCACCGTCGCTGGACCGGTGGAGCAGTTGACACCAATGGCGTCCGCTCCGGCGGCTGCCAGGCGCGCCGCGGCAATCTCTGCCGGTGTGCCATCCAAGCAATTCGCATCTTCGTCCACGGTGACCATCGCCAGCAATGGAATCTCCGGAGCGACCTGCCGGGCGGCGTAGATGGCCTGCTCGGCCTCATTGATGGCCGGCATCGTCTCCACGATGAGCATGTCGACACCCACCCCGGGGCCTCCGGCGATAAGTCCCTCGATCTGTTCTGCAAATGCGGCACGGGCCTCGTCCAATGCGACTTTCCCCAACGGTTCCAAATGAATGCCGAGTGGGCCGACGGAGCCGGCCACGAATGCGCTTCCGGCTTGCTTGTCGGCGAGTTGGGTGACAGCTTCGCGGGCCAGCCGCACCCCTGCCTGATTGATGGCACGGGCCTGGTCCTGCAGGCCGAAGCGGTGCAGCCGGAAACTGTTCGCGCCGAAGGTATTGGTTTCGATGACCTCGGCGCCGGCCTGCAGATATTCCTCATGGACGGAGCGGACCAGCTCGGGCTGGGTCAGGTTCAGCTCGTCGAAGCACTTATTGAGGAAAACACCTCGTCCATACAGAGCAGTGCCCATCGCCCCGTCACACAGGATGGTGCGATTGGCGAAGAGTGACTGCAGGGGTGACATCTTCTCATGCTAGCAAAAGCGCGGATAGCGCACGGAGATCCTGTTGAACACGGCGCTACCTATCCGAAACGGCGGGAAATGTGGGCCTTTCGCCTGGGGCGACGTGAGGCAATGTCATTCAACCCTTTGCTATACTTCAGTTTCCCGAACGCACACTGTTTGTTGTGAAGGTTGAGGTCCGAAGCATTTTGAAGAAGAGAAGTCGCCTGTCCCTGGCCGTTGCTGCGTTCGTCGCTGTCGCGGTTTCGTTCATCCTCACCGGCTGCGGAAAGAACTTCTACTCCGCGGGTCGGACTCTGCCGCCCAGCGGCCTTACGCAGCGCGTACTGGTGGCGGTGGATAACCCAGTCGGCAGCTTGCAATTCATGGATGCGTTCTACGACATCCGGCATCCTTACAACAATCCGAACGGGCAGTTTTCGATTGGCGGATTCAGTGGCGCCAACCCTGCAACGATCCAGAACCTGCCCGAGGAACAGGCGGGGCTGGTCTATTCCTCCGGAGACGGCAGCCTGGCATCGATCAGCTATTCCGGGGAGAAGCTGAATAGCAACGTCATCTCCTCCGGTGCCATTTCTGCCAGCATCTTCGGCGCCCATAAGGGCGGCTATTTCGTTGCGGCGGAGCAAAACGCACACGCCATGATGGTCTATGACACCTCGATCGGCAGCCAATTGCTGATGGATGTGCCGGGCATCTATCGCATCTCGATGAACCCGAGTGCCACGCTGGTGCTTGGCTTCGTGCAGAACAGCAACGACGTCTACACCTTGATCAAACTGACGCCGGCGCAGCAGTCCCAGTACGCAACGCAGGCAGCATGGACGACTGCCGGTTTTCAGGACTGCGAGCCGCAGACCTTGCCCAAGTACTGCGTGGGCAAGGTGGGCGATCCTTCGTTGCTCTTTGATCGCCCAGGCAGAGCGATCTTCTCTGCGGACGGGCAAAGCATCTATGTCCTGAACTGCGGGCCCGAATGCGGCGGCACAACATCGGGAATAGTCACTATTCCGATCTCCAGCTCCGTTCTGAATGGAAATCCGGCCGGTCCCGCGGGTCTGCCCCCGCTCACGACTTCCGCGGGAAGCCAGCCCGGGCTGCAGGCCACCTCTGTACTTCCCGTGCCGGGAGGTGCGACAAATGCCCTCCAGAGCGGCACGACTTTGTATGTGGCGGGCCAGCAGCTGCAACCGGATGGTTTGCTCGCCGGAAATCTCAGCGTCATCAACCTGGGGAGCTTTACCGTCACCGGTCAATATGCCATCAGCGATGGCACGCACAACAAGATGAGCCTGGCCGATGACAATACCTTGTGGATCGGCTCGCAGCGCTGCCAGAACGGCGAACGCTTCGCCAAAAACAGTGCGGGACAGGATGTGCAGTTTGGCTGCCTGACCATGTTCAACACCTCCACGAACTCAGTGGCGGTGGACCGTTACATCGGCGACCTGACGGGTATTGCGGATGTCGAGGGCCTGCATAAGATTTATGTGGGTGAGGGCGGTCAAGTGCATATTTACAGCACCACAAACTTCGCCGAGCTGGACAATACAAACGTCACCGTTACAGGTACAGTTTCCGATGTGGCCTACATGGACGGCTCCTCGGATGACAACAACACTACGTACTGAGCGGCAGGCCTGATGACGACGCCAGCGGCATCCGAGACACCCCTCGTAGATATCCTGGCGATCGCCGCGCATCGCGATGACGTAGAACAGACCTGCGGCGGAACCCTGCTCAAGATGCATTCGCTGGGCCTCGAGACCGGCATCCTGGACCTGACCCAGGGTGAGGCGGGAACCCGCGGATCAGCCAGTGAGCGTGCTACGGAAGCAGAAGCAGCGGCCCGCATCCTTGGCGTGCGCTGGCGGCAGGCGCTGGACCTCCCCGATGGTCGGGTGGAGAACACCTTTGCGAATCGCATGAAGGTCGTGCGCGTCCTCCGTGAGCTGCGGCCGCGGGTGGTGATCCTGCCGTACTGGCAGGGCAGGCATCCGGACCACTACACGACCGCGACGCTCGGGTATGAGGCTTGCTTTCTGAGCGGGCTGGCGCGCCTCGAGACAGACCCCGCGCCGCATCGTCCGTACAAGGTGCTCTACGCCAGCCTGTATGCGGACGTGCGGCCCACCTTCGTCGTCGACATCACGCCTTTTGTCGAACAGCGCTATCAATCACTCATGGCCTATCGTTCGCAGTACGCGAATGCCGAGATGGGAAGCGCGCTGTTTGTGCCGGAAGAAGAGATTCGCGAGCGCACGTTCGCCGAGGCGAGGCACTATGGGCAATTGGCGGGGGTGCGCTATGCGGAGCCGTTTGTGCAGAAGGAAATCGGCCTGGTGGATGACCTTATGACCTTGCCCGTCGCCTCACTGTAGACCGATTTCGGTGCGGGTCCGTATTTATACCGAAAAGGGTCTGACGGCCCACTCCTCGGTGGTCTCGAAGGGCGGCGCTATGAGCGGTGCGTCGTGGTCTTCCTCCTCCGCCTTGGCCTGTGCTGAGCGTTCCGGTAGATATACGCGGACCACAGCGCCGCGCAGATCACCCTCGGTGCTGTTCGAGATGCGCACCGTTCCCCCATGCTTCTGCACGATGCCCAGGCTGACCCACAGGCCAAGCCCTGTGCCGCGCTCACCTTTCGTAGTCATGAAGGGTTGGAAGAGTTTTTTCTCGACGTGAGGCGCGATGCCGCGGCCGCTGTCGGCGATCTCGACGATGGTGCCAGCGCGGCCATCCTGCGGGCTTGCCGGACGCACCAGGATACGCACATGTCCGTGGGGACCAGCTGCCTCGCCGGCGTTTGCGATCAGGTTGGTGAACACCTGCCGGAGCTCCCCGGGGAAGCCATAGACGTGCACGGGATGCGTGAAGCTTTGCTCGACCGTGATGCTCTGATCGCGCATCTTGCGGTCCAGCAGCAGCAGGACACTGCCGACCAGCTCTTCGAGATTGACTTGGACCGGCATGGGGGATTCGCGGTAGAGGCTGAGCATGGCGCGGCTGATCTGCAGAGTGCGTCCCAGCTCCTGTTGCGCCAGTTTCAGGTACTCGCCGCGCCGGTGCGGATCGGTCTCCTGGGAGATCAGGAAGTGCAGGTTCGCCACAGAATCCAGCGGATTGTGGATCTCGTGCGCAATGCTGGCCGCCAGACGTCCGGTGACCGCGAGCTTCTCATTCGCGATGAGCGTGACCTCCGCTTTCCGCAGTTCTGTGACATCCCGAAAGACCACGACGGAACCGTCGGCGCGTCCTTCGGCGTCCACCACAGTCGAGACTTTGGCGTCAACCGCATACTCGGTGCCATCGCGGGAGATCAGCGTTCCCTCCTGGCGCAACCCCATCGCCCCGGAGTTGTCCAGGTCCTCCAGTACGTCGCCAATGGGCTGGTGAGTCTGGGGATGGACCAGCCGCAGCACTTCGCCTACCGGCTGCCCGGTGGCGGCGCTCAGCGGCCATCCAGTGAGCCTCTGGCCGACCACGTTCATGAAGCGGATCTTGCCCTCTTGCGTGAGGGAGATGACGGCGTCGCCAATGGATTCGAGCGTGGTGGAAAGCAGTTGCTGGCTGGCGGTCACTCTGACGTTTTGCTCTTGCAACTCCTGCAAGGCGAGCTCGTAGGTGCTGGAGACTCGCTGCAGCCGGCTGCTGGCGAAGATACCGATAGTGATGCCAGCCGCAAGTGCCAGGGCAAGAACGAATTGCAGAAATCTGCTCACCCTTTGGTTGAGCTTGGTGTCATAGGTGTCCCGGTTGTGCGTCGCCGTTCCGAGCAGATCCTGAAAGTCTTGCCGCACGCCATCCATGATGGATTTGCCTTGCTGGGTCAACGCGGCAGAAACCCCCTCAGGAGCGGGGGCAGGCTGTGCAAGCACTCCGCTGGCCCAGGTCTGCCAGGCGCGTACATCGCGGTCCAGCCTGCTGATCTGATCCGAACGGACAACGCTGGAAGCCGGCGTTTTGTGCAATTCGGCAAGCGCGGTATCGATTCCGGATTGCGAGCTGTTGAAGGGAACGAGGACAGAGGGCAGGCCGGTCAACTGGTAGGCGCGCAGGCCGGTCTCCTGGTCGATGACGTGCTGTTGCAGTATCAACACCTGGTCGATGACTCGGGAATCGACGATGGAATGTTGGCGGAGATCCAGCGCCTGCTCCACCTGCCAGACGAGCAGCCCCGCGAGAAGCGCGAGAACCGTCACCGGCACCAGCAAGGTAATACGAACGACGCGGTTGAATTCGCGGAGTCCGACGGGGGAGTCGATCATGACGGTTCTCCGCTGCTTTCCAGAATCTTTCTGACGTTCTGCAGCAGCGCCATCGCACCGTCACCCTTGTTGGCAACCAGAGTGACCATGCGCTGCACTTCTTCGGGGAGGGTCAGGTATGCCGAAAGCAGGAGGATGGGAATATTGGGCCGGATCTCGCGAAGGGCCGTTGCTACCGCGCCACCGTTCATGCCGGGCATGGCAAAATCCAGCACCACAGCATCAATCGGATTCTGCCGGAAAATGTGAATTCCGGTAGGTCCGTCAGCGGCGGTATGGACGACGTATCCTTCTCTCTCTAGAACCACTTTTCGGATCTCGAGACCGAGGACTTCGTCGTCGATACACAGGATGGCCGGCACGCGCGACACATGGGACCTCATCGTTGGGTCAATACGAAAAACCCGTCGTCTCCAGCATTTTCCTGCAGGTTAGAGCGCCAGCAAAAGCTGATATGGCCTTTCGTTAATGAAAGGCCACGCCGAGACGATCTCCACTGCCTCAGCAGCAGGAAAAATGCTTTAGTTTGCGGAGTATAGCATTCGCCGTTTGTTCTTCATCTGATACTTCCGTGCCACATCCGGTCTGCCGGCAGGGTGATTCATCGTTCTTTGTTCCTGCATTCACCGTCCTTTCTTATTCGGGGAGCCGCCGTCCATGTACTCTGAGCGGGATGGAGTACTCCGCCTGGCGCTGTCTCCCTAGCAGCCGGGTATGTCATTGCAAGGAAGGTTCTTGAGCCAAACCATTTTCGTTCTCGAAGACGATCCCGATATCTCGCGCCTGGTACAGCACCAGCTGGAAAGCGCGGGGTTCTCCGTGCGCAGCTTTTCCACGCCCACCAACCTGATTCCCGACGCTGAGCGGCAGGCTCCCGCGCTCTTCCTGCTCGACATCATGGTTCCCGGGGGAGACGGTCTGGAGGTCTGCCGCAAGTTGCGGGCCCATCCAGGCCTGAGCAGCGTGCCGATAATTTTTGTGACTGCCCGGGCAGGTGAGAACGATCGCGTTCTGGGCCTGGAACTGGGCGCCGATGATTACATCACCAAGCCCTTCGCGATGCGTGAATTGATTGCGCGCGTCAAGGCGGTGCTGCGCCGCTTCGAGCGCCCCTCCGCGCCCTCCGTCATCAGCTTTGAGGAAGTGGTGATCGATGCTAGCGCGATGCAGTTAAAGGTCCGCGGTGAGTTGACGACGACCACGGCTACGGAGTTTCGCCTGCTGGATTACCTGGCGCGGCATCCCGGGCGCGTCTTCAGCCGCGACCATCTGCTCGATGCGGTGTGGGGCGATGCGCGATTCGTGACGCCGCGGTCAGTGGATGTCTATGTGCGGCGCATCCGTGAGAAGATCGAAAGCGACCCGGAGAACCCGCGTTATCTGAAGACGGTGCGCGGTGCGGGGTATCGTTTTGAGGTGCCCAAGGCTGGCTAGGGACGCGATTGCTCGCCGGCCGCTGTTCTCCACTGGAGCCAGATTGTGACCGGAAGGGTCTTTTCCAAACTGCTGCTCTCCTTCGTGCTGGTGCTCACCATCTGCACGGCAGTGCTGGATTTTTCCATCCGCAGGATTGTGGATCGGGCCCTGCGCGAGCAGGCGGAACAGTCGCTGACAGGTGAGGCGCGGTTTCTGGCGGCGCAGTTGAGCGTCACATCTACGGCAAATGCGCAGCAGCTCCTCTCCAGCACTTCGGCTGTCTCCCACG
This sequence comes from Acidobacteriaceae bacterium, assembly GCA_045808105.1. Lineage (GTDB taxonomy): Bacteria > Acidobacteriota > Terriglobia > Terriglobales > Acidobacteriaceae > KBS-83. The sequence continues at coordinate 12,073 of JBJMGC010000190.1, read as the reverse complement.
CGCGGATCGATGTATTTCATCCCGACGGTTCGCTGATTGCGACTTCGACTTCCGCGCAAACGCGGCCTTCACTCGGAGCACTTCCTGGCATTGCCGCTCTGAGGAACCATGAGGGAGTTGGCCGCGAGTTGCGTGGCGGAACTCTGTACATCGCGGCACGCCAGGACGGCGTGATCGTGCGGATGGATTATCCGCTGACGGAAATCGTAGGCAAGCTCCATCTGCTACGGCGGGACATCCTACTGGCTTCGCTGGTCTCTTTCTTGCTCGCGACCATGTTGGCCGCAGTGATGGCGAACCGCGTGGCCCAGCGGATGGGCCGCATCGTTGCGTTTGCCCAGCGGATCGCCGCAGGCGATCTGTCGGCCCGCATCGAAGAAGATAATCTGGACGAGCTCTCTGCCGTGGCACGGGCTCTGGACATGACGGCGAGCCGCCTGGAATCGACCTTTCACTCGCTCGAGAGCAGCCGCCGAGAATTGACGGCGCTGCTCGACAGCATGCAGGAAGGCGTTATCGCCGTCACTGCCACCGGACTGGTGAGCTGGTCGAATGCGTCCATTGCACGGTTGACGCAGCAACCGATACGTGAGGGCCGGGCGCTGGTACAGACCATTCGCGATCCGGATGTGCTGGTATGTGTGGCCACTGCGCTGCGGGAACGGGGTGCTGCGCGCGCGCGGGCAACGGCCGTTGCTCCCGGTCGTGTCTATGAAGTGCATGCTGCTGCGATGCCGAGCGGCGGGGCGGTCTGTGTACTTTCCGACATTACCGAGATCGAGCGCGCAGAGACCACGCGCCGGGACTTCGTTGCCAATGTTTCGCACGAACTTCGGACGCCGCTGACATCCATCTCCGGCTATGTCGAAGCCATGCTGGAGATGCACTCGCTTGACCCGATAGCGCGAGAGTTTTTGGGCATCATCCTGAAGAATGCGGCCCGCATGACGCGGCTTACTGAAGACCTGCTAACCCTGGCACAGGTGGAATCGGCGGACTTCAAGCTGGCGCTGCGACCGTTGCGGGCGGGCGTGCTGGTGGAGGATGCTGCGAATTCGCTGATGCCGGTGGTGCTGGATGCGGGCATGACGCTGGAGATCGGCGACGCTGTTTCCAATACGGTTCTGGCCGATCCAGACGCGCTGCAGCAGGTCTTCGGGAACCTGGTAGAGAATGCGACGAAGTACGGCCGCAGTGGAGGCAAGATACGGCTGGGCGCACGGCGCGGTGAAGAGCAGGTGGAGTTCTATGTGCAGGACTTTGGCGCGGGCATTCCGTCTGAGCACCAGCGCCGCATCTTCGAGCGCTTCTACCGCGTGGATAAGGCGCGCTCGCGCGATTCCGGCGGCACCGGGCTGGGGCTCTCGATTGCCCGCCACATCGTGAACGCCCACGGCGGAGACCTCCGGGTGAAGAGTGAGCTAGGCCACGGAGCGATGTTTGTTTTTACGCTCCCGCTCGCGATGTCACCGGAGGATCCAGCGAAACCCAAGGCTGCATTGCCGGATACCGTTGCGGGTTAGGCGAGTCATTCTCCGGTTTTTCACCAGGGCGTAAACCCACATTCACATAAGCCCGAAAGAATCGCGGCTGCGATCAATTCCGAGGGGGCAAGTCCAGTGAAAAAAATTCTAGCGGCAGCTGCGGCGCTATTAGTGTGCGCGTCGGCAGGCGCGGCGAACGCCCAACAAAAGCTAAATGGAGCGGGCGCGACTTTTCCGAATCCCATTTACTCCAAGTGGTTCAGCGAATATAGCGCCAGCCACGGCATACAGATCAACTACCAGCCGATCGGCTCGGGCGCCGGAATCCGCCAGGTGACAGCCGGTACGGTTGATTTTGGGGCAAGCGACGGTCCGATGTCGGATGCGCAACTGGCCGCCTCAAAGGTGAAGATCAAGCACATCCCAACGGTGCTGGGCGCGGTGGTGCCGGTCTACAACCTGCCAGGAGTGGGCGGGGAGCTGAAGTTCTCCCCCGATGTGCTGGCCGATATTTATCTGGGCAAGATCACCAATTGGAACGACGCCCGCATAGCCAAAGACAATCCCAGCGCCAAGCTGCCGAACACGGAAATCTTCGTAGTTCACCGCTCGGACGGTAGTGGCACAAGCTACATCTTTACGGATTACCTCTCGAAGGTCAACGCCGACTGGAAAGCGGGCCCGGGAACGGGAACCTCGCCGAGCTGGCCGCGTGGCATCGGTGCCAAGGGCAATGAAGGGGTAGCCGGCATGGTTCGGCAGACCCCTGGTGCGCTGGGTTATGTCGAGCTGATCTACGCGCTGCAGAACAAGATCGAGACTGGCTTGGTCAAGAATCCGGCAGGTGTCTTTATGCAGGCGACCATCGAGTCCGTTACCGCGGCCGCCGCGAGCATGAAGCAGATGCCTGCCGATTACCGGGTTTCGATAACCAACGCACCCGGCCGAGACGCTTATCCGATCTCCAGCTTCACCTGGCTGCTGATTCCGAATCCCGCTCCGGATGGCGCTAAGGGCAAGATCATTAAGGACTTCCTCAGCTGGATGCTGGATCACGAGTCCGAGGCGACGGCGCTGAACTACGCACCGCTGCCCGCGTCTGTGGCTACCAAGGTGAAGGCAACCATCGCCCAATTAAAGTAGCAAGCCAGGGTGTCCGAAGGCGTCGCTTTGCGGCGCCTTCACTGTTTTTGCACCTTACTTCAATGGGTCGAGCAGGTAACCGATTACGGGCGAATCTGGCCGGAATCCGCTCTAAGTCCTTTCATCTTCTATTCATTATGGCTGGGTACTCTTCCATGGAGTGGCTGAAAAACTACAGGATCCTGCCTTGACGCAGCCTGCGAAGATACATGTGTCTGAAACGGTTTCCCGCTTGTCTGAAGTAACGCCCGACGCCAAGCCTTCTGCTGTGCGCGGTTTCCTGCGCGGCCGCGGCAGTTCTGCGATTGCCGACGGCACCTTCAAGGCGCTGGTATTCCTATGCGCGCTCAGCATTTTTGGAATTGTGTTTCTGATCGCGTATGAGCTGGTCTCGCGCTCCCAGCTCACGCTCTCAAAGTTTGGTCTCGGCTTCTTCTTTCGCTCGGCTTGGGATCCGGTCAACAGCAACTTTGGGGCGTGGCCATTCATCTATGGCACGCTCCTGTCGTCGTTTCTGGCGCTGCTCATTTCTGTGCCGTTTGCGCTGGGCGTGGCGATCTTCCTGACGGAGATGTGCCCCAAGTGGCTGCGTGGGCCGCTCTCGTTCCTGACCGAGCTGCTGGCGGCGATTCCCAGTGTGGTGTATGGCCTGTGGGCCATCTTCGTTCTGATTCCGCTGCTGCGCGACTACGTGAACCCGAAACTGACGTTCACGTTGGGCTGGACGGGATTCTTCGGCGGACAGAACGCCGGTTACAGCATGCTGGCCGCAGGCGTGGTGCTCGCGATCATGATCCTGCCCATCATCTCGTCTTTGACCCGCGAGGTGATGACTTCCGTTCCGATGGTGCAGCGCGAAGGTGTGCTGGCCCTGGGTGCGACGCGTTGGGAGATGATCCGCATCGGGGTGCTGCGCAACGCGCGGATTGGTATCGTAGGTGCGATCATCCTCGGGCTTGGGCGCGCTTTGGGCGAGACCATGGCGGTCACGATGGTGATCGGCAACCGCCCGGAGGTTGTGAAATCGCTGCTGGCGCCCGGCTACACCATGGCCAGCGTCCTGGCGAATGAGTTCAGCGAGGCCACCGACGACATGTATCTGAGTGCGCTGATCGAGATCGGACTGGCACTCTTTCTGGTGACCATCGTAGTGAACGCCTGCGCCCGTTTACTGGTGTGGGCCGTGACGCGCGGCGCGCCGGCAAGGGTGGCCTGAGATGGCAGCACACGCAATGCGTCCGCCCCTCAGAGCATCCCGCACCAACGTCTTCAGCCGGCGACTCACGAGCCATGTCGTGACCGGACTCGCAGTGTTGGCGACGATCATCGTCATCGCGCCGCTGATCGCTATCCTCTTTTATCTCCTGAAGCAGGGCGTGACCTCGCTGAACTGGGATTTCTTTACCAAGATTCCGGTGCCGGTAGGCGAGAAAGGCGGTGGCATGGAGAACGCCATCGTCGGCTCGGGGGTCATTCTCGCGCTCGCGAGCGCGATCGGCATTCCGCTAGGCATTGGCGCGGGCATCTACCTGGCCGAGTACGCCGGGGAAACGCGCATGGGCAATCTGGTGCGCTTTACCGCGGATGTACTAAACGGGGTCCCGTCGATCGTGATGGGCATCGCAATTTACGCGCTGATTGTTTTGCCGCAAAAGCACTTTTCCGCTCTGGCCGGCGGCGTGGTGCTGGGCGTGATGATGGTGCCGACCGTGACGCGGACTACGGAAGAGATGCTGCGCATGGTGCCGCACGCGATTCGCGAGGCTGCCCTTGGTCTCGGAGTTCCCGCGTGGCGGTCGGTGCTGACGATTACGTTGCGTACCGCCTCGGCGGGTATCGTCACCGGCTGCATGCTGGCTTTCGCCCGCGTGGCGGGCGAGACTGCGCCGCTGTTGTTCACCGCCTTCGGCAACGCATTTCAGAGCACCAGTTTGAATGAGCCCATCGCCGCTTTACCGCTGCAGATTTTCGTCTACGCCGTCTCACCATATGACGAGTGGCACCGGTTGGCGTGGGCGGGTGCGCTGGTGCTGATCGTGCTCATCATCGCCTCAGTTGCGCTGGTACGCTATGTCGTCAGCCGCGGCACATTGAAGGGAGCAAGTTAGCTTGGGCGTCGGCATCGAAGTCAGCGATCTGAATGCGTGGTATGGCACCAATCACACGCTGCAGGACATCCAATTGAATATGCCGGCGAATCACGCGACAGCGCTGATCGGGCCCTCCGGCTGTGGGAAATCCACCTTCGTGCGCTGCCTGAATCGCATGCATGAAACAAACCCGATTGCGCGTGTCACCGGTAAGGTACTGATCAATGACGTCGATATCTATGCCGAGACATCGCCCGTCGAGGTCCGCCGCCGCGTGGGCATGGTTTTTCAGCGGCCGAATCCATTTCCCACTATGTCGATTTACGACAATGTCGCGTCGGGGCTGAAGCTGAATGGCTTCCGCAACCGCCGAGTGCTCGACGAGGTGGTCGAGCGCTCATTGCGCCAATCGGCGCTGTGGGAGGAAGTGAAGGACGATCTGAAGAAGAAGTCGGGCGCCAGCCTTTCCGGCGGCCAGCGGCAGCGGGTCTGTATCGCGCGCGCGCTTGCGGTGGATCCGGAAGTGCTACTGATGGATGAACCGGCCTCGGCGCTGGATCCTGTTTCCACCGCGAAGATCGAAGATCTGATCTTTGAGCTGAAATCGCAGTACACGATCGTGATCGTGACCCATAATATGCAGCAGGCGGCGCGCGTCGCGGAGAGCACCGGTTTCTTCCTGATGGGCAAACTGGTGGAGTTCGATTCCACCCACAAAATTTTTACGAATCCCCGTGACAAGCGCACGGAGGATTACATCACTGGACGGTTCGGCTAATGCGGATACGGTTTCATCAGAGCCTGGACGAACTGAAAGAAAAGCTGCTCGTAATGGCTGGCATGGCCGAGCAGGCGATCCAGCGCGCGATTGAAGCCTACCGCACGCGCGACACTTCGATCTGCGACCTGGTAATGCACGGTGAACTGGCGATCAACCGCCTGGAGCGGGAGATCGATCAGACGGCGCTGGACCTGCTCGCGATGGAACAGCCGATGGCCATCGATCTGAGATTTATTCTGGCGGTCATCAAGATCAACGCCGACCTCGAGCGCGTTGGCGATCAGGCCGTCAACATCGCGGAGCGCGTGTGCGACCTGAATGCATTTGCCGCAGCGGAAATGCCGGTCGATATCCCACACATGGCTTCGGTTGCTTCCGGCATGGTGCGCAAGGCGCTCCAATCATTCATCGAAGGCGATGCGGAGATGGCGCAAACTGTGCTGGCGATGGACGACCAGGTCGACAAGATGAACGAGGCTGCATACTACTCGCTCTCGATTCTCATCAAGGAGCAGCCGGCTCTTACCGCACAGGCACTGAATGCGCTGGTGATCGCGCGCAATCTGGAGCGCGTCGCCGATCATGCGACGAACATCGCTGAAGATGTGATCTTCTGGGTTCGCGGGGCCGACGTCCGGCACCATCAGGACAGCGCTCAGAACGCTGCTTCCTGAAGACGGACGCGCTTGCTCAGGCCGGCCACCAGTCGAGCCAGGGCAGCATGGGATGATAGATCGCAAGCCGGTATTTTCGCTGTGCTGCTGCTTCGTCTAACTCAGGAAGCTTGCGGAAGAGTTCGCTATAGGACTCCAGTTGCGCGTGGTACTGTTCGCGAGCGGCAGCGAGGAAGATATCGCGATCGATGTCGGCGGGAAGTGCAGCCGTCTTGTAGTCGATGATCCACAGATACTCCGCTCCAGGAGCGCCGGGCGACTCTCCAGCGAAGAAGACACGATCGGGGCGTTGGCGGAGGATGCGGCCGTCCTTTGTGGTGGTCCAGGAAATTTCATTCCAGGATTGTTCGTTCCCGGATTGCTCGCTTGGGGATTGCTTAGCCGCAGGTTCATTTCCTGGAGCGGATGGGTGAGCCATCAGCAGCCAGCGGCCCTCTTCGTGGCTGAGGGTGTTGCGTATTCCTTCGAGAATTGCGGAACGCGCCGATGCACTATCGGTAGCTGTCAGCCCGTGCTGCCGGAGCAGCGCGTCCGTGAGGCGGCCCCAGTCCGGGCGATCGCCACTCGCGCCTGCTGCCGTCCGCTCTAGGAGCTCATGCAAGACGATGCCCTGCACGCGTGCGAGCCGATTGCCGGTCGTGCCGTCTTCGTTGGGGCGAGACCTGCGACTGGCGGTATCGGGCACCTGCGGAGGCTCGATTCCCGCATCTGCGAATCCTTCAGCAAACCAATCAGCCGGAACTCTGCGGAGGTACTGTCTCTGCGCCGCGGCGGCGAGGGAAGAGACGGTCCCGTTGTTGGCAGGCAGAGATGAAGAGACGACGCCAGGCATTGTGACAACGTTAGCTGGTGCCGGTCGTGCTGCTTCCATGCGGCCCTCCAATCCGTCCCATCCTGCTGCGAGCAGACAGGACTTGCGGGATCGCGAGAGTTCGCCGTTCTGCTTGAGCTCAATCGACGCGAAGAGGTGCAGCTCACGGATGGCGCGCGAACAGGCGACATACAACAGACGCTTGTCCTCCTGTCGCGCCCGACGTAGCGTTTTCTTCTGCACCCAATCGTAGAGCCGGAGTTTGTCGCCATGTTTGTATCCAATCGGAGCGAGCAGGAGCTCATCCTCCGTTGTTCCGGGCTGTCTTCGCACGAGCCACTGAAACAATGCTGACTCGTCGGGCCGGGCAGGTCGTTGGAGCTGCGGCACGAGGACCACTTCAAACTCCAGCCCCTTTGCACTATGAATGGTCATGAGCTGCACGCCGCAATTTTCGGAGACGGTGGGATCCGGCAGTGCATAGAGCTCTTCCAGCCTTTGGTTCAGGCTCTCGTCGAGAGTGCCGAAACAGCTTGGAGGCATCTGCGCGAGGGTGGCGAATAACACTTCACAGTTGGCGAGCGATTCCGTGTTGAGGAACCGCGGCGCGCCGAGTGCTGACCACGTGCGCTCCAGCCAGAGCGCAAGTCCGGCGGGTGAGCCGGCGAGCGATCCGGCGGCATAGGCGGCCTGCGCCTGTTCGAGGATGGACAGGACCTGCAACGCACGCTTGCGGCTTTCCGGATCGAGGCGATCCTGATGCGAACGAATGAGCGCCGCGATGGAGGCTGTCTGGTCGGCGCCGTCGGGGTCGCCGCAGATGGCGTGCAGCGCCGGTATGGTCAGCCCGCACCACGGCGCGCGCAGCACCGCAAGCCAGGCGATGCGATCTGCCGGATGCAGCAGGGCGCGCAGTAGAGAAAGCAGATCGACGATTTCCTGCCGGTCGCGCAGCAGGTCGATCTTCACGCCGCGAAATGGTATTTGTGCCTGTTGCAATCTGCTGATGATCTCGACCAGGTGCGTTCGGGCGCGGGCCAGCACTGCAACACGATATTTGCCGCCATTGCGCTGCGCTTGCTCGATCGCGGGCGTGTGGGCGCGAATCAACGCGATCATCGAATCCGCCTCGGCGGCGTCCAGCTCCTGGGGTGCCCGAGCATCTTTCTCGTAGGTCTGCATGTGCAGGTGCAAGGCATCCGTGGTATGGCCTTCATCGGACTTGCTGGACACGGAGGCGGCGTATTGCACCTCGTCCTCGGGGTCCGCTCCAAGCACACGCTTGAATACTTCATTGATTGGATTCACGATGGCAGGAGTGGACCGGAAGTTGGTGGAGAGTTGCAGCGCCCTTAGCGGGAGATACGTGTTGCCTGCTTCCATGCCGTGCTCGCGCACCTGATGGAACAATCGCGATTCCGCATCTCGGAAGAGATAGATGGATTGCATCGGGTCGCCGACGAAGAAGCATGTACGGCCATCGCCCATCTGCCAGCCTTCGAGCAGAGCTCGCAGAAGGGCGAGGTGCGGCCGCGAGGTGTCCTGAAACTCATCTACGAGCAGATGGCGCACGCGTTCATCTAGCCGCATCAATACGGCAGGGTCTTGGAGCGCGGCGTGCGCGGCAATACCCGCCTCGGCAAAGTCGATGACACCTTGCTCAGCGAAGACGACACGCAATTGCGCGATGGCGTGCCGCAGAACGATAAAGATGTGGCGTACGGTGCGCCACTCCTCGTCGGAGTACGCTGCGGGCGGGAGATCGCGTAGATTGCAGAGCTCTGCAAGCAGAGCGGTATTCGTTGAGAGCTGGGCGATTATCGCTTTAAGCTGCGATGCCGATTCCCGGTGCGTTTTCGCGGGGAAGCCGAGGCGTGCGTCTATGCTGGAGCGCCACTCATCATTGGTGGTGAGCAGCAAATGGCAGAGGCATTGCCAGTGTGAAGCGTCGTGGAGCTCTGCGGCGTCTCGGATCGTGCGTATCGCGAGGAGTTGCTCCTGCCCGTTATCGCATGCGATGTTTGCGAGAGTCAGCAGTTGATCCAATGCGCCAGGAATCCGTGAGAACTCGCGCCGGAGATTTTCCATCACCGCCTCGTGCTCGCGGCGGAAGGGTTCTTCGAGCTTGGCCCTTAATTCATCCCATGGCCGTTCCTTGCGCAGGATCACTGGCAGCACCAGCAACCATTGATCCCGGCGCGCCAGCATGCCGGCAATCAGGGCTTCGCAATCCGGGAGGTTGGCATCGCGCAGCTTCAGAATCTCAGCCAGGGCGTCGGCGAGCTCCGGCTCCGCGGGGTCGCCAAGATGTGCGAGCGTGCGTTCCGCCGCGAGCGCATAGAGCGGCTTCACATCTTCGGTAGGCGTGAGCGGCCCACCGAGCTGCGAGAGCAAGGGAGTCTGATACGCGATGGAGAGGGCGAGCGAATCGATGGTCTGGATGTTGAGCCGTTGTGGCTGCTCGATTAGCTGCCAACCGCGTGCCTGCGCATGGACCAGTGCGGCCTGAGCCAGGTGCCGTACCTCGCGATCGTGCTCACTCGCTGCTGGATCTTCGCTGCGTGCTGCCGATGCGAGTGCCTCCAAAACACGGACGCGCATCTCGGCCGTCGCCTTGCGTGTGAAGGTGATGGCCAGCACCTGTTCCGGCTCATCTACGGTGGGGAGCAGGGCGAGGTAGCGAAGGGCAAGCAGCTCCGTCTTTCCCGATCCTGCAGGCGCCTGCACCAGGAAGGACTGTCTTGGATCGCGCGCGCGCGCGCGTTCGGCCGCGTCAGCGACCAGAGGCTGTGTGCGCAGCGGGGTCATGGCGCTTCCTCATCCTCGCCGGAATCCTGCATGGTTGCGGAGCCACGGAGTTCCGTCACCCGGCAGACCCCGTGAAGCGGGCAGTATAGGCAGCTTTTGGGATAGATATGCGGGTCGACCTGCGCTTCGCCGCGCACAAAACTTTCTGCCAAGGCCAACAGATCGCCTCGCCATTCTTCGACCACTTCGGGCGTGTAAGGCTCGGTAATAACCTGCTTGGCGTTGAGTTGCTCGGAGAGATTCGAACGCGCGTTCTCGATGCGGCCTTTGAACCCCATGCTCGATGGGCGTACCTGTGCGAAGACCGCGCCGATGAGATTCGTGGATCCACCGAAGGCGGCGTAGAGCGGCAACTGCGGCTGCTCGGGTCGCGGCCCTTCCCAACTGGCAGTGGACACCTCGCCCGTCTTGTAGTCGATCAGCAATTCGCCGCCAGCCACTTTGTCGATTCGATCTGCGCGCACGTGGAGCGAGAGGTCGCCAACCTGGATCGTGGTCTTTTCTTCTACAGCGGCGATCTGAAATGGCTGACGAGCGGATTCCACGGCAAGCCAATCCAACACCAGATCAATGGTGCGCTCTTCTTCGGCTTTCAAGTACGCCCGTTGCCAGCGGTCTCCATGTTCTGCGTGCATCGAGCGGATCGCCGCGGCTGTATGGGCTGCGATGAGTGGCCGAAGCGTTCCTGCGGTTGCCGCATGCAGCAGATCAGCGTGGCTGGTGAGGTGAACGTGGCCGCCGATGTCCTGCGACCATACGCGTTCCAAGACCTTGTGAATCAGCGAACCGCGATCGCCCGGTGACAGACCGCGACCCGCAATCGAGAGTTCGCGCACGCCCAATCGACGAAGCACAAATGCCTGGAAGGGGCAGTTGGCCTGATTCTGCAGCGCCGACTGGCCGCCTTGCGCGATGCCGCTGCGTGGCAAGGGGACCCAGGTATCATCGGGGACCGACTCAAGGGGGACCGATTCAAGCTGGATGGGGCGAGGCGCCTCGCGTGCAGTGTCAACACTTGCGGGAGCGAAGCTGCTTACGAGCGGCGACGGGCGTTGCATCGCATCGCCGCAGACTTTCGCGTAGGAGTAGACCACCTCACTGGAGCTCTCCGCGATGCGCTCCATGGCACGATGGGCCAGTGCAGCATCGTCCGCCGCGGATGTATGCGGCATACCAAACTCGCGCTGAAGTGCGATGGGCAGCAACGGATTCGGTCTGCCGGATGCGGGCCATCCGCTGTCGGTCGCGCCCAGAAACCAGACTGCGTCGAAAGATTGTCCAGAGGCGGCATAGACGCCCATTACCTGGACCGGCGCATCCTGCGATTCTGGCGCGAAGATCGCTTCGTGGGCGGCGCGTTCCAGCGTCTTGAGGAAATCGTCGAAACTGAGAGATTCATTCGCAAAGTCGAGTGATGCCACACCTTCGAGCAGCCGCTTCCACGCCTGGTGAGCTTGAAACAGCAGACTCGAAGCATCGGAGCGCTCGCCCCACCGCACCGCGCGCAACAGGTTGCCGATACGGCGCACCCACTCGCCTGCCGCCGCGCGGCGCAAGGCGCGGCGATATTCTGCGAGCATTGCGGCGAGATCGTGATGCAGTGAGTGAACGGCTGATGTCCCACTCTGGGGCCAGCGCAGCAGCGCTTCCAGCGTCATTTCCGGAGGGGCGCATTTGGCGTTGCGCAGCTTCGTATCGAGATATGCCAGCGCGTCTCGCGCTTCTGTGCCTTGCGCCGCGCCCAGTGTGCTCGAGAGGAGCAGCCAGGAGATTTCCTGCTGCGCCAACGGCTGGCGAAGCCACCGTAGCAAGAGCAGAGCCGCATGCACCAGCGGCACTTCCGCGAGCGGCTGCCCGAGCGAGAACTCAAAGGGAAGTGCAGGCGCCGAGCCTGCGGTGATGGGGAACCGCTCCGGACTGAGCAGGCTGTAGAGATCGCGCTGCATTTGCGCCCGCCGGCTGGCGAGGTCAGGCATCAGGATTCCGATGCGCGCGTGGGGATCGCGAGCGAGCCGCGTTTGTACCCAGGCGGCGCATGCAGATGTTTCATCGTTCTCACTCTGCGCCGTGTAGAGGCTTGGCGTTTTGGCCTGATCGAATGCCCACCCCAGCGCCTGCTGCGCAACGCCTCGCGCTGTCAACGCCGCTTGCAACGCTTCTTCCGCGGGAGAGGCACGGTCGAACCCGAGCCAGCCGATCTCTCGCGGCGGCTCCAGCGCGCCCCAGCGCAGAGCGTTCGAGATGGCATCGATGAGTTCACCTTGGGGAAGCCAGCGATGGCG
>JBJMGC010000189.1:0-8660 GCA_045808105.1 Acidobacteriaceae bacterium | reverse complement strand
TGAACGACGCGGGCCAGTGCCGCCGCGGTTCCATCCTTGTCCTGAATTTCGGTGGGCACGCCATACACCGAGTCCACCAGCACGGTCATCGCGAGCTCGTGCAGGTTGCGGTCATACAGCACGCCCCGGCGCGGCGCTACCTGAAATGTGCGCTGCTGCTGGCGCGCTGCCAGGTCCACGTATTCGCTATGCGTCGCTACCTGGAGCCATGCCAGCCGCCCAAGAATCACGACGGCCCAGCCGGCAAAGATCAGCGCGACAAAGAAAAAGCGCAGCCGCCGCGGTGCCGCAACGACTGCGCGCGTGTTCTGTTGGCCGGGAACAAATGAGAAGCCCTTCAAGTGGAACTGGCTCTCCTGGCCAGACTTGTAACAATTACTGTTGCATGCGGACCTGCGCCATCACCGGCGCGCCCGGCCCCAGATCCATATCCAATCCGCTCTCCGGACGAACTATCTGTCCCGGACGCGGCGCATCCATACCCAGTCGCCGTGCCTCCCGGTCCAGCCGGTTCAGGTCGCAGAGCTGGGCTTCATTCAGTCCAAGCTGGCGATTCTGCTCCTGGAGCTGCAACAGCTGCTGCTTCTCCGATTCGACGCGATAGCCAATCTCAATCGAAGAGAGATGCTGCCAGCCATAGAGCATCACCATCGCAAATAGCATAGTCATCGCGATCGCAAACCGGCGCATTTCCTTCACGCGCACCGGATCGGCGGCTTTCACCAGCCGGGTGTTGTCCAGATGCTTCGCGAAGAAGACTTCCGGGGTGGGACCGCGCCGCGCGCGCCGCTGTGCCTGCAACAACGACTGATTACGCTCGGCGATCTCCGCTACATTGCTCGCCCCGCTCCGCGCTCCGCGGGAGCCGTCAAACCATGCCTGCGCTGCCATCGCCTGTGTCGCCATAGTGGTCCTTCCATCTGCTGCGTACAGCGTTGGCATGCACCAATAGTAGTGCATGCTAGGGGAATCAACTTAGTACATCCTGTGGAACCAAGATAGTTACTGCCTTCCTTGATTCCACCCGTTCAACCTCGTCGTTGCGCCCTCCTCGCAACCGGGTCGGGGTCGCTGATTCAGGAGGGATTCTTACTGCAGTGTCGTCTTACTTTCGCCATTTGCTGCGGTGGGACGACCCCTGACCCGATCTCCTTAACTCATTGATACTGCTCACCTGCCGGCGCCGCTGGCTGCCTGGCCGGTGAACTCCGCCGCCCGCAGCTTCGCGCTGCGCGACCGCGGATTGCGATCCGTCTCCTCCTCGTCGGCGGTGATGGGCTTGCGGGAATCAAGGTGGTACATACCTACCCTGGCTCCCTCGCGCATAGCGTCCTTCACCAGCCGGTCTTCCAGCGAGTGGAAGCTGATCACCACCAGGCGTCCTCCGGGCTTCAACAACCCCGGTGCGGCCTCGAGCAGCGCCTTCAACTCCCCAAGCTCATCATTCACACGAATTCGGATCGCCTGGAAGGTCCTGGTCGCCGGATGCAATCGCTCCTGTTTCATCGCCGGGGCGGCAGCCGATACGATCCGGGCAAGTTGCCCCGTTGTCGTAATCGGCCGCGCCCTGACAATGGCTCTGGCGATTCTCCGCGACCTCCTTTCCTCTCCGAATTCGTAAATCAGGTCGGCAAGTTCCTTTTCGCCGGCCTGGTTTACCACTTGTTCGGCGGTGATCCCCCGGCGCGTGTCCTGCCGCATATCCAAGGGACCGTCCGCCTGAAAACTGAATCCTCTGTGCGCCTCTTCGAGCTGCAGTGAACTCACACCGACATCGGCCAGCAGACCATCCAGGCTTGCCGGCTCGATCAGCGCTTTCGCCATCGAGAAGGGTTCGTTGTGCAACACCACTTCCGGCATCGCATCGCCCAGCTCTTCGCGAAGTGCATCCAGCCGCCGCATCGCTATCTCGATTGCCTCGGGATCGCGGTCGAAGCCGATGAGCCGGCCGTTTCCGCCGAGCCTTCGCGCAATCTCCAGCGAGTGCCCTGCCATCCCTAGCGTCGCGTCTGCATATGTACCGCCCGCGCGCACATTTAAGGTACGGATCGCTTGTTGTAAAAGAACCGGCACATGTCGTCGTTCATCCGTCATGTGCACCCCCTTGGGGGTCAAAACACCTCAAACCCTTTGCTACAGCCCCAGCGCTGCCAGCGCTGCCTCGTCTTCCGCGGTCATCGGCTCGGCATCGAGCTTGGCGCGGAACTGGTCGTGGTTCGCCACTTCCAGATAGTTCAACTTGCCGAAAACAACTACATCGCCCACCGTCTTGGCCGATTCGCGCAGGACCTGGGGAATCAAAACGCGTCCCTGCGCATCCATCTCGGCGACCTGGCCGTAGTAGCTTGTCCGATCCAGCCACTTCTTTTTTGCCGGCACAGTGGGCATCGCCAACACTTTCTCTTCGATCTTTTGCCACTCCGGCATCGGCCAGACCTGCGCCCGATCGCCGTCAATGCTGGTAATGAAGAACTGCGAACCGTAGCGTTCATCGACTTCCCGCTTGAAGTCCGCAGGGATCTTCAGCCTTCCTTTTTCGTCCACGCGGGTTGGGTGATTGCCACGAAACATTGGTCCAGACCCGCCTCAGAGGTGCTACGCTGCATGCATTGAAAGTGATTTCGAGAGAGATTCACTACTTTTGACCACTCTTGACCACTTCCATCCACATCCTAGCCCAGCTTTCCTGCCCGTCAAATGGGAAAAGCGAAAAGCCATTTGGGCAACCCCATCGAACAGGCGAAACCACAAGATGATGTAGGGATGGGTTTTCCACCACCTGCTGGCAGTGTTTAGTTTCTGGGTTCCTGGGCGCTGGCGCCTCTTGTCAGATCAGAAAATTCGCGATATACGCTTTTTCTTCGCCATTACGATGGTTATGAAAATGACCTGAGCGGGGGATTCCCTGTTGAAAACTAGCACCGGCCTGAGGAAAAGTTTCTCCGTGTTGCGGTGACCAAAACAGATCAGTGGGAGCGACGGTGCGCACGCAGGCGCAATTGCTGCACCCAAACCAGATAAAGCAGCACCAGCACGTTGACCAGCGTGATGCCCACCTTCACCCAGGTGAAGTGCCGCGCGATCTCGAAGATCTCCCAGGGTAGGAACGATGCCGTAAGGCCGATGGTGAGCCACTCCGCCCAGGTCTTCTCCAGCGCGAGTCCGATGCCTTCCACAAAATCGAGACCAGCCTTGAGGAAGATACCGGCGCTGATGAGCCGCATCTTGTGCGGGGTCAAAAGCTGGACTTTGTCGAGGAGAATATTGACGAAGTGACTCTCCGGGTCCAGGCGAAGCGCCATAGCGGCGCGTAGCAACATATCTCCAATGTCGCGGTGCAGGAGACGGACCACGCCCAACCCAAGCAGAACGAACAGCAAGCCTTCAAGAATCTTGAATCCGCCGATGACGATCAGCCAGCGATCGTGGCGATGTCTGCTTCGCCCTTTCCCAGTTGGGCGATGCTGCATCTCTGACTTCTGCGTCTCTTCTTTCGCCATTCGCTCCTATGTATTAGACCATCTGCGGCACGGGCAATCCTGCTTCCGGGTGAACAGCGTGTTCATTTCCCGCTGAAAAACACTGCGCGAGAAGCCGCATAGTAGGAGAAACGCATCCGGTCGGTGCGCGGTTCCGCTGCTGCGACGCAGACCCAGGGCGCAGCTTGCGCAGTGCAGCGACCCCGCGTCTACACTTTCGGTATGCCCAGCGCTCCTACGATCGCCGGCCGGGGAGCGACGCTCGAACAGCGAAGGCAGCGGCTCTCGTTCACGACCGACCAGTGGGTTCCCTTTCCGGTCGATCGCGTGTTTGCTTTCTTTGCCGATCCGCTGAATCTGCCGCGGCTGATGCCGGCCTGGCAGGATGCCCGCATCGACAGTCTGGAATTGCAAACACCGGGTCGAGGCGCGAGCTCCCACGCGGCAGGGCGCGGCTCGCGCATCCTCTTGAGCTTCCGCCCCGTCCCGCTTTCGCCACTGCGGCTGCGCTGGCTCGCTCTGATCGACGACTACCTGGTGGACCATCACTTCTGCGATCTGCAGGTGACCGGTCCGTTCGGCTACTGGCGGCACTGTCATCTGCTCGGCGCAGAGATGCACGGCGATGTGGACGGCACGCGCGTTACCGATGTCGTGGACTACGCATGGCCGGGAGGCCCGATCAGCTCTGCCTTGGATATGCTCGGAGGCCGCCTGCAGATTCGTGGGCTCTTCCATTATCGCCAGCGAAAGCTCCTGCGGCTGCTGCGCAAAGAGGTCGTTATTCCCTCCTGAAATAACCGGCTTCCTGCCCGCGTAGCCCGATGCTATGCTCCGCGTACTGCCCCCGAACAGCTCTCCTCCACGGCTCAATCGAGATCGCTCGCCCCTAGAAGAGGTGCGCTTGGCAGTCCTTCGACCACCGCTCGTCCCGTTGCAGGATGAAGAAGCCGTTGGCCGCTCCGCGCTGCGCAAAGCCAGCCTGCGCCTGCTTCCGTTGATCGCAATCGGTTATGGCATCGCCTACATGGATCGCGTCAACATCAGTTTTGCCGCGCTGCAGATGAACCGCGAGCTGCATTTCAGTGCGTCGGTCTATGGCTTCGGTGCAGGGCTGTTCTTCCTCAGCTATGCGGCCTGCGAGGTTCCCTCGAACCTGCTGCTGGTGCGCTTCGGCGCGCGCCGCTGGCTCGCGCGCATCATGTTTACCTGGGGGCTGCTCTCAATCGGCATGCTATTCGTGAAGACACCGTACCAGTTCTATGCGATGCGGTTTCTGCTCGGGGTCGCGGAGGCAGGCTTCTTCCCCGGCGTCATCTACTATCTGTCGCGCTGGTTTCCGCTGGCGCAGCGTTCCCGGGCAGTGAGCCGCTTTTACATCTCAATGCCGCTCAGCTCTGCCGTGATGGGTGCTCTGGCGGGGGCGTTGCTCAACCTTGGTGGGCGGGGCGGCCTGGCTGGTTGGCAATGGCTCTTCCTGCTCGAAGGCGTGCCCGCTGTCGCGCTCAGCATTCTGTTTTTGCTTTGTCTCCCGGATGGGCCGGAGAAGGCGCCGTGGCTGGATGAGGAGGAGCGCGAATGGCTGCGGACAGCACTCGCCAACGATGATGCAGCTGCCGGCACTGTGCACGGCGGTAGCGCAGTTGCACACGCGCTGCGCCAGGTGCGGGTGTGGGTGCTGGGCCTCTTCCTGCTGTGCCTCTACATCGGAAACTACGGCTACATCTTCAGTGCGCCAGCCATGATTCAGAGAGCGACTGGCTTTACCGCAACCGAGGTTGGCCTTACAGTTGCGGTGCTGGGAGTCCTGGGCGCACTCGCGATGTTGCTGAACAGCGCCCATTCGGACGAGAAGAGCGAACGCTATCTGCACGTCGCCCTACCCTGCGCACTGGTCGCGGCAGGCTTTGCGGCCGCAGGTTTATCCGGCAGGGCGGCTATCGTGATTCCCGCTTTCGCCTGCGTCATGATCGGCCTGTCCGCTATCGCTGCACCCGTTTGGAGCATACCCACGCAGTTTCTCTGCGGCAGGTCGGCGGCGGCCGGCATCGCTGCGGTCAACATGATCGCCATCCTCGGCGGCTTTCTCGGACCCTACTGGATGGGGCTGGCCGTCGACTTCACCGGAAGCTACCAGCGTGGACTGCTGACGCTTGCCGTGCCATCACTGATAGCAATGCTCATCATGTTCGGCATCCGCCGCGATGCGCTACGGCGGGAATCTGCCACCGCACACCATTGAACCCCTGCGTCAGATGACCTTGCCCCGAAAGAGAAAGATGAGCTCAATCACCAGGATGATGACCACCGCCGATTCCAGCAGAAACGCACGGCTCTGATTGAACTGGTCGACCATGAAGCGATACAGATCACCCGCGGTGTCCAGCTTCTGTTGCACGAGATTCTTATAGTCCGGAACTCCAACTTTGGTGGCCGCAAGCCGGTAGAGTCGCGCGGCGAACATATCGCTCAGGAACTTGATGGCGTTGTCCGCATGTTCGGTTAGTTCCATCACCTCGAGCAGCACACTATAAAGCGCATTGGCAGAACGTGCCATGCGCCACCGCCGCAACATACCGGTGCCCTGTTCAAGCGACGTGTAGACGCTCTCCAACTCGCGCGTCAGCAATTCGTCGTAATGGCGAAACTCGAGCAGCTGCGAGTTCGCATACTCCAGCAGTTGGATCGCCATCTCGGCACCGGCTGCTGTGTCATAGAGAAAGGCTGCGTTCCATCCGATCACGGCCAGATCATTCGGGTAAAACGAGATGCGCGACTGCAGCACCTCGTGCGACTCACTGTCCGCAAGCCGGGTACGTTCGCCGCGAACGATCTGCGCCACCAGAGGACCATGCCGCTCCAGCAACTCAGTGGCGGTCGGCAGCTCGGCAATCTCGCGCACGTGGAAGACAAAATAATCCTCGCTCAGCCACTCTTTGTAGGGCTTCACGAGAACCGGCGCAGCGCGTTCCAGCCGCTGTTTCACGATGCGTGCAGCATGGGCGGAAAAATCGACGTCCCACACCCAGCGGCTGGCTAAACGCACCAGCGTCTCCCAATCACCGGTAAACGGAAGCTGAAAGACGGCGCTGAGTACGCCGTAGTCGTAGTACTTGATCTCTCCATGCAGCCGCTCGCCGCTCTCCAGCACCAGCGGCTCGATCGGCTCCACAACCGGCGGACGCTGGTAGCGAATGTACCCCGGCGCGGGATGCTTCATGCTCGGCTGCGAGATGGTGCGCGCCCCCGAGCTCGCTCCGATGATCTCGCTCAGGCGCGCCAGCTTGATCTCTTCGCATACATCGAACTGAATCAGGACGAAGACCGTGCCGGTCAGCGCCGCAGTCGATTGCGGCGCACCATCACGCTCCGGGCGCTCCGAAGCTACGGCCGTCGCAATGGGTTGGAGATCCGGCATGCAAGCTCATTCTGGCGCTACTTTGTCCTGGCTACCAAATCAGCCCGCAACCAGACGGCG
Organism: Acidobacteriaceae bacterium; assembly: GCA_045808105.1. Lineage (GTDB taxonomy): Bacteria > Acidobacteriota > Terriglobia > Terriglobales > Acidobacteriaceae > KBS-83. Next base: position 1,703 of record JBJMGC010000189.1, on the reverse strand, counting down.
CCGTGGCATCGTTTTGAGCAGCGGCTCCAGTTTTTCAAGCGCCGCCTCCACGCTGATGCCGTGCTTGGCGCGCAGCGCCTCAACCTTGCCATGCTCGATGAAGCGGTCCGGCCAGCCGATACGCACCACTGGAACCTGTAAGCCCATCTCGCTCAGCGCCTCGAGCACGGCGGAACCGAAGCCACCCATCAGCACATGGTCTTCAAAGGTGACGAAGGCCCGCACCTTGTGCGCATAATGCGCGAGCATCTCGCGATCGAGTGGCTTCACGAAACGTGGATTGATGACCGCGGCGGAGCGTCCGTCGGCTTCGAGCGCGTCCGCGAGCTCGCTTGCCATGGGCAGCAGCGCGCCCAGGCCGAGGACAGCAATCTCGTCGCCGTCGTGGATGACCTCGGCTTTGCCGATGGGCAGCGCAACCGGCTTTGGTTTCACCATAACGCCGGGTCCGGTGCCGCGCGGATAGCGGATAGCACTCGGGCCATTGTGCTCGAGCGCGGTCTGCATCATGTCGGCCAGCTCGTCCTCATCCTTCGGCACCATGTGGATGATGTTGGGCAGGCCACGCAGATAGCTGATGTCGAACAGTCCGTGGTGCGTCGCGCCGTCATCGCCGGACAGGCCGCCGCGGTCCATGCAGAAGATGACCGGCAGGTTCTGCAGGCAGACGTCGTGCACGATGGGATCGAAGGCGCGCTGCAGGAAGGTCGAGTAGATGGCGCAGAATGGCCGGTAGCCTTTGGTCGCCATGCCGGCAGCAAAGATGACGGCGTGTTCTTCGGCAATTCCAACATCGAAGTAGCGCGTCGGGTGGTGCGGCCGGTACAGGTCAAGCGCGGTGCCGTTGGGCATCGCAGCTGTGATCGCTACGACCTTGTCATCGTCATTCGCGAGCGTCACCAGTGTCTCGGCGAAGACTTCCGAATACGTCCGCTGGCCAACTGGCTTGGTGTCGCCAGTCTTCGGGTCGTACGGTCCGAGGCCATGAAACTTCTTCACCTTCTCAAGCGCCGGCTGGAAGCCGCGGCCCTTCTGCGTAAGGATGTGCAGCAGCACCGGCATTTCCTGCCGTTTGAGGAACTTGAATGTGCCGATAAGCAGTTCGATATTGTGACCATCGAGCGGACCGTAATAGTTCAGCCCGAACTCTTCGAACAGCATGGAGGGCCACAGCAGGCCTTTGGCTGCCTCTTCCGCCTTGCGTACAACTTTCGTCGCAGTTTTTCCGCCGAACCGTTCGATCAGGCGGCCCGCCCGCGCGTGCAGGTGGTTGTAGTGCTCATTCGTCACCACCTTGTGAAGGTAGTTGGCAATAGCGCCGACGTTCCGGTCGATCGACCACTCGTTATCGTTGAGGACTACGATCAGCCGCTTGGTCTGCTGACCGATGTTGTTCAGAGCTTCAAACGAGATGCCGTTGGTGAAGGCGGCATCGCCTGCGACAGCGACGATGTTCTCGCGAGTGCCTGCCAAATCGCGTGCAACCGCCATGCCCAGCGCGGCGGAGAGTGCAGTGCCCGCGTGGCCGGCCCCATAGGCGTCGTGCTCGGATTCGGTGCGCAGCATGAACCCGTTCAGGCCGCCGGGCTGCCGGATCGTGTGGAAGCGGTCTGCGCGGCCAGTCAGCAGCTTGTGCACGTAGGTCTGGTGGCTGACGTCAAAGAGAAACTTGTCGATCGGCGTGTCAAAGACGTAATGCATCG
>JBJMGC010000188.1:0-21966 GCA_045808105.1 Acidobacteriaceae bacterium | reverse complement strand
GATCGTGAGGCCGTCTTCGCGCAGGATCGCTTCAACTGCCTCCGAGATCTCCACGTCCTCATGCCCCAGCAGGTGTCCGCCACGTTCTATCAATGTCACCGCGCTGCCGAAGCGCCGGAACATCTGGCCAAATTCCACCGCCTCGTACCCGCCCCCCAGAACCAGCAAATGTTCCGGCACAGCATCCAGCTCCATCAGGCTCACGTTGTCCAGATACGGAACGCCATCCAACCCCGTAAGCTTCGGCACCGTCGGACTATCCCCGGTATTGATGACGATCGTCTCCGCGGCCAGCCGCCGCTCGCTGCCGGCCTTCAGCGCCACCGCGATCTCCTTCGGAGCGACAAAGCGCGCTTCCCCTCGCACCAGCTCAGGCTGTCCGCTGGCAAAGCGCTTCTCGTTGGAGGCGCGAAACTGCTCGACAACCTTCCGCTTGCGCGCTCGTATCTTCTCCAGATTCACCCGCACCGCGCCAATCTCAATGCCCAGATCTCCGGCATGACGCGCCTGCCAAGCGCGCTGCGCGCTCGCCACCATCGTCTTCGTCGGCGTGCATCCATAATTGATGCAGGTGCCGGCCACCTCCGCGCGTTCGATCAGCGCAACCCGCTTGCCGGCCTTCACAAAATCGGATGACAGCGGATTGCCCGCCTGCCCCGACCCAAGAATCAGCACGTCATACCGCTCAGCCACTGGCGCCGTCCATTCTCTATTGCAATCTCGTTAAATTAGAAGAGCGACACTTAAAAGCCGCGACACCTAGAAGCGTGACACCGCGAACACCCCCAGAAGGATCGCAGCGACGTCCTCGAGCAGCGCGATGGGCAGGTCCTTCAGCCCGCGGCTGGTGATGCTGCGACGCAGCCAGTAGCCCGCATAGGCCGCCACAATGGCCGAAATCCAGCCCACGGCTGCCGGAAAGAACCATGGCATTCCGGCAGTGACGGCAAGCGCACTGCCGCAGAAGCCGCCCAGCAAAAAGCGCACAACTAGCGGCCCCGCCTGGATGCGTGGAGGCATGAACGGCAACTTGTCCGCGATGAGCTCGCCGATCGCGAGCACCACAAACAGATACATCGCCCACGGCTTCCCCAGGAAGCTCAGGCCTGTCCCACCCAGATGCAGCCAGCCGAGATGCGGCCATCCTCGTTGCGCCGCGATGGCCACAATCGCAATCCCCGTCAATGAGCGCAGGCCGCTCACTCCGCCAATCACAACGCAAAGCAGATACAGAATCGTCGACGTCATCGTGGTGGGATCCTCGTCAAAGAAACAAAATGCCTTGCTTAGGATGCGCCAGTCTCGCGCTGATCGCTAGCACGCAGCGTCAAAAAACTGAAAAGGACGCCGATGCGGCGTCCTTTCCTTGACTCATTGATTGATTATTCGCGGGCTCGTTGGATCGAGCTGGGATCAGCCCTCGCGCAGCATGCTCGGCTCTTCGGGCGAGCGCAGGCGAACCAGGCGGTCGATGGTATATGGCGAGCGCTGTTGCGCTGTGTGATAGTGCCGCACCTGCAATTCGCCCAGCAGCCCGATGGCCAGCATTTGAATGCCTGCCAGGATCAGCACGCCCGCAACCACAAAGAGCGGCCCATGCTGGTCCATCACATGCTGATGGGTGAACACCTTCAGAGCGGCGAGAAACATCGAGATCGCCCCGCCGAAAAGAATACTGAGTGCACCGAAGCTGCCGAAGAAGTGCAGCGGGCGCGACATGTACTTCAGCAGGAAACGGATCGTCAGCAGATCGAAGAACACGCGAAAGGTGCGCGATATCCCGTAATGGCTTTTGCCGCGCTCGCGATTGACGTTCTTGATCGGAATCTCGCAGATGCTCGCGCCATACCAGGAGGCCAGCGCCGGAATGAAGCGGTGCATTTCGCCGTAGAGCGGGATATTGTGGATCACCTCGCGGCGGTACGCCTTGAAGGTCGTGCCGAAATCGTGGATATCCACGCCGCTCAGCTTGGCCATCAGCCAGTTCGCGCAGCGCGAAGGAATGCGCCGCATCACGTAGTTGTCGATGCGCTCCTTGCGCCAGCCGCTCACTACGTCGTAGCCCTCTTCGAGCTTGCCGAGGAAGTTCGGAATCTCCTCCGGATCGTGCTGCAGGTCGCCATCCATGGCCAGGATGAAATCGCCCTGCGCATGATCGAAACCCGCTGCCAGCGCCGAGGTCTGCCCAAAGTTGCGGCGCAGCTTCACCACCAGCACGCGGCTGTCCACTGCGGCAATCTCTTCCAGCAGCTTGTAGCTGCGATCGCTCGATCCATCATCCACCAGCACCAGCTCAAAGCTGTCGCCAACCGTCTCCATCACCGCCTTCAGGCGGTCATAGAGCGCGGTTACGTTCTCTTCCTCATTGTGGAATGGGACGACGATCGAGTACTTAGGCATAGTGTCATAATTATATAGAAGGATTGGCGGCTGAACGCCTCGCATTTTTCGAGTTCCATCGGTGTAAACAGCAGATTTATTGCATCTTTTTCGCATGCTTCTTCTGCTGCACCGCCGCCGTATAGGCCCGGTCCAGAAGCGCAAGCGCGGCCTGCGCACTCTCCGGCCCGTCGGTCTCCCAGGAGATCCACTTCGCTCCCTCCGGCGCACGATCCGTAGGCAGCTTGTAAGCAAAGGAAGTCGGAGTCTCCAGCGCGCGCGTCTCAGGAAGCAAAGCGAAGATCACGCCTTGCCGGTAGTAGGCGCGAAAGCCAAACATCGCCCGCACCGTCACCTCCGGCCATTGTGCCATCTCACCATCGATCAGCGCGCAGACATGCCGCATCTCGTCCGACACTTTCGCGCCGCCGAACCGATTACGCATGGCTGCCATCTTTCATCTGAGGTGTCTCATTTCAGTATCTCGCGCAGCCCCGCGATAGCGCGCTCACACGCAGCCCGGTCAACATCGCGGTGGGTCACGAAACGCACTTCATCCGCGCTTGCCGTTCCGCACAGGACATCTTTCGTCTTCAGCCCGGCAACAATCTCCGCCGCCGTTTTGCGCTCCGGCCGGAAGATCACAATGTTTGTCTGCACCGTTTTCAGATCAAGCTGGCAATCCCGCATCGCAGCAATCTGCTCCGCCATCCAGCGTGCGTTCGTATGATCTTCGTGCAGCCGCGCCGGCATCTCTTCCAGCGCAATTAGACCCGCCGCGGCCAGCACGCCCGCCTGGCGCATGCCGCCGCCCAGCATCTTGCGGATCGATCGGCCACGCGTTATCAGCTCGCGTGAGCCCACAAGCATCGAGCCCACCGGCGCACACAGCCCCTTGCTCAGGCAGAACATCACCGTCGCAAAGCCGCGCGTCAGCGCCGCCACCGGCAGCCCAAGCGACGCAGCCGCATTGAAGACCCGCGCTCCATCCAGATGCACCGGCAAGCCACGCTCTTTCGCGCCGGCCCACACCTCCTCCAACACCGCAACCGGCGTCACCGTACCTCCCGCCATGTTGTGCGTGTTCTCAAGCGCGATCAGCCCAGTCTGCGCGCGATAGTAGATCGGGGCGGCAATCGCCGCCGCAATCCGCTCCCAACGCAACACACCGCGCTCGCCTTCCACCTGCCGCAGCTGGCATCCGCTGAAGGCGGAGACCATGGCCATTTCCCAATCCACCATGTGCGCGCGCCGCTCGCAGATCACCTCTTGACCGTGCTCGGTGTGCAGCCGCACGGCAATCTGGTTCCCCATCGTGCCCGTCGGCACAAACAGGGCTGCCTCCTTCTCGAATATCTCCGCCGCCCGCTGCTCCAGCCGGTTTACCGTCGGGTCTTCCCCGTAGACGTCGTCGCCCACCTCGGCTTCGGCCATGGCGCGGCGCATCGCCTCTGTCGGTTTGGTCACGGTGTCGCTGCGCAGATCAATCGTATCCATGTTCGTTACCTTTCAATCTGTTACGTCCAAAGACCCGCCGACCGCTCGTGGAATCTCCATCCACTCGCTGCCGCGAATCTCCGCTGGCCTGCGGTGCCTCCTCTCGACAATACTGGTCTCCTGAATACTTGTCTTATGGACGCACCCGCGAATCCCGAGCCTTTGCCATCGCAAGACCCCTTCTCACCGGAAGCCCTCGACCCGCTTCCCTGCTTTCATGCGTGGCTCAGCGAAGCCGAGACGGCTGAGCCGAACGACCCCAACGCTGTCGCACTCGCCACCGCCTCGTCCACAGGAATGCCATCCGTCCGCATGGTCCTGCTAAAAGAAGTGACGAGCGACGCCTCGTTCGTCTTCTACACCAACGCAGAAAGCCGCAAAGGTCTCGAGCTGCGCGCCAACCCGCAGGCAGCGCTCTGCTTTCACTGGAAGTCCCTGCGCCGCCAGATCCGTATCGAAGGACTCGTATCGGAGGTGTCACCGGACCGGGCAGACGTCTACTTCCGAACCCGTCCCCGCGGCAGCCAGATCGGCGCGCTCGCTTCTGACCAATCGCGGCCGCTCCGCAACCGCACAATGCTCGAGACGCGAGCAGCCGAGCTGGCATTGCGCTATCCCGACCGGATTCCGCGCCCGCCGCACTGGACTGGCTTCGCTGTCCATGCGCAGGCCATCGAGTTCTGGCGCAGCCGGCCCGACCGCCTGCACGATCGCATCCTCTACACACGCCCGCCCGCGGGCTGGAAGCGAACTCTGCTGTATCCGTAGGCGTCTTGCGATATTGGCCTCATCAGCCGAGCCGCTGACGCGGAAGATTCCAGCCAACCATCGCGTCGCGGCACAAAAGCGATGATTTCGCCCCAATCCTCTTGCCCCGACAGGAGGGCTGCGCAATAATCAAGCCTCTTTTAATATTGAAACGTTTTTGGCTGACCAGGCCGTCAGCTTCCATGACTTATACCGGCAGGTTCCATTGCAAGCACAAGAACCGCCGGCCGCTTTGGATGATGTAGTCCTTCTTGGAGGCCGTTCGCATGCGATTCATCCGACTCGCGTTATTCGTGTTTCTCGTCTCTGCGCTGCCGCTTCTGGCACAAACCAGCACAACTTCCGTACGTGGCACCATCGCAGATCCTTCTGGTGCCCTCGTTCCCAATGCTCAGATTTCGTTGACCAACACCGCCGATAACTCGGTGACCAACGGAACCTCCGACAAGTCGGGCCTGTTCGCATTTCCGCAGCTCGCGCCGGGCACCTATCTCATCACGGTCACCGCCCCTGGCTTCGCGCCATCTACCAAACAGGCGCAATTGCTCGTCAACCAGCCGGCAACAATCAATTTCCAGCTCGGTCTTCAGTCAACCCAGACCGTCAACGTCAGCGCAGAAGCCCAGACCCTGAACAAGACCGATGCCAGCATCGGCTCGGCTTTAGACAACCAGGTCCTGCAGGCTCTTCCCGCAGAAGGCCGAAACGTTCCCGACCTGCTCAGCCTGCAGCCCGGTGTGCTCTATTTGGGCCGGGGCGTCAACAAGGATACCGACAGCCGCACTGGCGCGGTCGCCGGAGCCCGCTCGGATCAGGGCAATGTCACGTTGGACGGCCTGGACGACAACGATCAGACCCAGGGATATGCCTTTACCGGCGTTCTGCGCTCCACCATCGACTCCACCGACGAGTTCCGCGTGGCGACAGTCAACAGCGATGCGCAGTCCGGCCGCTCCTCCGGCGCACAGGTCTCGCTGGTCACAAAGTCAGGCACCAACAACTTCCATGGCGATGCCTTCGAGTACTATCGGCCCAGCTTTACCGTCGCGAACAACTGGTTCAACAAGCAGGCGCAGCTTGCCAATGGCTTGCCCAACGTGCCGGGCAAGCTGATCCGCAACACCTTCGGCGGAGCAGTTGGCGGTCCTATCCTCAAAGACAAGCTCTTCTTCTTCTTCAACTACGAAGGGCAGCGCTCGGCGGAGAACACACAGGAGACCCGGACCGTTCCTACGGACAACTACCGGGCTGGCCTGCTCTCGTATCTTGACGACAACAACGTGACGCATACGCTGACCCAAAGTCAGTTCACGCAGATCGACTCGCCTTGTATCGCAGCCGGAGGCTGCCCCGGCGGACCCGGGCCCAATCCCAACGTCTTGCAGTATTTCAGCCTTTACCCGCATGCCAACACTGGAGGCGGCGACAACCTGAACACCGCCGGGTTCACCTTCTCCTCGCCTAGCCCGTCGACCTTGAATACCTCGATTCTCAAGTTTGACTACAACCTCCACGACAAGCACCACCTGTTTATCCGCGGAAACCTGCAGAAGGATCTCACCTCGCAGTCCGAGCAGTTTCCCGGCCAGGCGCCTAGTTCCACGCGGGTTGACAACACCAAGGGGCTGGCTGGCGGAGATACCTGGATGCTCACTTCATCTCTGATCAATGACCTGCGCTACGGCTACATCCGTCAGGGTTATGCCGACGCCGGCACGCTCACCCAGGACTACGTCCACTTCCGCGCCATCAGCAACATCAACCCTCAAACCGCGACGACCACCGTCAATGTGCCGGTACACAACATCATCGACAACATCACGTGGACGCATGGCAACCATACCTTGCAGGGCGGTGTGAACTGGCGGCTGATCGGCAACAACCGGTCCACGAACGCGAATTCCTTTAACAGCGCCACCACCAACCCCGATTGGATCGGCAGTTCTATCCCCGACCCATCTGCCGTGAATGGCTACCCCGTCGGGGGGGGCTTCAGCACCCAGTACCTGTTCGCCTATGCCAACCTGATAGGCACCGTGCCTGAGCTGGATAATGTGTACAACTACAAGGTCAATGCCGGTGGCAACACCGCTAGCCAGCTTGCCGACGGCACCTCTATCCTTCGCCAATATCGGGCAAACGAATTCGAATGGTTCCTGCAGGACTCCTGGCGCCCGCTTCCCAATCTCACCCTGACCTTTGGCCTGCGGCATACCATCCTGCAGACACCTTATGAAACAAACGGTCAACAGATGTCGCCGCAAGTGGACACCGATGCCTGGTTCAAACAGCGGCAAATCGCGGCACAGCAGGGTCAGGTCTACGAGCCTCTGATCTCCTATGCGCCAAGCGGCCCGGCTGTCGGGCGGCCCGGCTACTGGCCGAAGCAGAAGCTGAACCTGGCTCCGCGCTTCTCGCTGGCCTACTCGCCGGACAGCAAGACCTCCATCCGTGCGGGCTTTGGCATGTACTACGATCACTTCGGTCAGGGCATCGTGAATTCGTTCAGCGATACCGGCTCCTTTGGCGTCAGCACGGGATTGAGCAATCCCGCCGGCGTGTATGACTGGTCGACATCGCCTCGCTTCACCGGCATCAACAACCTGCCCAATATCGACGTTGGACCCGCGCCCCCGAGCACCACGACCTTCCCCTACACCGTGCCGGATGGCTCCTTTCTCATCACGTGGGGTCTCAGTAACAAAATCAAAACTCCGTATTCGGAATCGATTGACGCTTCCGTGCAACGGCTCCTGCCAGGCGGATTCACGCTGGAGACAGCCTATGTCGGACGCCTGGGACGCCACCTCATGCAGCAGCTTGACTTAGCCTCGCCAACCGATTTCGTGGACCCACAGGGCGGCGGCGACTGGTACAACGCGATCACTAAGCTTTCGGTAATCAGCGATCAGAGCCAAGGGATGGATCACCCGGAGGATGCCATCGTTGCGCCCATCCCTTACTTCGAGAACATGTTCCCCCAGATGGCATTCAGCGGGAACAGCGCCACGCAGAACATCTACTCTCTGGAGGTCGCGCCGAACCGCTACAACTACGGAGAGACCGGCACGCTGGCCGACATCGACTTCTACTGCAACTATGGCTGCCCGCAAGGCACCCGCTTTTACCAGGGGCAGTTCTCATCTATGTTCAGCTGGGCATCGATCGGTCAGAGTTATTACAACGCTGCACAGCTTGTCCTTCGTCACCCGTCGAGCCACGGCCTTCAGGCCGACTTCAGCTACACCTTCTCCAAGTCCATCGATATGGGCTCCGACACCCAACGTACCGGCATTCTTACCGCTAACAACACAAACAGCGTGATACTGAACGCCTGGCACCCGGAGTACAACCGCGGGCCTTCCGACTTCGACACGCGGCACCTCATCACCGGCAACTTCGTCGATCAGTTGCCCATCGGTCGCGGACAACGCTTCGCCGGAAACAGCAACCAGCTTGTGAACTCCATCATCGGCGGATGGCAATTGTCCGGCCTCGTCCGCTGGACCAGTGGCCTGCCCTTTTCGCTGTTCTCCCCTGCCTGGGCAACCAACTGGGAAGAGCAGAGCTTTGCCGTCAAGACCGGCACCGTCAAGCTGCATAAACACATCGATGCGTCTGGCCTGCCCAATGTCTTCGATAACCCGGATGCCATCACCAACGGGTCATCTGGAGGCAATCCGGTCCGTCTTGCTTATGCCGGCGAAGCAGGACAGCGCAACAACTATCGCGGCGATGGATACTTTGACATCGACTCCAGCCTGAGAAAGACCTGGACGCTCTATCACGAAAACTCTCTCAGCTTTGCCTGGGACGTCTTCAATACCACCAACTCGGTCCGCTTCGATACCAACACGCTCGACACTGGCATAGCCGACGCGGGCGCATTGGGTGAATACCAGACTCGGACGCTCAACCTGCCGCGCGTCATGCAATTCTCGCTGCGGTACGGCTTTTAAGCGAATCACCACACACAGCGGCGGCTTCGGCGTATCGTCGAAGCCGCTTCTGCGTAGCATTTGAATTCCTTCCTCTCCTCTATGAAACTTCGCCTCCTGCCGCTCGCCGTCGCTCTCCTGCCAATCCAACTCTGGGCCCAAACCAAACCGCTACTCACCCTGGACGCCTACTTCGCCGGTACGGAATACTCCTCCGCGCGTCTCTCTCCGGATGGCACTGCGGCTGTCGTCGCGGTGCGCGAGCCGGACTGGATGGCCAACCGCTTTCGCGAAGACCTGTGGCTCTGGCGTGCAGCCACCGATAAACTCGAGCCCCTGACTGCCTCCGGACATGACACCGGACCTGACTGGTCACCCGACGGCCGGTTCATCGCCTTCACCTCCGATCGTCTTCTCCCCGACCAAAATCTTTCCGAAGCGAAAGATGGCAAAGACAAAGACGAAACTCCCGGCCGCATCTGGATCGTCTCCGCTGCGGGCGGCGAAGCGCGTCAGCTCTATCGCAGCAAAAACGACGTCCACTGCTTCGCCTGGGCGCCCGATGGCACCGCCATCTATCTCGCCATCCAGGAGCCTCTCTCGAAAGACCAGAGCGATGCGAAAGAGCGCGAGTGGAAAGACGTAACGCGTTATCGGACCAACGATCGCGGCGATGTGCTGCTGCGCATCCCAGTTCCTCCTCTCCCAACCTCCGCCGCTCAACCCGACGCCACGCGACCCACGCCCGCCGCTGATCAGCAGCCGTTGCCCGAAGGCGCGACGGTCATTGCCCGCAGTCCACTCGCGATCGACGTCATCAAGGTCGACGGCCACAGCGGCACCATCGCCTTCGTTACTGGCGCCATCTCCCATCGCCTGGAGCGCTCCGAGGACACCGAGATTTACTCCGTCGCAGCCACCGGCGGAGCAGTCACTCAGTTAACCCACAATCAAGGTCTCGAAAACAATCTCCGGTGGTCGCCCGACGGGCAGCGCCTCTACTTCACTGTTCAAGGTGCCGCCGGTTCCGTCGAAGGCGCCTATCGCGATGTGCAGGGCCGCCTTTATTCCATCTCCGCGCACGGCGGCCCACCGCAACGCCTCGGCGCCTATTTCGATGGCAACTGGCAGGACTACACGGTGCTCTCCGACGGAACACTCCTCGCCGCCGGCACCAAGGGCACCAGCACGCAGATCTATCGCGTGAAAGGTGAGCACGCCGAGAAGCTCGCCGGTGTCGCCGGCACCTACGGTGGCCTCGACGCTGCCATGCAGGGTGATGCTCTGCTGCTCACCCACTCCGCCATTCGGGAGCCGCAGGAGGTCTACATCGCGTCGTCACTCTCGCATCTCGACCAGGCAAAACCGGTCACGCATTTCAACGCGCACTATCTCAACTACGCGCAATCGGAATGGCGCCCCTACACCTGGAAGTCCCATGACGACGCTACGGTCGAAGGCGTCCTCATCTATCCGCCGGGCGAGCGCGAAGCAAAACATCTCCCCATGCTCACGCTCATCCACGGCGGTCCGGCCGACGCCGATGGCGATCGCTTCGGCGCCGACTGGTACGACTGGGCCACCATGGCTGCCGCGCAGGGCTGGCTCGTCTTCCGGCCCAACTACCGCGGCTCCGCCGGCTACGGCGACACCTTCATGCAGCAAATCACGCCCCACATCGTTTCGGCCCCTGGCAGAGACATTCTCACCGGCGTCGATGCGCTCGTTGCCGACGGCACCGCCGATCCCGCTCATCTTGTCATCGGTGGCTACAGCTACGGCGGCTATATGACTAACTGGCTCATCACGCAAACCACGCGTTTTCGCGCCGCCGTCACCGGTGCCGGCGCAGTGGAGCACGCGGCCAACTGGGGCAACGACGATGAGACCTACGACGACGCGGCGTACCTCGGCGGCCGTCCTTGGGAGAAGCCCGATGTCTATCAAAGTGAGGCCGCGCTCTTCCAGATGAATAGGGTCACCACCCCCACCCACATGATCGCGGGCGATGCCGACATACGTGTCGCTTTCTTAGAAGACATCCTGCTGGAGCACGCGCTGGAGTCGCTCAACATCCCGCACCAATTGCTGACGTTTCCCGGCGAAGGCCATCCGCTCTCCAAAAATCCATGGCACGGCTACATCGCGGTGCGCGAAGAGCTGAAATGGATCAACAAATACGGCGACCACTCGCCACCCAGGCGGTAATGCAGACTCTCATGGGAACTTCAGCCGATAGTCAAGAACTTGAGAACAAGGTTCAGCAGGATGGATTTGCCATCGTCGAGAATGTTCTGCAATCTGATGAGATCGACCTTTTATTAGCGGCGATCGACCAGGCCGAGAGTGATGCCGCGATGCGTAAGCGCGGTGGCGTCTTCGCCATCCGCAATCTTCTCCAGGTCGTGCCTGAGATCGATGCGCTGGCCCGCTCCTCGACAGCTCGCGACCTCGTCGGCGCCGTGCTCGGCCCGGATCATCACCCAGTTCGCGGCATCCTATTCGACAAGATCCCTGATGCAAATTGGAAAGTGCCGTGGCACCAGGACGTCACCATTGCTGTCCAGCAGAAAATCGAGATAGACGGTTACGGACCATGGTCCGTCAAGGCGGATGTGGTTCATGTACAGCCGCCCGCAGCAGTTTTGGAAGGTATGCTCTCGCTGCGATTGCACCTTGATTCCTGTACAGAGGAGAATGGCGCGCTCCGCGTGCTTCCGCATTCGCATCGGAACGGGCGCATCTCAGAGACAGATATTTCAGGTCTGCTTCGTGCAACGCCGGCAACGGTATGCGAAATTGCGGCCGGTGGCGCGCTCTTGATGCGCCCCTTGCTTCTCCACGCGTCGTCGGCTTCGCGTCGTCCAACCCACCGCCGGGTCATCCACATCGACTACTCGCGTGTCGCACTTCCAGGAGGTCTGTGTTGGTATTCAGAATCCTCGTGAAGTGTCTAACCTGCAAAACTTCTCTTCCTTCGGAGCCCAGATGCTGAAGCTAACACTGTCTTCACTCGTTGCTGTTGCGATCGCCGCCTGTTCCGCGAGGTCTGCCCTCGCGCAGTCACCCCCAACCAGAGCATCCGCGCCCGGCGCGCTCACCCCCGCCACCGCCCTACAGGCCGAGCCCTACGCACGCGATCCCCATCAGGCCATAGACGAGTCCTACACCGCCGCGATCCGCAAGTACACCACCGAGCCTCAGTTCAACTCCCCGCTCACCGATTACCTGCCAGCCTCAAAGACCGTGCCCACACCGGCCAAAGTTCTCGGCGATGTCTCCGGCGCGCCCAACACCCTGCCCTACGCAGAGGATGTCTACAAATACTTCCGCCTCCTCGCGGCCTCTTCGCCGCGCGTGCGCGTCGTCACCATCGGCCATACAGAAGAGGGCCGCGAGATGATCGCAGTTGCTATCGTGGACGAATCGCTCCTCGCCCATCAGAAGGAGAATGACGCGCGTCTGGCGAAGCTAGCCGATCCGCGCACCCTGGACATGGACGATGCCAAGGCCGCGCCGCTCGTCGCCGCCTCCACGCCCGTCTACTACATCACCGGCACCATCCACTCGCCGGAGACCGGCGCGCCCACCGCGCTCATGGAGCTGGCCTATCGTCTCGCCGTCGACGACTCGCCCTACATCCAGTACATCCGCTCCCACGTCATCACGCTCATCACACCGGTCGTCGAAGTCGATGGCCGCGATCGCATGGTCGACGTCTATCGCTGGCATCGCGCGCATCCCAACGAGAACTACCCCCACCTTCTTTACTGGGGCCACTACGTCGCGCATGACAACAACCGCGACGCCATGACCATGAATCTCGCGCTCACCCGCAACGTGCTCAACACCTATCTGGATTGGCACGCACAGGTGCTGCACGATCTGCACGAGTCGGTCCCCTTCCTCTACGACAACACCGTAGGCGACGAGCCCTACAACAGCTGGATCGATCCCATCCTCACCAACGAGTGGCAGATGCTCGGCTGGTCCAACGTGCAGGCAATGGCCAAGCTCAATATGCCCGGCGTTTTCACTCACGGCGACTTCGACACCTGGAGTCCCGGCTACCTCATGTTCCTCGCCGCCATGCACAACGGCATCAGCCGCCTCTACGAGACCTTCGGCAACGGCGGCGCCGATACCGTCGAGCGCATCCTCACGCCGGACGAGTACGCGCGCACCTGGTACAAGCCCAATCCGCCGCTCCCGAAAGTGCTCTGGTCGCAGCGCGACAACAACAACTACGAAGAGACAGCGCTGCTCACGACGCTCAGCTACTTCGCGCAGAATGGAAAGCTCTTCCTCAACAACTACTACCTCAAGAGCAAGCGCTCCATCCTGAAGCCCCAACAGAACGGCCCCGCGGCATATGTGCTCAGCGCCGACGATCCCTCGCCCAGCCGCCAAGCCATGTTGCTTCGCGTGCTCCGCGACCAACACGTGGAAATCCAGCAAACCATCGCACCCGTCACCGTCGAACTGCCGCAACCTCCAAAGTCAGCAGATAGCGACAAGGATGACGAGGCGAAAGCCACCAAGCCCAAGCCGCCAACCTCCCGTACCTTTCCTGCCGGCAGCTATATCATCCGCATGGACCAGCCCTACTCACGCATCGCCGACGCGCTGCTCGATAGGCAGTTCTGGTCGCCGGAAGATCCGCAGAAAAATCCATACGATGACACCGGTTGGTCCCTCGGCCCGCTCTTCGGCGTAGACACGGCTCGCATCCTCGACACCGCGATCCTGAAAGCACCGACGCATCTGGTTGCCGATCCGACGGCGCCATCCACCACCGCTTCTCTCTCCGGCGACACTTTCCTCATCGAGAACCACGCCGACCCATCGCTCATCACACTGCGCTATCAGCTCGATCACGCAACCATTACTGCGACAGATGACGCCGTGACCTCCGGCGGCCGCACGTATCCCGCTGGCACATGGATCATCCGCGGCGTCTCGGCCGGCGATCTCGAAAACGCCGTCGCCCCGCTGCATCTCCATGCGATCGCCGCATCCGGCCTGCCGACCGTCGCCACCCATCCTGTTCCCGCACCGCGCATCGCCCTGATGCACACCTGGCTGGACACGCAGCCCGAAGGCTGGTGGCGGCTCGCGCTCGACAATCTCCACGTCCCCTACACCTACATCAGCACGCAGACCGCTGCCGCTGACGCCGACCTGCGGGCGAAGTACGATGTCATCCTCTTCGCGCCCGTCGGCCGCAGCTCGCACCTCATCCTCAGCGGCATTCCCATGTGGGGCAACGCTATGCCGTGGCAGAAGTCCGACATCACTCCCAATCTCGGCCGCATCGACTCCACGCCGGACATCCGCCCCGGTCTCGGTGAAGCCGGTCTCACGCATCTGCGCGAATTCATCCAGCAGGGCGGTCTCTTCATCGCATCGCAGGATGCTGCCGAATTCGCCATTGACACCGGCCTTGCTCCCGGCGTGTCCGTCGCGCCGCGCGGCGATGTCAAGGTCGTCGGCAGCATCCTGAACACCGCGCTCATCACAAAGAAGAACGCGTCGCCCAGCCCTATCCTCGCCGGATACATCACCGCGCCCGCCGTCTACAGCGAAGAAGGCATGGCCTTCAACGTGAGTAATCTACTTACCGGCGACAGCCGTCTCCGCGCCGAAGCCAAGAAGCCGCGCCCCACCGGCCGCGGTGGTCCGGACGATCCTGACGTCCCGCAAGACCGCAGCTTCGCCGAGCCGCCACCGCTGCCCAAGACCAAGCCATGGGAGCCCATGCCGCTCACGGTCGAGCAGACGCGCAACAATCCGTACGTGATCCCGGAGCAGGACCGCCCGCAGGTATTGCTTCGCTACGCCGATACGAAGGACCTGCTGGTCGCCGGCCTTCTCGACCATGGCGAAGCACTTGCTGAGCACGCCACCGTAGTCGCCGCACACCTCGGCAGCGGAACCTCACTCCTCTTTGCCAACAACCCGCTCTACCGCGGCGAAACCATCGGCAGCTACGCGCTCCTCACCAACGCAATCCTCAGCTATCAACCGGCGAAACCGTAAACCCCCGCGAGTTCATCGACGCGCGGTCGATTCAGGAAAGACCACACCGATATAATCGCGGCGGCTCACGCATAAGGGAAAATGCTCTAGGATGCAGGAGCAGGAGAAACGACATGCCGAAACTCGGCACTCTGATAGGCTTCATTCCCACGCGCGATGGCGACACCGCACGCGCCTTCTACGAAACCAAAGTCGGCTTGCGCTGCATCTCCGATGACCAGTTCGCCATCGTCTTCCAGTCCGGCGCCAACCTGATCCGCGTCGCTCGCACCGGCTCGTTCACGCCAGCCCCATTCACGATTCTCGGGTGGGAGTGTTCGAACATCGAGCACACCGTCCGCGAGCTGTCCGCGCGCGGTGTCACATTCGAGCGCTACGACTACATGGGACCGCAGGACGAGCTCGGCATCTGGACCGCGCCCGGCGGTGCGAAGGTCGCCTGGTTCAAAGACCCCGATGGCAATACGCTGTCTCTCTCCCAAGTTCCCTGATGGCAATTTCCCTGATCTCGCGACGCATCCTCGTCCTCGCCGTTGTTTTCTGCTGGTGCGCGCTCGTCGTGTGGTCGGGCTATCAGCATCGTTCCGTGCGACGCGCGACCGCTCTGTCGTCCCTACCCGCAAACACCGAAGCTTCCATGGCAGAGGTCGACGCCGTCACGTCACCACTTCTCAACAAGCCCGCACCTAATTTCAAGCTCCGCGATCTCTCAGGCCGTCCCGTTTCGCTCGCCGACTATCGCGGCAAAGCCGTGCTCATCAACTTCTGGGCAACCTGGTGCGCGCCCTGCCAGGTCGAGATGCCCTGGTTCATCACCCTCCAGCAGAAATATGCGGCGCGGGGCTTCACCGTCCTCGGCATCGACAAGGACTACCCCGAAGACCTGCCCAAGGTCCCGAGCTTCGCGAAAAAGATGAACCTGAATTATCCGGTCCTTTACGGCGATCGTCGGACCTATTCCAATTACGGCTGTTGCGACTATCTGCCCATGTCCTACTACGTCGATCGCGCCGGAACCATCCGCATCGCCACCATCGGGCTCGGCGAGCGCGAGACCGTAGAGACTTACATTCGCCGCCTGCTCGATGCGTCGCCGCCACAACCCGACACGCGCGTCACGGCGTCGACAGCGCCAGCCCCGCCTGCTCCGGTGAAGTAACACCAAGAAATCGCTCGAAGACTTCGTTGGACAACATGCGCCCCCGAGTAGTCAGCATGACGCGCTCACCGTCACGCAACAGCAGCTCATCCGAAATCAGCTTGACAACCACATCATCGAACGCCGCAATCGCCTCCGCGCGAAATTCGCTTCGAAGCGCCGCCAGCGACACACCTTCCACCAACCGCAATCCCAGGAACCACGCCTCTTCCACCTCTGCCGTGCGATCCACGCGCTCAACGTCACTTTCAATCTCACCCGCAAGATAGCCGGCGAGATCGTCCACATTGCCGAAACGCAACACCCCGCCATCATCATGTCGCAGCATCGAGTGCGCATCCAGCCCCACACCCAGGTACGGCTCACGACGCCAATAGCGCAGGTTGTGCCGCGACTCCGCGCCCGGTCGTGCGAAGTTTGAAATCTCATACTGCCGCAGTCCCGCACGCTCCAGCCGCTCGCACCCCGCCTCATACATCGCGGCAACGACATCGTCCACCGGCACCAGCCCGGCGCCATAACGCGCGCCACCGCCGATCAGCTCCCGTCCCAGCCGTGAGTCCTCGTCCACTTCCAGCATGTATAGACTCGCGTGCTCCGCGCTGATTCCGCACACCGCCTCCAGCGATTCCCTCCAACTCGCCATCGTCTGGCCAGGCAGCCCGGCAATCAGATCCACGTTCACCGCCAATCCGGCATCCCGCAGCCGCCGCACATCTTCCTCGACGATGGCCCGTGTGTGCATGCGGCCCGTAGCCGCAGCCTCCGCATCCACCAGCGACTGCACACCCAGGCTCACCCGAGTAGCCGATACTTCAACCATTGCTTGAAGAAATCCCGTATGGATTTGCCCCGGCGCGCACTCCACCGTGACCTCCGCATCAGGCTCAATCACGAAAGCTCCGTGAATAGCCGCGAAGATCTCCCGCAGCCGCTCCGGCTCCAGCGTGCTTGGAGTCCCGCCGCCAAGGTAAACGCTCCCCACCCGCTCCGGCAGCAGCCAGCCCTCACGCCTCGCGCGCTCGTGGGCGCCCTGCAGTTCCCCGCATAGCCGCGCCACATAGCGCCCATGCTCGCTCGCCGGGAACACCCCGGAGGCGAAGTTGCAGTACGTGCACTTCGCCCGGCAGAAAGGCACCGAGATATAGAGGCCAAGCGTCTCGCCCATTCATCTATTGTGACAGCCCTCTAAAATAGAGAGCGAAGGAAGGCATGTCCGAAGCCAGGTCCCAAGATACTGAGCAACAGCATCCGGAGAAAAAGCCGGACGCCAAGCCCGCGGCTCACGAAGAAGATGTCATTGGCAAGGCGTATGACAGCCGGCTGATGGGCCGTCTGCTCAAGTATTTGCGCCCCTACAAGTGGCAGGCTGGCATCTCGCTCGTCGCCATCGTCCTCAAGGCTCTTGCGGACATCCTCGGCCCCTATCTCACCAAAGTCGCCGTCGATCGCTACATGACGCATGACCCGACCGGCAAGGCCACCTGGCTCGGCCGGCATCTCAGCGACTCAGCGGCCACCGGCATCACCCAGGTCGCTCTCATCTACGTCGGTGCGCTCTGCTTCTCCTACGTGCTCGAGTTCGCCCAGACTTACCTCATGCAGTGGACCGGCCAGAAGATCATGTACGACATGCGCTCGCAGATCTTCCGCCATCTGCAGCGCATGCACGTCGCCTTCTTCGACCGCAATCCCGTCGGCCGCCTCGTCACCCGCCTCACTTCGGACGTCGACGCCCTGAACGAAATGTTCACCTCCGGCGTCTTCGCCATTTTTGAGGATGTCTTCGTCCTGCTCGGCATTGTGCTCGTCATGCTGCGCATGAGCTGGTGGCTCGCCCTCATCGCCTTCGCTGTTCTGCCCGTCATCGTTCTCATCACGCGCATGTTCCGCACCAGCGTGCGCGACTCCTACCGCCGCATCCGCACCGCCATCGCGCGCATCAACGCCTTCACCCAGGAGCACGTCACCGGTATGAGTGTCGTGCAGCTCTTTGGCCGCGAGCAGCGCGCCTACACCGAATTTGAAGCCGTCAACAAGACACACCTGGTCGCTTTCAAAGACGCGATCCTGGCCTACGCCCTCTACTACCCCGCGGTCGAGCTGCTCTCCTCCATCGCCATCGCGCTCGTTATATGGTTGGGCGGCCGCGGCGTCCTGCGTGGCACTGTCACCATCGGCGTCCTCGTCGCCTTCATTCAGTACGCATGGCGCTTCTTCCGCCCCATCCAGGACCTCTCCGACAAATACAACATCCTGCAGGCGGCCATGGCTGCGAGCGAGCGCGTCTTCAAGCTCCTCGACACGCCGACTGAAATCACCCCGCCTGCCAATCCCGTGCCCAGCCCGCGGGCCGGCCGCATCGAGTTCCGTGACGTCTGGTTCACCTACGAGCGCCTCACCCCGGAACAGCTCGCCACCATCGCCACTGCATCCCGGGAAGACCTCGAAGCCATCGGCGTTGAGTGGATCCTCCGCGGCGTCTCTTTCACCATCGAGCCCAACGAGACCGCGGCGATCGTCGGCCACACCGGCGCCGGCAAAACCACCATCATCTCGCTCATGATGCGCTTCTACGATGTGCAGCGCGGCCAGGTGCTCATCGACGGCATCGACGTACGCCAGCACGAGCTCACCGCCCTCCGTCAGCACTTCGGCGTCGTGCTGCAGGACCCCTTCCTCTTCACCGGCACCATCGCGGAGAACATCCGCCTCGGGACCAAGTTCATCACCGACGAAGACATGCAGCGCGCCGCCGACGAAGTGAATGTCGGCGACTTCATCCGTAGCCTTCCGCACGGCTTCAACGAGTCGCTGCGCGAGCGCGGAGCCGGCCTCTCCACCGGCCAGAAGCAGCTCATCAACTTTGCGCGCGCCCTCGCGCACCGCCCCCGCATCCTCATCCTCGACGAGGCCACCTCCTCGGTCGACACTGATACCGAGATACGCGTGCGCACCGCCCTCGACCGCATGGTCACCGGACGCACCTCGGTGGTCATCGCGCATCGCCTCTCCACCGTGCAGCGCGCAGACACCATTCTCGTCATGCACAAGGGCCAGCTACGCGAGCACGGCCCGCATCAGCAGCTCCTCGCGCAGCGCGGCATCTATTGGAAGCTCTACCGCCTCCAATACAGAGATCAGGAAATGGAAGCTACAAGCCAGATCGCCGGCACCCCGCTCGCCCTCGGCACCGACTGAGTTTATCGAGCGCGCGGCGGCGGGATACTGTTGACGCGGCACTGAAGAAAGAACTTCGTTATGGCCATGATCAGAAATTGCCCATCCTGCGGAAAGCCGAATCGCATTCCCGGCAATCGCCTCGCCGATATAGGACGATGCGGCGCCTGCAAAGCACCGTTATCTGCAGTTGCCGAGCCCGTGCCAGTGAACACCGAGGAGTTCGACGAAATTGTTCGCGGCAGCAAAGTTCCCGTCCTGGTTGATTTCTGGGCGGAATGGTGCGGTCCGTGCCGGATGGCGGCGCCGCACGTCGCGCAAGTCGCGCGAGACCTGGCAGGCAAGGCCGTCGTGCTGAAAGTGGACACCGAGAAATTTCCGGAACTCGCTTCACGGTACAACGTGCAGGGCATCCCGAATTTCGCCGTTTTCGCTCGCGGCAGCCTTCAATTCCAGCAGGCCGGTCTGGTAGACGCGAACACGATGAAAAGCTGGCTCGCGCGCGCTGCCTAGTCCATGACGAGGGACGAGTAGCCTGCCGGTGATCTAGCCGTTGCGTCTATCTTCTCCCCATCGGTTACGCTTAATGCCATGTTTTTCCTTGGCCGGTGCTTGCTTCCCGTTTCTCTCGCGCTGCTCTCTGCCTCCATCGTGTCTCCCGCCCAGACAAACACAGCGGCAAAGCCTCCGACAGCGAAATCCGAAGTAGGCTCCCAGTACACGCCGCATCCGCAGCCTGCCATTCTGCCCAACACCCGCGCCGCCATGCTGCGCGGAGCCTACGGCCCCTATCGCGCGAATAACGATCTGCTCTCCTACCATCTCGATATCCGCGTCGATCCGGATAAGCAGATCGTCAGCGGCAAGAACACCATCCGCTTCCGCATGCTTGAGGACGGAAATCGTATTCAGCTCGATCTCAACGATGCGCTGAAGATCGACAGGATCCTGCTCGGCACCACCGAATTGAAATATGAGCGCGACTTCGGCGCCGTCTTCATCGATTTCCCTGAAGTGCTGAAGACCGGCCAGGAATACTCGATCGACTTCTACTACTCCGGTCGTCCGCTCACCACCGGGCGGTTCGGCGGCTTCACCTTCGGCAAAGACCCCGCCGGCAAGCCCTGGATCTTCACCTCCTGCGAAGACGACGGTGCAAGCATCTGGTGGCCTAATAAGGACCAGTGGCGCGACGAGGTCGAAGAGATGGAGATCAGCGTCGCCGTTCCCAACAATCTCGTCGATGTCTCGAATGGACGATTCATGGGCAAGACCGATCTCGGCGACGGTTACACGCGCTGGGACTGGATGGTCCACTACCCCATCAACAACTACGATGTCTCGCTCAACATCGGCAACTATCAGCACTTCAGCGACAAGCTCGGCGACCTGACGCTCGACTACTACGCGCTCCCCAGCGATCTGGACAAGGCAAAGCAGCAGTTCTCTCAGGCAGAAGAAATGCTGGAGGCATACCAGCATTACTTTGGCCCTTATCCATTTCCTAAAGACGGTTACAAATTGATCGAGGTGCCCTACTCAGGCATGGAACACCAAAGCGCCGTGACCTACGGCAACCGCTTCAAGAACGGCTATCTCGAACGCGATTGGGCCAGCGTCGGCATCAGTCTGCGCTTCGACTTCATCATCATCCACGAGAGCGGCCATGAGTGGTTTGGCAACAGTGTCACCGCAGCCGATCGCTCCGACATGTGGATCCATGAAGGCTGGACCACTTATCTCGAAGGTCTGTACGTGGAATACCGGTGGGGCCACGATGACGCGATCAAATACCTGAACGGCCTCAAGCCCAAGATCAAAAATCAGCGGCCGATCGTCACCGAGCGCGGCATCAATGGCGATCCGCCGGAAGACCAGTACTTCAAAGGCGCGCTCATGCTGAACACGCTGCGCTCCGTCATCAACGATGACAACCGCTGGTGGCCGCTGCTCTACAACTTCTATCAGCAGTTCAAGTACCGCAACATCATGACCGAAGATGTGGTGACCTGGTTCAATCGCGAGACGGGACAGGACCTCACCCCGATCTTCAACCAATACCTGCGCCACCCGGACATCCCGACGCTCGAGCTGCTATTCGGCCCATCCGAAGGCACCGTGTCCTACAAGTGGCGCGCCGATGAGCCCGGCTTCTCCATGCCCGTCCTGGTCGGGCAACCGGACCACTGGCAGCGCATCGAGCCCACGCTCAATTGGCAGACGATGAAAACGTCGCTGGCGAAAGATCAGTTCCAGGTAGCAACGGACCTGTTCTACGTAGACGTACAAAAATACTAGCGCTCGCAAACCATCAGGCCGGAACCAGTCCCGCAGTGCGCGTTACTACGATTGTGCCGGTTCGCCAGGATGCCGCCTTCCGGCAACACGATTTTTTTGTGCTTGCAGGGAAGGCTAAACGGCGACCGTGAAGCTCTCTTCCGTGCGGATGACTGGGCGATACAGAGTGTCGCGCTCAAACGGCTCGCGGCCGGCCTCGCGAATGAGCCGGATCAGGTCGCTGCGCCGCATGCCCTGCGGTGTGCTCGCGCCTGCGTCGTGG
The DNA here is from genome assembly GCA_045808105.1 of Acidobacteriaceae bacterium. GTDB lineage: Bacteria > Acidobacteriota > Terriglobia > Terriglobales > Acidobacteriaceae > KBS-83. The sequence continues at coordinate 446 of JBJMGC010000188.1, read as the reverse complement.
TAGATCTTCTCTTCAATCACCGTGCCATCGATATCGTCGGCCCCGAAGCGCAGCGCGACCTGCGCGATGCCCGCCGTCATCATCTGCCAATACGCCTTGATGTGCGCAAAGTTATCCAGCAACAAACGGCCCACCGCGATCTGCCGCAGGTCGGTCAGCCCGGTGGTGCGAGGCAGATGCTGCAGTGGTGTGTTGTCGGGATGAAACGCGAGCGGAATGAACGTCTGGAAGCCGCCGGTATCATCCTGCACCTCGCGCAGGCGCAGCATGTGGTCCACGCGGTCTTCATCGTTCTCTACATGCCCGTACAACATGGTCGCGTTCGAGCGCAATCCCAGCTTGTGCGCCGCGCGCGCTGTCTCCAGCCACTCCCCGCCGTCAATCTTGTGATCGCAGATGATGTGGCGCACGCGATCGGAAAAGATCTCCGCTCCGCCGCCCGGCAT
>JBJMGC010000187.1:0-5673 GCA_045808105.1 Acidobacteriaceae bacterium | reverse complement strand
GGTGGCGCTTGCCGGACGTCCGCTGCTGGAGCACATGCTGAGCAAGCTGCGCGCGTTGGGCCTGCGCGCTCGAGTGGCGGGGTTGCGTGCGCCGGTGGCGAATGTTGCTGCTGAGGTCATGCGCGATGCGCATCCGGAGTGTGGGCCACTGAGCGGGATGGAGACAGCGCTTGCGACGAGCGAGGCCGCTCTGGTGCTGATGCTGGGCGTGGATCTGCCGCTGGCCGAGACGGAGTTTCTGGAATGGATGCTGCGGCGGGCCTCGACTACTGATGCGGCGGCCACCATCCCGCGGGTGCTGGGTGAGCCGCAACCGCTGTGCGCGGTGTACCGCCGCGAGCTGCTTGCGGATGTGAGGGAATCGCTGACGACGGGTGATTACAAGGTGATGCACGCGATGGAACGCGCAGCGGCAGGCGGCCTGGTAGAAGACCACTTCGACGCCGAGCGCGCGGCGGCGACGGGTGCGTGGCGCTCGACAATTGCCACCCACTGGCAGTTCATGAATTGCAATACTCCGGAGGATCTGACGATCGCGGAGAGATTGCTTGCTTCACGCCCTATCCTATGAGAATGGACGACGACGAACCCAGAGATGACGGGGAGTCCGCGAGCGAGCAAGACTCGTCCTCTGGTGAGAGCACGGGCGAAAGTCCGGCGGAGGAGACGCTGCTGCGGAATGCCGAGCCACGGGATGGAACCGAGGTTCCGCTGCCGCCCGAGGATGAGACGCCGCTGCAGATTCCGCCGGAGCTGATTAGCGAAGCTGTACGCGAGTCACAGGAGAACGGCGCTCAACCGCAGGCTGGGGCGAAGCGGCCGGAGCCGTACATTGTTTTCGATCACGTATCGAAATCGTTTGGCGATGTTCACGTGCTGGATGATGTGAGTTTCGAGGTGCTGACCGGGGAGACGCTGTGCATCCTGGGCCGTTCCGGCGTGGGCAAATCGGTATCGCTGCAACAGATCATGGGTTTTCTGAAGCCGGATAAGGGTCGCATCCTGGTTGGAGGCGAGGACATTACCCGCTTCAACGATCAGCAGATGGAAGAGGTTCGCAAGAAGGTCACGATGGTCTTCCAGAGCGGAGCGCTTTTCGATTCGCTGAGCGTGGGAGAGAACGTTGCGTTTCCACTGCGTGAGCGGAAAGAGCTGGAAGAAGATCAGATCCAGAAGATCGTCAACGGCCTGCTGGAGATGGTGGGCGTGACGGGCATGACCGACCTGCTGCCTTCCGATCTATCGACCGGAATGAAGCGTTCGGTGGCGATAGCGCGCGCGATGGCGTCGCAGCCGCAGGCGATTCTTTATGACGAACCCACAACGATGGTCGATCCGCTGATCGGCCGCTTGCTGGGAGACCTGATCCAAAAGCTGAAGACACAGCTGCTGCTGACCAGCATCGTAGTGACACACGACATGCGATTTGCGGAGCGGCTTGCCGACCACGTGGTCTTCCTTCATCAGGGCAAGGTGCTCTTCTTCGGAACGATGGATGAAATGAAGCGGAGCAATGATGAAATTCTGCGACAGTTTCTGGAGCTAGATTCGCTCGTTCTGCCCAATGTGTAACTTTCGCTCTTGCGCAATGACTCAGAAGTGTCATCAGGCGGTGTGGAAATCTGCAAGGAAAGAGTTGCACACTGCGAGAAGCGGTGTGATGGTGAAGTCACGGGGCCTTGCAGATGGACGGCGCGAATCAACTTTGACAATCTGGTGATTTTTGCGTGGCTATTCGGGCACAAATTGCGCGATCGAGTGGCCTAGAATCGGCTCATTGTTCATAGTCCGTTCGAAAACAGAATGCTAAACTTTGCTTGTTGAAGCGGTATGCGCGCGGACTCCTGGCGCAGCCTTTGCAAGCACATCACCACGCATGCACGGGCGAACACGGAGCGTGAGAAGTGAAACAGGGCGTGCAGATCGCGGTAGAAAGAAAAACTTTCGCCAGTGTTCTGAACGCGTTACCGGAAGTGTGTATCTCATCTGGTGCAGCATGCAATCCCTTTGCGGCCAGACTGCATCGTATTTGTCATTCCCCTATGCGTAGTCGATTAACAGGAGTAGCCAGGTCCCCCCGATGAGCACCCCTGAGTTTGTCCCTCGCCTGCAGAGTGCAGAGCGGTTCCAATCAGTCGGAACCAGACCAGTTCCAGCGGGCCGGGCCAACATATGGTCCCATTCGGCCCGAGTAGCTCTGCTGTGGGTGCTAAGCGACACCCTGTGCGTGATGTTGGCAGCAGCTCTGGCGGTGCGCGTTCGCCTGGGAGATTTCATTACGGACGACTCCGTCCTCCAGACACAATCGATGCTCAGCAGCAGTCCATGGCTGTCGCTGTTCTATCTCTGCTGGTTCACGCTGGCGTTGATCCTGGTCAGCCGGCGCCTGCATCTCTATGCGCCCATCCAATTGCGGAACACGTTGCACGATCAGCGGCTGACCATCCAGGCTTGCTGCACTGCCGGACTGCTGCTATCGGGTGCACTGTATCTCTCGCGCGGCGAGGTGATCTCGCGCGCCGTCGTGCTGTTGACCATTTTCTTCACCGCGGTGCTGCTGTGCGCACGGCGACTGGTATCGCGCGCGATTGTGTACCGCCGCTACAACCGGGGCATGGAGACGCGCAATATTCTCATCGTCGGCACCGGGCGCGTGAGCCAGGCGCTGCGGCATCACATCGAAAGCATTCGGCACCTCGGATACACCTTCAAAGGTTTCGTGCATCTTCCGGGACATGACCCAGATGCAGCGGCTGCAAGCGCGGACGTTCTGGGGACGATCGACGAAGTTCTCGATCTCGCGCGCAAGCATTTTGTGGACGAGATCTTTATGGCAGCGCCGTGCGAGCGTTCACTCGTAAAGCGTCTGGTGCAGCAGGCACGCGAGGCGAGCGTCGACATCCGCGTGGTGCCTGACCTGTATGACGGATTGGCGTGGAACAGTCCCATTGAATACATCGGACAGTTTCCAACTATCCCCTTGCATCGCGGCGAAGTGCCGGTGGTGGGGATGGTGATGAAGCGCCTGCTGGACATCGCGCTTTCGAGCGTCGCGCTGGTGGCATTGGCGCCGGTGCTGCTGGCGATCTCTATCGCCGTGCACATGGATACTCCCGGACCGATCTTCTATCGGTCGGAACGGATCGGCAAGAAGGGCCGGGTCTTCGGTTGCCTGAAGTTCCGCACCATGGTGCCCGATGCGGAGAGGCGCCGGGCAGAGGTCCTGCACATGAACGAGCGCGACTCCGTGCTGTTCAAGATCACGAACGATCCACGCATCACGCGCGTGGGGCGGTTCCTGCGCAAGTATTCGTTGGACGAGTTGCCGCAGTTGTTCAATGTGCTGCGCGGCGACATGAGCCTGGTAGGACCGCGGCCGCCGATTGCCAGCGAAGTGAAGCGCTACGAGCTGAACCATCTGCGACGGCTGGATGTGACGCCGGGCGTGACCGGTCTGTGGCAGGTGCAGGCGCGGCAGGATCCGTCGTTCGACAGCTACATCTCGCTGGACACGGCGTACATCGAGAACTGGAGCTTGTGGCTGGATATCAAGATCCTGATTCGCACGGTCGGCGTTGTTATAGCGGGGACCGGAGCGTAGCTGCTTCGAGTACGTTCGAGATCACGCGTCTGTGATTCGAACCCTATGATTCGAAGTCCGACGGTTTTACAGATTTGGGTTTCTCCCTGGAAGAGGTCAGCCTTCGCGGCTGGCCTCTTCTGCGTTGCGTTCTCCGATACACTGAATATGTGAAGATTGCGCTGGCGCAGATTGATCCGACGGTCGCGGATTTTCGAGGGAACACAGCACGGATTCTGCAGAATGTACGCGAGGCGGAGAAGCGAGGCGCAGACCTGGTGGTCTTTCCCGAGCTGTGCATCTGCGGCTATCCGACGGGCGATTTCATAGAGAAACCCTCATTCGTGAAGCTGGCGGGCGAAGCAGCGGCAGAGATTGCGCGCGAGGCTACGGCGGGTAAGGCGATCTCTGTTATCTGCGGCACGCTGGTACCTTCGCCGCCGGGTGCCGGCAAGCGCGTGAGCAACGCGGCCGTGCTGATGCAGCGAGGCGAGATCACCTTTACCCAACGCAAGATGCTGCTGCCGTTCTACGACGTCTTCGACGAGCAGCGATACTTTGCGCCGGCCGAGTGCCAGCAAGTGGTAAAGATCGGCAATGAGCTGGTGGCGCTGACGATCTGTGAAGACGCGTGGAACGACAAGGGCTACTGGAAGCAGCGGCTGTACAAGGTCGATCCGGTAGAGGAGCAGGTAAGGCAGGGTGCCACGCTGATCCTGAACATCTCATCCTCGCCATTCTGGCAGGGAAAGCGCGAGCAACGCGCGGAGATGCTGGCCGCCGCGGCACGGCATCACAAGCTGCCGATCCTGATGGTGAATCAGACAGGCGGAAACGATAGCCTGATCTTCGATGGCACCAGCCTGGCTTTGAATGCCCACGGTGCGGTGATCGCGCAGGGGCGCTCGTTTGCCGAAGATCTGGTGATGGTGGATACCGCCGCGGGTGCGGGGGATCTGAATCGCACAGTAGAAGGCGACGATGCGGCGACGTATGCAGCGCTGGTGATGGGGACGCGCGACTACATTCGTAAGTGCGGCTTCAAGCAGGCGCTGATCGGGTTGAGCGGCGGCATCGATTCAGCACTGGTGGCGACGATCGCGGTCGACGCGCTGGGAAAAGAAAACGTAATCGGCGTGGGAATGCCGAGTCCGTACTCATCGCAGGGATCGATCGACGACAGCCGCGAGCTTGCGAGCAATCTGGGGATTGCGTACGAGACGATCCGCATCGATGGCATCTTCAGCCAGTTCACCGATTCGCTGGCGCCGCTGTTTGCCGGGCGTGCGCCGGACCTGACAGAGGAGAACATTCAGTCGCGCATCCGTGGAACGCTGCTGATGGCGCTTTCGAACAAGCTCGGCGCGCTGGTGCTGACAACAGGAAACAAATCCGAAATGGCCGTCGGCTACTGCACGCTGTACGGGGATATGGTGGGCGCGCTGGCGGTAATTGGCGATCTAGTGAAGACGCGGGTGTATGCGCTGGCGCACTATGTGAACCGCGAGCGCGAGGTGATTCCGCGAGAGATTCTGGAGAAGGCGCCTTCGGCGGAATTGCGCCCGGGGCAGCTGGATACGGATTCGCTGCCGCCTTACGAGGTCCTGGACCCGCTGGTGGAGGCATACGTGGAGCGGTATATGCCGATGCAGGCGATTGCGGACCAGCAAGGGCTGGACCTTGCGCTGGTGCAGAAGGTTGTGAAGTTGGTTGAGCACAGCGAGTACAAACGGCAGCAGGCGGCGCCGGTGTTGAAGGTCACAGCCAAGTCTTTTGGCAACGGGCGGCGGTTCCCGATCGCAGTCAAAGTACAGGTTTAAGTTTGTGGCGGTTCTTAGAGAGAACTTGGAGAGAACTCGATGGGTAGATTTGCGCGCGAGGGCCTGTTGGCAGCACTGTTATGTGTAACTTCTGCGGTGACGATTCCGATGGTAGCGCAGGCGAATCCGCCGGAGGCTCCTGAGGCGGCGCCGGCCCAGAGTGCGGCTCCCGCGCAACCCAGTGCAGCGGCGCCACTGCCGCCAATGCCGCCGCCTGATCCAAAAAACTTTACCGCGGCGTCGCCAAGCAAGGAGACGGTGGAAGCATTTCTG
>JBJMGC010000186.1:0-40160 GCA_045808105.1 Acidobacteriaceae bacterium | reverse complement strand
CTCAAAGAATCGCTGAACACGATGGTCGATCAGCTCAACCGCCTCGCCGGTGAAGTCACGCGCGTGGCCCGCGATGTCGGCACGGAAGGCAGACTCGGTGGCCAGGCGCAGGTGCCCGGCGTCGCTGGCACATGGAAGGACCTCACCGACTCCGTCAACTCGATGGCCGGCAATCTGACTGGCCAGGTGCGCAACATCGCCGAGGTGACCACGGCCGTGGCTCGCGGCGATCTCTCCCGCAAGATCACGGTCGATGTGAAAGGCGAGATTCTCGAGCTGAAAAACACCATCAACACCATGGTGGATCAGCTCAATGGCTTCGCGGGCGAGGTCACGCGCGTCGCACGCGAGGTCGGTACCGAGGGCAGATTGGGCGGCCAGGCAGTCGTGCCCGGTGTGGCCGGCACCTGGAAGGACTTAACCGACAACGTCAACTTCATGGCCGGCAACCTCACTGCCCAGGTCCGCAACATCGCCGAAGTCGCTACAGCCGTGGCTCGCGGCGATCTCTCGCGCAAGATCACGGTCGACGTGCGCGGCGAGATCCTGCAGCTCAAAGAGACGCTGAACACCATGGTGGATCAGCTCCGCTCCTTCGCCGGCGAGGTAACGCGCGTGGCGCGTGAGGTCGGTACGGACGGCAAACTCGGCGGCCAGGCGCAGGTGCCCGGTGTTGCGGGAACCTGGAAGGACCTCACCGATAACGTCAACTTCATGGCCAGCAACCTCACCGGCCAGGTCCGCAACATCGCCGAGGTCTCCACCGCCATCGCAAACGGCGATCTCTCCCGCAAGATCACGGTCGATGTGCGCGGCGAAATCCTGCTGCTCAAAGAGACCATTAACACGATGGTCGATCAGCTCAACGCATTCGCCGGCGAAGTGACGCGTGTGGCGCGCGAGGTCGGTACGGAAGGCAGACTCGGCGGTCAGGCGAATGTGCCTGGCGTCGCCGGCACCTGGAAGGACCTTACCGATTCGGTCAACTTCATGGCCGGCAACCTGACTGCGCAAGTCCGCAACATCGCCGAAGTGACGACTGCTGTGGCCCGCGGCGACCTCTCGCGCAAGATCACGGTGGATGTAAAGGGAGAAATTCTCGAGCTCAAAAACACGATCAACACCATGGTGGACCAGCTCAACGCCTTCGCCGCCGAAGTCACGCGCGTGGCCCGCGAAGTCGGTACGGAAGGCAAACTGGGCGGTCAGGCGCAGGTGCCTGACGTTGCCGGAACATGGAAAGACCTCACCGACAAGGTCAACGTCATGGCCGCCAACCTCACCGAACAGGTGCGCGGCATCGTGAAGGTGGTCACCGCCGTAGCCAACGGCGAGCTGACGCAAAAGCTCACGGTGAATGCCAAGGGCGAAGTGGCGGCGCTGGCCGAGACCATCAACAACATGACGGGTACGCTCGCCACCTTTGCCGATCAGGTCACCACGGTGGCCCGCGAGGTCGGTGTAGAAGGCCGGCTCGGCGGCCAGGCAAACGTGCCTGGCGCGTCGGGTACCTGGAAGGACCTCACCGGCAACGTGAACCTGCTCGCCGACAACCTGACCAACCAGGTGCGTGCGATCGCCGAAGTAGCCACGGCTGTTACGAAAGGCGATCTGACGCGCTCCATTCAGGTGGATGCCAGCGGGGAAGTCGCCGAGCTCAAAGACAACATCAACACCATGATTGACAACCTGCGGTTGACCACGGACCGCAACACCGAGCAGGACTGGCTCAAGACCAACCTCGCCCGCTTTACCGGAATGCTCCAAGGCCAGCGCGACCTCACCACCGTCGGCCGCATGTTGCTCTCCGAGCTCGCTCCGCTGGTGAATGCGCAGCAGGGAGTGCTCTATCAGATGGGGACGGAAGAGCCAGGCAGCATGACCCTGCTCTCGGCCTTCGCCAACACTGAGGACGGTCATCTGCAAAGCATCAAGCTTGGCGAAGGGTTGATAGGACAGTGTGCGCTCGATAAGCGCCGGATGCTGGTCTCCAATTTGCCGCCGCACGCCGCGCCGGTCCGCTCCGGCCTCTTCGAATCGGTGCCGCGCAGCGTGATTGTGCTTCCTGTACTTTTTGAGGACCGCGTGAAGGCTGTCATCGAGCTCGCCAGTCTCAGCGAGTTCACTGCCTCTCACCTGGCATTTCTGGAGCAGCTCACCTCCAGCATCGGCATTGTCCTCAACAGCATTGAAGCCACGATGCAAACCGAAGGCCTGCTCAAGCAATCGCAGCAGCTCGCGGTGGAGCTGCAGACGCAACAGAAAGAGTTGCAGCAGACCAACGAGCAGCTTGCCCAGAAAGCCCAGCAGCTCGCCGAGCAGAATGCCGAAGTCGAGCGCAAAAACCGCGAGATCGAGCAAGCCCGCGGAGCGCTGGAGGAGCAAGCCAAGGAGCTCGCCCTTACCTCGAAATACAAATCCGAATTTCTGGCCAACATGTCGCACGAGCTGCGCACTCCGCTCAACAGCATCCTGGTGCTCGGCCAGCAGCTCGCCGACAACCCGGACAGCAATCTCACCGCGAAACAGGTTGAGTTCGCCCGCACCATTCACGGCGCGGGCACGGATCTTTTGACTCTCATCAGCGACATCCTCGATCTCTCCAAAATCGAGTCTGGCACCGTCTCGGTGGAGGCTGACGAGGTCTTCTTCGACAGCCTCATCGACATGGTGGCGCGCCCCTTCCGTCACGAGGCGGAGAGTCGCAAGCTCGCCTTCGAAGTCGATGCCGATTCACATCTCGCGCGCAGTCTCGTCACGGATTCCAAGCGTTTGCAGCAGGTTCTGAAGAACTTGCTCTCCAACGCTTTCAAATTCACCGAGCACGGTGGCGTGCGGCTCTCCGTCGCACCTGTCACCCGCGGCTGGACGGCCCATCATCCCATCCTCGGCAACGCTGCAAGCGTGGTGGCGTTTGAGGTCTCCGATACCGGTATCGGTATTCCTGCAGATAAACAGAGAATCATTTTCGAAGCGTTCCAGCAGGCGGATGCCGGTACCAGCCGCAAGTACGGCGGCACCGGTCTCGGCCTCGCCATCAGCCGCGAGCTGGCCAGCCTGCTCGGCGGCGAAATCCAATTGCGCAGCACGCCAGGCGCGGGCAGCAGCTTTACGCTCTATCTACCGCAGACCTACGTTGGCCCTGCCACCAGCGGCGGCACTAGTACAGGCGACCTGCGTCACGCCCCGTTGCTGAGCCACCCGGCGGCGGCGTTCACCTTGCCCGAAGTCACCGGCGAGACGATCGAAGACGATCGCAATAATCTCCAGCCTGGGGACGCGATCCTCTTGATCGTTGAGGATGATCTTCACTACGCGCGCATCCTGTGCGATCTCTCACGCGACAAGGGCTTCAAGGTGCTTGTGGCCGCCCGTGGAACGGAAGCGCTCGTGCTTGCGCGGGAGTTCCATCCCACGGCCGTGTCGCTCGATGTCTCCTTGCCGGACATGCTCGGCTGGACCGTGCTCAACCATCTCAAGCAGGATCCTGCGACCCGTCACATTCCGGTGCAGATGTTGACCATGAACGAGGATTGGCATCACGGGCTATCGCACGGAGCCTTCGCCTTCGTCACTAAGCCCACTACGCCTGAGGGCCTCGTCGCGGCGATCGACCGTATCCGCGAGTACTCGCGTCCCCGCCGCAAACGCCTCCTGGTGGTGGAAGATGAGCCGGCCCAGCAGCTCAGCATCCGCGCGCTGCTGGACTACAACGATATCGATGTCGATGTCGTCTCCACCGGCGGAGATGCTCTGGCTGCAGTCGAAAACCAAAGCTACGATTGCGTTGTTCTCGACCTCCGGCTGCCTGACATGACCGGTTTCGAGCTGCTGGAGCAATTGAGCCAATCTGACAGCGGAAACGAGCTCCCGGTGGTGGTCTTCACCGGAAAGGATCTCTCGCCCGAAGAAGACGCCCGGCTGCACATGCTCGCCCGCAGCGTCATCGTGAAGGATGTTGAGTCGCCAGAGCGCCTGCTGGACGAAACCGCCCTGTTTCTGCATCGCGTGGTCGGCGACCTGCCTCCGGAAAAGCAGAAAATGCTGGACCGGCTGCACCGCTCCGACGAAGCTCTGGTGGGCAAGAAAGTCCTGGTGGTGGACGACGACGTGCGGAATATCTTCGCGCTTAGCAGCGTCCTCGAGCGCCGCGGCATGAGCGTCCTGATGGCCGGCACCGGCCGGGAAGCCATCGCGACCATCGAGTCCACTCCCGATCTGGGAATCGTACTGATGGACATCATGATGCCCGAGATGGACGGCTACGAGACCATGCAAGTCATCCGAGAAAATCCACAGTTCCGCCGGTTGCCCATCATCGCGCTTACGGCCAAAGCCATGAAGGGAGACCGCGAAAAATGCCTGCAGGCGGGAGCATCGGAATACCTTGCCAAACCAGTCAATACGGAACAGTTACTCTCCTCGCTCCGCATGTGGCTGCATCGCTAACGTGTTTACTTTAGTTTCGGCATCTGAACTGCGCGGCACCTTGGCACGTGGTAAGTTCGGCAGCAGAAGAAGGGGTTCATGATCGAGCGCGATCGAGCCAACATACTCATGGTGGACGACCAGCCGGGCAAACTGCTCAGCTATGAAGCCATCCTGAGTGAGCTAGGCGAAAATTTGATCAAGGCACGCTCGGCTCGCCAGGCGATGGAGCAGTTGCTCCGCAACGATATCGCCGTCGTGCTGATGGACGTCAGCATGCCGGAGATCAACGGCTTCGAGCTGGCGGATCTAATGCATCGCCACCCGCGCTTCCAGAAAACCGCGATCATCTTCATCTCCGCGGTGCACCTCTCCGACCCCGACCGCGTCAAGGGCTATCAGAGTGGCGCAGTGGACTACATCTCGGTCCCCATTGTTCCTGAGCTGCTTCGCGCAAAGGTGAGTGTCTTCGTCGAATTGCATCGCAAGACGCGCCAGCTCGAACAGCTCAACCGTGAGCTCGAACAGCGAGTCGAAGAGCGCACCGAGCAACTGCGGCAGAGTGAGGAGCAGTTCAGGACCCTCGCCAACTCGATCCCGCAACTCGCCTGGATGGCCGACGCCCGGGGCTCCATCTTCTGGTACAACCAGCGCTGGTACGACTACATCGGCGAGGGAAGGGAAGACACGGAACGCTGGGGATGGACCAGCGTACAGCACCCTGATCACGTGAACCGCACCATGCAGCGCCTGGAGCAGGCCTGGAGTGCCGGCGAGTTCTGGGAAGATACCTTCCCCCTCCAGGGCAAGGACGGGAAATACAAATGGTTCATCGCGCGCGCGGTGCCCCTGCGCGATTCGCAGGGTAGCGTTGTGCGCTGGTTCGGAACCTGCACTGACATCAGCGACCAGATCGCCGCGGAAGAAAAAATCCGGCACCTGAACAGCCAGCTCCAGCAGCGGCTCGCGGAACTGGAAGCTATCATGCAGGTGCTGCCGGTGGGAGTGGCTGTTTCGCAGGATCCGTCGTGCGACGTCATTACCGGGAATGCAGCCCTAAATCAGATGTTGGGCGCCGAGCTAGGAGAGAACACCTCTCTGAATGGGAGAGGAGCGAAAGCGCAGTCCGTTCACTTCTATCAGGATGGCAGGGAGCTGGTTCCTCACGATCTCCCACTCCAGCGCGCTGCAGCAAGCGGTGAGCAGCTGGGCAGCATGGAAATCGAAGTTCGTCACAAGGACGGATCAAGCAGCCATCTGCTTGCCAGTGCCAGCCCGCTCCGTGATCCCGCCGGCGCCGTGCGCGGTGCTGTGGGGGCCTTCTTCGATGTAACCAGCCGCAAACAGTTAGAAGATCTACTCCGGGAGCGAGCGGACCTGCTGGAACTTGCCACTGAGGCCATCATCGTCCGCGACTTGGAAGGCCAACTGCTGTTCTGGAACTCCGGGGCCGAGGAACTCTACGGCTGGCGCCGCGAGGAAGTGCTTGGCAAACCCATTCACAAGATTCTGCAAAGCCGGTTTCCCGCGCAGGACGAGGAGATTGATGCAGCGCTGGCGACCTCCGGCAGTTGGGAAGGAAACCTCGTCCAGATCACGCACGACGGTCGCGAACTGGTAGTGGCCAGCCGGCTGGCGCTCAAGGCGCAGGGCGATGCCGTTCTCGAGATCAATCGCGACATCACTGCGCAGCTGCAGGCCGAAGACGCCCTGCGAAAAGCCGAGCGGTTGGCTGCCATGGGGCGCGTCGCCGGCATCATTGCGCACGAAATCAACAATCCGCTCGAGGCCATCAGCAACACCTTTTTTCTGCTGCGCGATCATCCCTCGCTCGACGAAGAGGCCCGTCACTACGCGCGGATGGGCGAGGAGGAGATGCTGCGCCTCTCACACATCACCCGCCAGACGCTCGGCTTCTATCGCGAATCGAAACATCCGGTCGAGGTCTCGATCGCGCAACTGCTCGATGACATCCTCGAGTTGCAGTTACGCCGGATGGAGTTCAACAAGATCATTGTCGACAAGCGCTACAGAACTCCAGGCATGGTCCAGGGATTTCCCGTGGAACTGAAGCAGGTCTTCCTCAATCTCATCGGCAATGCGGTGCAGGCTATGCCAGACGGAGGCAAGCTCCGGCTGCATGTGTTCGCAGCCTCGCGTCGGGGCGAACGGCAGCCGGGCACCTGGATCAGCGTATGCGATACCGGGGTAGGCATCGATGCCGAACATGCCCGGCACCTGTTCGAGCCGTTCTTCACCACCAAATCCGCAAAGGGCACCGGGCTGGGGCTGTGGATCAGTAAAGGCATCATTCAAAAATACGGCGGAAGCATCCGCTTCAGGAGCCTGCGTAATTCCGGCAGAAACATTACCTGCTTCCAGATTTTCCTGCCTTACGCCGATCTTGGATCTGCCGATCCCGCGGACGCCGCCGTCGAAACATTGAGAGTTGCCGAGCCAGCGGGAAGAGGGAGCGGCCGTGGCTAGTGCCCCGGGTGTGGTGATCCTTTGTGTGGATGACGAGGAGATCCCGCGCACGCTTCGCCAGATGGTGCTGGTCAAGCAGGGCTACACGGTGCTCGCCGCCGTCTCCGCCGCTGAGGCGCTCGATTTACTCGATCGCCATCACGTCGACCTCGTCCTGACCGATCAGATGATGCCCGGAATCGTCGGTACAGAACTGGCGAAAAAGCTGCGGACCAGCCGGCCCTCGCTGCCCATCATTCTCGTCTCCGGTGTAAACGAGATCCCTGAGGACGCCGCGTTTGCAGATCGCTTCGTCAGCAAAGTCGAAGGGCCTGAAGCCCTTTTTCGCAGCATCATCGAGGTGCTCGCTCAATACAGTCACACCGCAGCAGCGCCCATCGCTGTGGTGGACAAACCGGCTGCAAAGGGAATCGATTAGGGGACATCGGCTAGAACGAGCCTTGTGACGGCATCATTCTGCCTTCAACCCGGACTCATCCCACCCCACAGGTGCCAAATTCGGCCATACCGCCGAGAAGGTTCATCCCGTCAGGCTGTTCTTTTCGAACTACCATAGTGCTATGAGTGAAAACGCGACCGCGCTTCGGGAGCAGATTCTCGCGCTGGCCGAACAATTCTTCAACCAGCAGTTCGCAGGAAAGACCTTCGAACCCGGAACATCGCCTGTTCCGGTTTCCGGTAAGGTGCTGGACGCCTCCGACCTGCGCAGCCTCATCGATGCCTCGCTGGATTGCTGGCTTACCACCGGCCGCTTTGCGTCGCAGTTTGAGCGCCAGTTGGCGCGCTTCTTCGGCGTGCGTGGCGCGTCGCTGGTCAACTCCGGTTCCTCCGCCAATCTGTGTGCCTTCTCCTGCCTCACGTCGCCGCGGCTGGGCGACCGCCAGGTTCAACCCGGTGATGAGGTCATCACCGTGGCCGCCGGCTTTCCCACTACCGTCAATCCCATCATCCAGAACAACTGCGTACCCGTATTTATTGACGTCACCACGCCGACGTACCAGGCCGATGCTTCTCAGCTCGAAGCAGCGCTCAGCGACCGCACCCGTGCCATCATGATCGCCCACACGCTCGGCAACCCCTTCGATCTCGACCTTGTCGCGAGCTTTGCGAAGAAGCACAAGCTATGGCTGGTCGAAGATAGCTGCGATGCACTGGGCGCAAAGTACAACGGGCAAATGGTCGGTACCTTCGGCGACCTCGCGACCGTCAGCTTTTATCCCGCGCACCACATCACCACGGGCGAAGGCGGCGCCGTGGTTACGAACAACGCGTTGCTCAAGACGCTGGCGGAGTCCTTCCGCGATTGGGGCCGCGACTGCTGGTGCGAGCCCGGCAAAGACAACACCTGCGGCAAGCGCTTCGAGTGGCAGCTGGGCGAGCTCCCTTGTGGTTACGATCACAAGTACATCTACTCGCACATCGGCTATAACCTCAAGATGACCGATATGCAGGCCGCGGTCGGTCTGTCGCAGTTACAGAAGCTGCCCGGCTTCATCCAGGCGCGCCAGCGGAATTTTCGCTATCTTTATGACCGCCTCAAGCCCTTCGAAGACGTGCTGGTTCTTCCGGAGAGCACCCCCGCAGCAGAGCCAAGCTGGTTCGGCTTTCCCATCGGGATACGTGAAGGAGCGCCCTTCGGTCGCGATGCGCTGGTGCATGAGCTGGAATCGCGAAAGATCGCTACCCGCCTCCTCTTCGCAGGCAACCTGGTGCGCCAGCCCGCCTACCAAAAGATCAAATACCGCGTCGCAGCTGATCTCAGCCGCACCAACTACGTCATGCGTTCGGTATTCTGGCTGGGCGTCTTTCCCGGATTGACGGAAACCATGCTGGACTATGTCGCTGAGACGATCGCATCTTTCGTTTCTACGCAAAGGGCCGGCGGGTTCATCCCCGTCCTGCAAAGTTAACCATGAGCGATCGCAAGCGCATCACCATTGTCACGCCTTGTTTCAACGAGGAACTCAACGTCCGCGAACTCCATCGCCGCACCCGCGCGGTCATGGATACCATGCCGCAATATGAGTACCGTCACATCTTCATCGATAACGCCTCCCACGACGGCACCGTCGCCGTGCTGCGCGCCATGGCCGCGGAATTTCCCGAGATCCAGGTCATCGTGAACGCGCGCAACTTCGGCCATCTGCGGTCGCCCATGCACGCGCTGCTCCAGGCCGATGGCGATGCGGTGGGATTCGTTTGCGCCGACCTGCAGGAGCCACCAGAGCTTTTCGCTGAATTGTTTGCGCGCTGGGAAGAGGGTTATCCCATTGTCGCTGCAGTCAAGACCTCCAGCGAAGAGTCGGGTCTGATGTACGCCATCCGCAGCGCATATTACAACCTGGTCGGCCGCCTCACCGACGTTCAGGTGATCTCTCACTTCACCGGCTTTGGTGTGTATGACCGCCGCGTGCTCGAGATACTGAAACAGAAATTTTGCGATCCCTATCCCTACTTTCGCGGCATGATTGCCGAAATGGGGTTTCCTCATGCCGAGGTGACCTTCAACCAAGCGGCCCGGTGGCGCGGCGTCACCAAAAACAATTTCTATACCCTCTACGATCTGGCCATGCTTGGCATCACCAATCTCTCCAAGGTCCCGCTGCGCCTGGTGACCGCCGCAGGTTTCATCTCCGCCGCATGTAGCCTCATCCTCGGCTTCTTCTATCTGCTCTACAAAATCGTCTTCTGGAACAGCTTCTCGCTAGGCGTTGCGCCGCTTGTGCTTGGCCTGTTCTTTCTCGGCTCGGTGCAGCTGCTGTGCCTCGGCATCATCGGTGAATACGTGGGCTCTATCCACACCTTTGTTCAGAACCGTCCACTGGTCATCGAAAAGGAGCGCATCAACTTTCCCGAGCGCTCCTCGTCATGAACCAGCGTCCGCAGCGGGCGCAATTGTGGCAGCTCGTCCGGTATCTACTGGTCGGCGGTTTCAACACCTGTTTCGGTTACGGTCTCTTTGTCGCCTTCAACTATCTGTTTCGCGGCATCGGCATCTACGGTTCGGAGATCGCCAGTCTACTCTCCAATGTCATCGCGATCACTGTGGCGTTTCTCGGTTACAAATGGTTTGTCTTCCGTACACAGTGCAACTATCTGCGCGAGTGGCTGCGCTGCCTCTCCGTTTACGGCACCAGCATGGTTTTCTCGCTTGTTATGCTTGCTCCTCTCACGCTTGCACTGCGTCATTGGTTCGGCCGTTCGCAGCTTGCGTCCAATGTGGCCGCTGCTATCCTCACCGTAGTCACGGTGGCCGCCAGCTACTTCGGCCATAAGTATTTTTCCTTTCGGCGCTCCGGGGATGCGATCGATGCTGCCCTTGATCGCGGCGCCGGCAAAGCAGTCGAGTCCCGCCCCTGAGCCAAGGCGCTGGTGGTGTAAGGTATCGAATGAATTTCAATGCAGCCGTTCGATCCATCGTCGTTCGAAAAGGAGCGGCTGCGCAGAACAAATCTCACCAAATCACAGCGTCTGTGGTTTGGCTATAAGGTGACTGCGTGAAGGCAATTATTCTTGCCGGCGGTTTAGGTACTCGGCTCAGCGAAGAAACCTCCCTCCGGCCCAAGCCGATGGTGGAGATAGGCGGCCGCCCTATCCTGTGGCACATCATGAAGACCTACTCCCACTACGGCATCAACGACTTCATCGTGTGCCTCGGGTATAAGGGCTATTTCATCAAGGAATATTTTTCGAATTACTATTTGCACGCCTCCGACGTCACCATCGACATCCTGAACAATAAGGTGGAGATGCATCACAACACTTCCGAGCCCTGGCGCATTACCCTGGTCGACACCGGCGCCGCAACCATGACGGGTGGCCGCCTGAAGCGAGTCCTGCCGTACGTGAAAGACGAAGAGACCTTCTGCTTCACCTACGGCGACGGCGTCTCCAATGTGGATATCTCCGCCCTGCTCGCCTTTCACAAAAAGCACCGGCGTCTCGTCACACTTACCGCAACGAGGCCTACGAGCCGCTTCGGCGCACTGGATATTGCCGATGACGGCGCGGTGACCCGGTTTACAGAAAAGCCTCCGGGCGAAGGCAGATGGATCAATGGTGGCTATTTCGTCTTGTCGCCGAAGGTCGGCGAATATATCAAGGACGACACCATTCCTTGGGAACGCGAACCGATGGAGACGCTCGCGCGCGAGGGCCAGGTAGCCGCTTACAAGCATGATGGCTTCTGGCAGCCCATGGACACACTGCACGACAAAAACCTGCTCGAAAGCCTGTGGAACAGCAACCGCGCGCCGTGGAAGGTCTGGTAACCGTGACGCCAGCAAAGTTCAACGCAACCCAATTTTGGTCAGGCAAGCGCGTCTTTCTCACCGGCCATACCGGGTTCAAAGGAAGCTGGCTTGCGCTGTGGTTGCAGCATCTCGGCGCAGAGCTTACCGGCTACGCGCTCGATCCGCCCACCGAACCCAGCCTCTTCCACAAAGCGGATGTTGCCGCCTGCATGCAGTCCATCATCGGCGATTTGCGTGACGCCCCGATTCTCACCGCAGCAGTGCAATCCGCGCAGCCGGAGATTGTCTTCCATCTCGCCGCGCAGCCGCTCGTGCGCCATTCTTACGAGGATCCGGTCGGCACCTATGAAACCAATGTCCTCGGGACCATCCACCTGCTCGAAGCCGTGCGCAAGACTCCGTCCGTGCGCGCCGTTGTCGTCATCACCACCGATAAGTGCTACGAGAACAAGGAGTGGATCTGGCCCTATCGCGAGACCGATCCGCTCGGCGGTTACGATCCCTACAGCTCCTCGAAAGCCTGCGCCGAGATCGTCACCAGCTCGTGGCGCAACTCCTTCTTCAACCCTGAGAAATACGCGGAGCATAAGGTCGCCGTCGCTTCCGCGCGCGCCGGCAACGTGATCGGTGGGGGCGACTGGGCCTCTGACCGCCTCATCGCCGATATCGTGCGCGCCTTCTCCAGCGGGAACACTCTCGAAATCCGCAACCCTGCCGCCACCCGCCCGTGGCAGCATGTGCTCGAGCCGCTGCGCGGCTATCTCACACTTGCGGAAAAGCTCCACGCAGATGGTCCCCGCTACGCGTCTGCCTGGAACTTCGGCCCTCGCTACACGGATGCTCAGCCGGTCGAGTGGATAGTGCGCTATCTCTCCGCAAAGTGGGGCAGCGCGGCCCAATGGAAGCTCGATGCGCACGAGCATGTTCACGAGGCGCAGATGCTCAAGCTCGACTGGTCCAAGGCGCACGCTGCGCTTGGCTGGCAGCCTGTGCTCGCCTTGCCCGACGCGCTCGACTACACCTTCGACTGGTACCACCGCGAATCCGCAGGCGCTCGAGCCCGCGAGCTCTGTCTCGAGCAGATCGCAAGCTACTTTGAGAAGCTCGCAGCCTCCTGATGACCTGACGGCCAATTCATCTTCGCGACCAGTGCCCCGCCATATTTACCCGATTTTCAACAGAACAGTCCGCTTCCCGGCATCCCACGCCTTGATGCCTGCTCACTCGCTCTCTACCATCCATCTCATGGATTCGCTCCCCGTGAAGCTCAGCTCCAGGGTTCGCCAGGCCATTCAATTCGCCGCGATCCGCCACAAGGATCAGAAAGATAAAGCCGGCAAGCCTTACATCGCGCACTGCTTCCGCGTGGCGCTCGCCGTCTGGCATTGTGGCGAGGACTACTTTGTTGCCGCCATTCTCCACGACACTGTCGAGGACACCGCCACCACCCTTGATGAAATCGAAACTCTGTTTGGCAAAAACGTCCGCAACGCCGTCGACAGTGTGAGCCGTCGCGAGTTTCCGAAAAAAGAGTCCTACGACGATTTCGTCCTGCGCTCGAAAGCCGATCCCATCGGCCGCATCGTGAAGATCGCCGATCTCTATGACAACATGTCGCCGGAGCGCCGCATCGAGCCCCCACCGGAGCTCGACAAAAAGCTCGAGCGCTATGAAAAGGCTTTGGCCGTTCTTACCAGCCGCTAAGCAGTTGTCCCTTTTGCTCGCTACCATATGGGCAGCGATGCCGATCCTCGACCTCACCCCGGACGAACTCACGCGCCTTGCGAAGGGCGAGGGCTTTGACCTGGCCGGCATCGCCGCATTGGATAACGCAGAAGAGCAGGGAAGCGACTATCCCGCGGATAACCCCGGTGGGTATCTAGAGCAGTGGATCGCCGCCGGCCATGCCGGCGAGATGGACTACCTGAAGCGCCGCAATGAGCAGGGCGAGCTATTGCGTTCAAGAGTGCAGGCCGCCATCCCGTGGGCACGATCCGTGATCGTCTGCGCGGTCAGCTACAACGCGCCCGGCCCGCTGTCCATCGATCCAGCACCCCCCTCCACCGGCTGGATCGCCCGCTATGCCTGGGCAGGGCGCCATGACCCGGCCACTGGCGGGCTGCGCCCTTCCGACTATCACGACACGCTTCTCGCCCGGCTCCGCGCTTTGGAGGCCACTCTCCACAGCCGCATCGGCGATGCATTCGAATCCCGCTCCTACGTCGACACTGGCCCGCTCATCGAGCGCGATCTGGCTCGCCAGGCAGGAATCGGCTGGACCGCGAAGAACACCTGCACGCTGAACCAGCAGCTCGGCTCCATGCTCTTTCTCGGATGCATCGTCACTTCGCTCGAGGTCGCCCCGGCCCGCCGGCCCGTTCCCGCAGTGGACCGTTGCGGCATCTGCCGCCGCTGCATTGAAGCATGCCCAACTGATGCCCTCATCGCGCCGGGCCGGATGGACGCCAGCCGCTGCATCGCCTACCTCACGATCGAGAAGCGTGGCCCTATCCCGGAGGAGCTGCGCGCCCCCATCGGGCGCCAGGTCTTCGGCTGCGATATCTGCCAGGACGTCTGCCCCTGGAATCGCCGGGCCGCCGAGCGCGCTCTGTCAGCTTCCGGTACGACGCGTCCGGAGCTCATCAACCCAGCGCTCTCATGGCTCGCCGATCTCACGCCGGAAGAATTCAACCAGCAATTTCGAGGTTCTCCAGTAAAGCGAACAAAACGCGGTGGATTGCTTCGTAACGTGGCGATCGCGATGGGGAATAGCGGTCGGACGGAATTTCTGCCCCGGCTTGAGGTTTGGGCAAAGGCCCACGCGGACGATCCGGTCCTCGCTGAAGCCGCCGCCTGGGCTATCGCCCGCCTGACGTCAGGCTGAGCGAAGCGGAAGGCTGCCCTGAGCCTGCCGAAGGGGACCTGCAGTTGCCCGGTCACCCACCAGGTTTAGTGGGAGTGACGAAAGGAAGCGAACCGAGCTACCCGCGCCACAGGCGCATCCGCCCGTGCGGCAAGCACCCAAACACGAGAGCGGCCTCCCTGCGTCGGGGAGGCCGCTCCACTCCAGTGAATCGATCGTGATGGCCTAGGCGCTGCGAATTACATTGGCCGCATTCAGTCCCTTCGGACCCTGCTGGCACTCGAACTCCACTCCCTCACCCTCATTCAGCGTCTTGTACCCATTCTCTTGAATAGCCGAGAAGTGCACAAACACGTCTTCGCCGGTGGAGCGCTGGATGAATCCATAGCCCTTTGCTCCGTTAAACCACTTCACAACGCCTTGCTCTTTCACGCGAGACTCCTTTCACCTCTTATGTGGGGGTGTCCCGCTCCGAGGACCCTGAAAACGCGAAAAGCTGCCAGCGTCCAGGACGCGGGGCAGCTCATGTTTCCCAAGACTCAGTGCGGAACAGCAAAACCAGAACATCAAAAACGGCCTTCCAAATTCGTGCTTCCCGCGGACCTGTAGCAGCGTCCTGCGTTCTCCTGTTATGGCAGGAAACGCTTCTAAGTGCAACACAAAATTACGTTACAGCGGCTTTTCAACAGCCAGGTCGCCCTCCGGATCACCCGTTGTGGGGAGTGGAAATGTCGCTCTCCGTCGCTATCATCGACCAGCGGAGCGATCTCTTTATGTCGATGTTGACCCTCTTCCCGCCGGGTCTGGAGTCCAGTTCAGCGGCGGCTGGCCAGGCTACGGCCGCGCCACTCAGAAGCGTGCCGGAAAGCGCCTCGCTCGCTCAACACGCCAAGGCTCTCGTCCTTTATCTTGCGCAGACCGAGGTGCACACCTACGCCTTCAGCGTAGCCGCCAATGTCATCCTCTCCCTATTTCCCTTCATCGTCCTCATGCTGACGCTCGCCCGGCAGGTCTTCCATTCGCCCGCCATGGTCGCCGTCATCGCCGACGAGATCCGCTACTTCCTTCCAGCCGGCCAGGATTTTGTCATCCGCAACATGACCATCCTCTCCCGCGCCCACGGCGGCGTGCAGTTGGCTTCCATCATCATGCTGCTCATCTCCTCCACCGGCGTATTCATCCCGCTTGAGGTCGCCCTTAACCAGGTCTGGGGAGCGCGGCGAAATCGCTCCTACCTGATGAACCAGCTCGTTTCTCTCGGCCTGGCATTCGCTATCGGCACACTCACCCTGGTGTCCATCTCGCTGACCGCCGCGCAGCACAGCCTGCTCAGCTTCCTCTTTCTTGGCAACACGGACAACATCGTCTTCAATTTCCTGGCGCACTGGCTGCTGCAGATCTCCGCCGCTGTTATCAGTGTGCTGATCTTCCTGCTGATCTACTGGGTCCTTCCCAACCGCAGAGTTCCTATTCTCGCCGTGCTACCCGCCGCCATCACTACTGGCTTGTTATGGGAGGTCGCCAAGCGCGTCTACATCGCGCTGCTGCCCTGGCTTGATTTCCGCTCCGTCTACGGCCCGTTCTCCGTCTCCGTCTCCCTCATGATGTGGGCCTTCGTCAGTGGACTCCTGATGCTTGCCGGCGCGCATTACTCGGCCTCCCGCCATGCTCTGCGCTTGGCCCGGGACGTCGATTCGCGCCACCATAACGACCCACAATCGGACATCTAAAGAGTCTCTCGACAGACCAATTGTCTCGGGTACAACAGCTGTCGTCTCGATGGACTCGTGGCGGTCGGCGACACCGGCGATGTGAAGAGAGGCTCTTTCTCTCAAATTGACCTCGGTGAAGACGCTCTAAGTGCCGCCTGAGACGTGCGTTACACTCGGCCTGAGTATGCCGAACCTCTTCGCGAGCGCCGAAGCAGCCGTCCTGAATCCGCTGCGCCGGCCTGCGCTCACGGGCGTCGCGGAGCACGGTGCATTCTGGTCGCTCGCGGCCCTCATCGTCCTCATCCTGGCGCGCTATCTGCCTGGCCCATCCACCGGTCTCAGCACATTCTTTCTGCTCTTCGTCGTTCCCGTCTGGCTGGTCTTCAGTTGCATCGTTCTCTACCGCTGGCTGGTAAACCAGGTGCTCTGGAAGGTGCGCAATCGTCTTGTCGTCACCTACCTGCTCATGGCCCTTGCGCCAATGGTGCTCTTCGTCACCCTCGCCACGATTGCCGCGTATATTTTCTCTGGCCAGTTCGCCACTTTCGCTGCCATCTCGGAGTTGCAGTCCACTCTCGGCCGGCTCAGCGCGGAGAACCAGGCCTTCGCCGTGCACGTCGCCCATGCGATCGCGCGAGCGCCGTCGGCGAACTCTGTCGAGCTCGCCGACTACGAGGCGGCCAACCACAGCATTCCTGGCCGCCTTATGGTCGATGCCTGGGTCAGCACAGATGCCACGAATACCGACGAGCGCCGTCTGCTTTTGATCAACGATGGCAGGGAACTACCGCAGCACAGCGACGGCAACCCCATGACCTATCCGACCTGGTCGCGCGATGGGTTTCGCGGCGTCGTGCTCGACAATGGCCGGTTGTTCCTCCGCGCCGTGAATACGAGAGGCGTGGCCGGTCACTTGGTCACCTTCGTCTCCAGCGCGCCGCTGGATACGGCCACGGTCGATCAGTTGGCCCAGGGTCTCGGCCTCATTCACATCATCCCCGATGTCAGCAAAGCGCTCGCGGAGGATGACAACAAGAACAACCACACGCGCCGCAGGGTCACACCAAAAGAACTGACGGACCAGACTACGGGCACAGTCAATGGTGGCAAGCTTCCCGATGGCGCCTTCCTGCTCGACCGGCGCATTACGTTTTCCGCGCCACTCGCCACTACCGAATGGGGCAGCGGCAAACAACTGACCAGTCTGCTCAATGTCACCTCGCGTCCCGCGCTGCTCTATGCGCACCTCTTCGGCACCGCTGTTTTCGTTGGCACCATCATTCGCTACGGACTCATCGTCCTTGCTTCGATCTTCGCTGTTATTGAGCTCATCGCCTTCATCATGGCGATCCGTCTCAACCGCACGATCACCAATGCCGTCGCCGATCTCTACCGTGCGACCACCGCCATCGACAGCGGCAACTTCGCCTACCGCATCCAGGTGCAGCGCCGCGACCAGCTCGGTGCGCTCTCCACTTCCTTCAATACCATGTCGGAATCGCTGGAGCGTCTGCTCGAGCAGCAGCGCGAGAAGGAGCGCATGCAGAGTGAGCTCGAAATCGCGCAGGAGGTGCAGAACAATCTGTTTCCGCACGGCCAAGTCGAGATGCCGGGATTCGAACTCCACGGCGTCTGTAAGCCTGCGCGTACCGTCTCCGGCGATTACTACGATTTCCTCCTTATGGGAGAAAGCGAGCTGACCCTCGCCATGGGCGACATCAGCGGTAAGGGCATTTCGGCGGCTCTACTCATGGCCTCACTGCACTCCGCCGTGCGCGCCTATCGCTTCGCGGGTGAAGACTGCTTTGCCGACAACGGCGGCACCGACCGCTTCTTCCAGGGGGGGGCCACCTTCAGCTCGCCCGGCAAGGTGCTCAGTCTGCTGAATCGCCATCTTTATCGCAGCACCCAGCCGGAAAAATACGCCACACTGTTTCTTGCGCACTACAACACCGACACCCGCAAACTCGTCTACTCGAACGGCGGTCAGCTTCCGCCTTTCGTGCTCTGCGCTAATGGCACCGTGCGGCGGCTCGATCGCGGCGGCTCGGTCGTCGGCCTGCTCGATGATCTTGTCTATGAGGAGGGCACGGTCACTCTGGATCCCGGCGACATCCTCATCGCCTACAGCGACGGCGTCACCGAGCCCGAAAATGAATTTGGTGAGTTTGGCGAAGAGCGCCTCATTGAAATGGTGCAGCGTCATCGGCATCTGCCACTCGCCGCGATCTCGCAGCAGGTGCTTCAGTCTCTGCGCGCCTGGATCGGCGAACAGGAGCAGCCGGACGATATCACCCTCGTCCTCGCGCGCCAGTCAGCAATCCATATCAATGGCAACGAGTCCACGCCACAGATTGAGGTCTCGTCCTGAGCGCACGCGAATGCCTTGCAGTTTCCTCGCAGGGACTACGCAACCGAATGAAGTCGCGAACTCAAGAAACCGCGCCATAGCCTGACGGCGAGTCACCAGCGCAGCAAAATAAGCTGTGCGCAGAATCCCGGTCCCAGCGCGGCCAACACTCCCCAGGTGCCCGCTGCCGGCCGGCGGTTTTGCATAATCTCCTCCAGCACCAGCAGCACGGATGCGGAGGAAAGATTTCCCACCTCGCGCAGCGAATCCCACGATGCCGCGCACGCAACGCGATCCAGTCCGAGCGAGGACGCCATCGCATCCAGCACCTTCGGGCCACCCGTGTGCAATACCCAACTGCCTACATCGCCACGCTCCAATCCATTCCCGCTCAGCAGCGCATCCACGTCGCCCGGCAGCTTTGCGCGGATGATCGCCGGCACCTCCGGTGACAGCACAATGCGGAATCCTTCCTCGGAGATATCCCACCCCATCGCATTTTCCGTGCCGGGATAGAAGCTCGACGATGTGTCCACAATCTCCGGCCCATACGCAGTCACTGCATCGCCGGCTACCACCACCGCCGCCGCGCCGTCGCCAAATAATCCGGAAGCGATAAGGTTCGCAATCGACAAGTCGCTTCTCTGCCAGGTAAGCGAGCACAACTCGACCGAGAGCAGCACTGCGACGCGATCCGGATACGCGCGCACGTAATCCGCCGCTTGTGCAATTCCCGTAGCGCCGGCCACACAACCCAACCCGAAGATCGGGGTGCGTCGAATGTCCGCGGGTAGTCGCATGCGATTGGTCAGGTGTGCATCGAGCGAAGGGCTCGCGATCCCGGTTACCGACACGGTGAGCAGCGCGCTGATGCGGTTCCGCTCCATACCCGCGCGCTCCAGCGCCAAATCGATCGCCTGCTCGCCGAGCTCCTCCGCTTTCTCCAGCCACACGCGATTCGCATCGCCCCAACGCGTCAGGCTGTCATAGCCTTCCAGCGGCAGCACGAAATACCGCGTCTCCACTCCCACGCGGTGATGAAAGCGCGAGAGCAGCTCCGGGCTATCCAGCTTCTCCCGCCAATGCCGCGCGAGCGCCTCAAAGATCTCCTGCTGGCTGAAACGGTAAGGGGGCAGTGCACGCGCGACACTGGCAATCTTCATAATCCTCTTTCTCGATGGGACGCTGCCGCATAGCGCAGCCAGGAACATGTATCGCGGAAGCTGCTCCGTAGAGCGTGGCATCCCGTAGCCAGCAATTCCGCGGCTTCTTTCCACGTGAAGCCCGGCCAGCTCTGCTCGCGAAGGTGAACACGCAGCAGCGCAGCGAAACTCTCCGGCCGCTCTGCCATGGCAGCGACAAACCGCCGCTCCAGCCACGGACAACGATCAAGCATGAGCAAAAGCCGCGTCATACGCTGCGGCCCCTTCGAGATCTGCCGATGAGCGGCAGCATAGCGTTGCGGCTCCCCTGCCGCGATTGCGTCGGCCAGCGCGTTCGCCTGTTGCAGTGCGCTCAGCAATCCGTCGCCAGTCACCGCATCCACCGATCCTGAGGCGTCGCCCAGCACTGCGATGTTGCCGCGGATCACCTCACGCCGGCTAAGCGTTCGGGTCACAGCGCCGCGCATTGCCGTGGTGCGCGTCGCACCTTCCAGCCGGTCGAGCACCGACGGGAAATCAACGAGAGCATCGCTCAGCTTGCGGCCGCGCCTGCTGGTTAGCAGAACCACGCCAACTTCATCCTCGCCCAATGGCGTTACGTAGAGCTGTTCGTGATCGCGCCAATGTACTTCCACACGATCGCTCCAAGGCGCACACTGAAATTGCTGCCGGCTTGCGTAGCGTGTGCTCGAACAAGCCCGTGTTCGAAAGCCGCTGGCCGACGCAAGAGTCGAGCACAGCCCATCGGCAATCACAAAGAAGTCTGCCTGAATGGCCCCGCCTCCCCACGCAAAGCCACCGCGTACCGCGTGCACAACCGCACCCCAGTGCAGCGCGACATCCATCTCCGCCGCCCGTGCAGCCATGCGTCCCTGTAAGCGCGTGCGCCGGACCGCCAGTCCTCTGCCGCTTCCGAATGCGGCGTGTGCGGTTGCATGGCTATCGTGGAAGGAAATGCCTGTGAAGGCTCCGCCGTCCTGCTCATCGAGCGTCACGCCGAGCGCAAGCAGCAGCCGAACTGCTTCCGGCATCAATCCTTCTCCGCATGCCTTGTCGATCGGCGGATGCTGTCCGTCATAGAGGGCGACGCGGCATCCCCGGTGGCGCAGCGCCATCGCTGCCGCCAGACCCGCAGGGCCCCCGCCCAGCACCGCTACATCCATTCCGCTCATTCGCTCGTCCATTCCTTTGATACCGACGCTTCTGCGGTGATGGTCTTCGCTCATTGGGAGTGAGACGCGGGAAAGCCATGATCC
This sequence comes from Acidobacteriaceae bacterium, assembly GCA_045808105.1. GTDB lineage: Bacteria > Acidobacteriota > Terriglobia > Terriglobales > Acidobacteriaceae > KBS-83. The sequence continues at coordinate 19,648 of JBJMGC010000186.1, read as the reverse complement.
GTTACGTCAACTGATTGTCACTCTCTTGTTATCGTCAAGGGGATTATGGAAAGAATTGTTGAGGACGAGTGGCTGGACGACGACCGCGGCACTCCGGCGGAGATCGATGCAGCGCTCAATTCAATCGCCCTCGCCAACCGGCGCTTCGGCGGCCTGCGCCTGCATGCCCGTCTGCTGAAGCGCGCACTCACGCACGTGCCAGGCGGACGGCCCCCGCACATCCTGGAGGTCGCCAGCGGACGCGGTGACGTGCTGCAGGCAGCCTTGCTCCAGCTTGGCGTGCATCCAGAGATCACGCTGCTCGATCGCAGCCCCGCCCACCTGCCGGACTCGCGAGCCTGGCCGGCAGCATTGGCCACGCCTGGTCTGGTGACGGGCGATGCTCTCGCGCTTCCAGTTGCTGACGCGAGCGTCGATATCGTCTCCTGCTGTCTCTTTCTTCACCATCTGGAGCCGCCGCAGGTAGCACGCTTCCTCACGGAGGCGCAGCGTGTCGCGCGCGTTGCCATCATCATCAATGACCTCGAGCGCAGCCCAATCCACCACCGGCTCGCGCGACTGAATCGCATCATGGATCGCAGCCGCATCTCTCGCCACGACGGCCCAGCTTCTGTTCACCGCGCCTACACGTATCGCGAACTGGCCCGCATGCTCGCGAACACCGGCTCGAGCTTTGTACTGGAACGTGCCTGGCTCTATCGCCTCGGCGCGGTGCTCTGGTGTGCGGAGCTTTCGGTCGCAAATGAAGAACCTGTAGTCCAGCAATTCTAGTGATGAACTAGCGCGCCAGGAATGCCTTCACCGCAATGCCGCTTGGGTTCCTCCCCAGAGGAAGCAGAGTGAAGAGCGCGCGCGTCTTGGTGCGGACCACAGCAAGGTCGTTGGAGCGTGCGTCCACCACCATCAGCAGGTGTCCCGCCGTAGAGAGCGCCACGGCATCCGGACCTTCGCCAACTGTCACATTTCCCAGCAGCTTGCCGTCGTCAATTCCGTACAGGCTCACCGTGCCGCTGCCGAAATCCGTTACCCACAGCAGCGAATTGTCTTTGGTCACAATGCCCTGGGAAGGCCGCATCCCCACCTGATAGGTGCCGCCCACCTCGTTGTTTCCGGTCGCAATCTCAGAGATGGAGTTGCCGCCGAAATTCATTGCAAAGGCCTCGCCTCCATCCGGTTTCAACACGATGCTGGTCGGCGTCGCGCCTACGTCCAACAGCGCCAGAACTCGGTCGGGCTTTGCGCTCATTCCTGCGCTGGCCGCGCGCGCGAGGCCAATCACCATCACCTGGTGTCCCCCGGAACAGGCAACGAATGCTTTCGTCGAATCCGGCAGCATGGTCACAGCCGTTGCGCTTGGACAACCGGAGAAGAAGGCGCGCACCTTGTTGAACTTCGGATCCACTACGCTGACGCTACCGCTCTTCTCGTTGCTCACCACCAGTGCGCTGTCATCAGGTGCAATGCGTGCGAGACCCGGACTTTCGCCCACCCCGATGGTGGCGGTTACGCGCCGCTGGTCAAGATCAATGACGGAGACATCGTTCGCGCCCGAGTTCGCGACATAGGCCGTGCTCCCGTCGCTCGCGACATCGATGGAGTAAGGCGTCCGATCGACCGCGATCGTCGCCACCACCTCGTTTCGCGCGGTGTCGATCACACTCACCGAGCCACTGTCCGCATTCACCGCATACACTTCGTCGCGCGCCGGGTTCACCGCGATGCCTACCGGGCGCCGTCCAACCGCAGTGACGCGGTCCTGTCGCAGGTTCACCAGGTCCAGCACGGTTACCGTATCGCTGCCGCTGTTGGTCACGTACGCGAACTCGCGATAGTTCCTCGGATAGACAGGGAAGTCCTGCTTGCGGCAACCGCCCAGCAGCATCACTGCGTAAAGGGCAAACGCTAGGCACGTGACCCACGTCTGTCGCCGCCGCCCCTTAGCGCGCAGCAGGGAAAACGGCTCCTTGGTGCGCCGTCACCTCGATACCCCGCGGAATCCGCCTGTGCACCACCTCGGCGATCTGCGAGCACTCGTCCATCAACTGCGCAAACTGCTCCGGGTACAGTGACTGCGCGCCGTCAGATAGTGCCTGGTCCGGCGCGTGATGCACCTCGACGATCAGCCCATCGCAACCCACCGCAACCGCGGCCCGCGCCAGCGGCAGTACCTTGTCCCTCTTGCCGGTGCCATGGCTCGGGTCCACGACAATCGGCAGATGGCTCAGCCGCTGTACCGCCGGAACAATGCTCAGGTCCAGCGTGTTGCGCGTGTGATCCGTAAAGGTGCGGATGCCGCGCTCACATAGCGCCACCTGATAGTTACCCTCGCTCATCACGTATTCGGCTGCCATCAGCAGCTCTTCCAGGGTCGCCGAGAGTCCGCGCTTCAACAGCACCGGCAGCTTCGACCGGCCGGCGCGCTTCAGCAGGGAATAGTTCTGCATGTTGCGCGCACCGATCTGGATCATGTCGGCGTACTCCTCGACCAGTTCCAGGGACTCATTGTCGAGCGCTTCGGTGACGATGCGCAACCCGAAGCGCTCCCGTATCTCGGCCATGATGCGCAGTCCCTCCTCGCCCATGCCCTGAAAGGCATAAGGAGACGTTCGGGGCTTGTAGGCGCCGCCGCGTAGAAACTGCGCGCCCGCCTTGGCCACCTGTTCGGCCACCGCGAAGGCTTGGTCCCGGCTCTCGATGGAGCAGGGGCCCGCGATGACGGCTATGTTTCTGCCGCCGATCACGGCATCCGTGCCCGGGAAGCGGATCACCGTGTCCTCTTCCTTCACGTCACGGCTCACCAGCTTGTAGGGTTTGGAAACCTTGATGACTTCCGCTACGCCGGACATCTCGGCCAGGGCGTCCTGCTCTACCGCGCCCTGGTTGCCGGTAATGCCGATCGCGGTCCGCTGGGCCCCAGGCATCGGATGCGGCCGGTATCCCAGCCTTTCGATGCGATCGCAGACCGCCTGCACCTCTTCGGCGGTCGCGTGCGGCTTCATCACTACCAGCATGGACGTCTATCCTCCAGAACCCTCAAGTGTACCGGCGGGCGCAGTCGCGGTAAACGCATGTGCGATAACCGGTAACTTACATAATTCGTGTTATGCGAATGCGGTTTTCTTTTTTGACACATATGGGTCGAAATTCGATACAACTAATAAGTATTAAGCATCCGTTAATAAACCATAAAAAATGGGCTCCCGCACCTGAAGCAGTTTGTCGTCTGACCTCGGATCAATTGAAATCCAAAGGGGGCATTAGCTTTGCGTAACCTCTCCCGTATTGTGCTCATTCTACTTGCCGTCGCACAGGTAGCCGCTTTGGCTGTCGCCTTCCAACGGCCCGCCTATGCCTATGCCGATCCGGGCTCCGGACTTTTGTTCCTCCAGGTAGCCGGTTCCATGGCGGCAGGCGCTCTGTTCATCGTGCGCTCGAAGCTGCGCAAATTCTTTCGTCCGGGCAAAGACCACATCGCAGAGCCAGTCATCGAGCAAGGTCAAGAAAACCAGCAATGACTGCAAGTGCCGTCGCTCCCCGCGGAACATTTCGCGATCCGGCGGGCTCTCTTTACTTTGAAGAGGCAAAGGTTTTTCGCCACGTTCGGCCCGCGTTTGTAGCGGAAGCGGAGTCGTTTCTCGGCTCTGCCCTCGCTCGCAATTGGATGGATAGCGGCCGAATGGTCAAAACCGTCATCGCCGGCCGCGAGCCCGATGGCTCGCTCCTGCTCGAGCATGAGCGCATCGACTATCCCACCTATCCCTGGGAATGGACACCCGGGCAGTGGGCGGCCGCTGGCGACCTCACCCTCGATCTTTGCGAAGAATCTTTGGCAGCCGGTCTCATCCTGAAAGACGCGACACCGCTCAATGTTCTCTTCCGCAACGCGGAACCCGTTTTCGTCGATGTGCTCTCCTTCGACGCTCGCAAGCCGGGAAATCCCATCTGGCTTGCCTACGGTCAGTTTGTCCGCACCTTCCTGTTGCCTTTGGCAGCAAACCGCTATCTCGGCTGGCCCCTGGCTGCTTCCATTGAGCGCCGCGATGGTTACGAGCCGACGGACCTCTACACTCACCTGCCGCTACGCCGCCGCTGGACGGCGCCGCTGCGCTCCCTTGTCACTCTGCCGCATCTGCTTGAGGGCAAGGCCAATGCTTCCGCATCCACCGGCGCCAGTCCCATCCGCCAGCAGGCGCCCGAGGTGGCTACGCACGTTCTGCGCGGGACGCTGAAGAAGCTGCGGCGCACTCTTCGCGCGCTCACGCCTCCGCCCCGCTCCTCACGCTGGAGCGACTACACCACCACCGCAAGCCATTACAGCGCGGAAGATCGCGCCCGCAAAGCCGCATTCGTGGAGCGCGCACTCACCCACGCAAGCCCCGAGCGCGTGCTCGATGTGGGCGGGAACACCGGTCATTATTCGCGCATCGCCGTCTCGGCCGGCGGCCGTGTCGTCGCTTGGGATACCGATATTCAGGCTGCCGATGCGAACTGGCGTGAAGCCCGGGTGAAACGGGAGCCCATTCTGCCGCTCGTCGCCAACATCGCCCGACCCACACCTGCGGTGGGCTGGCAGAACGCCGAAAGTCTAAGCCTGCTGCAGCGCTCCGAAGGCACATTCGACTGCATTCTGATGCTCGGTGTCATTCACCACATGCTGCTCATAGACCAGATCCCGCTGTCTGCCATCTTCGATTTGGTCCGGCGCCTCTCCACGCGATGGGCAATCATCGAGTGGGTGCCGGCAACCGATTCACAATTCCAGCAACTCTGCCGCGGACGCCAAGACATCTACGGACATCTCGACGAGAGCGCCTTTCTCGCCGCCGCAGGCGAGCACTTCGAGCGACGCCTGTTCGAAAATCTCCCCAACGGCCGAAGTCTCTGGCTCTTCGAGATCAAGTGAAGCCCAGGCCACTCCTTCAAGGCGCAGGCATCGCCACGCTCTACACCGCACCGTTTGCCGCGGGCTACCTCACTCCGTCTGCCGGGGATGCCTACCACCGTCTACACCCTCTGACCACCATTTATTGGGCGATCCTCCTCTTGGCAATCGGGCTCTGGATCGGCTCAGGAATCGCCTTCTGGCTTTTGGAACGGCTTCCCGAGCGATGGAAGCGTATTTTCTGGCTTATTCCACTCACACTTTTACCCTGGCTTTTCCTTCGAGGCTTAGCCGCGGCTTTCACGGACTGGCCTCGGATTGCCCTCCTGACCATGCAGATTGAGCATGTGCTCGTTCCCGGTATCGCAATACTGGGTGTGGGAATGCTTCTTCTGATGCAGGCGATCGGTCCGACCCACTTTGACAAATGCGTCACGGGAATTCGTGCCGCCTATATGATCTCGGGCTTCGGCCTGCTTGTGATTCTGCCGCAGGTCGGAAACTACGCTTTTCGCTCCGAGCCTCGCGAGCAACCTGGTTTCGTGCAGGCCAATCTTCCCGCCGTTTCGGCATCGTCACCGCGCATCGTCTGGATATTGATGGACGAGCTCTCCTATGATCAGGTTTTTGACCATCGCCAGCCGGATGTTGCGCTTCCCAATTTCGATAACCTGGCCCGCTCAAGCCTTCGATTCTCAGCCATCCAACCTGTCGGCAAATTTACCGAGGAAGTGCTGCCCGCTCTCCTCCTAGGCAAACCGGTCGCGGTCCTGCGCAAGCCCTATCCCGGACCTCCCAGCTACCGCTCCACTCCCGGGGGCAGTTGGCAGCAGTTCAGTGAATACGACAGTATCTTTGGTGATGCTCATTCCCTTGGATGGACCAGCGGGATCGCTGGTTGGTACAACCCGTACTGTCGGCTATTTCCTGATGTCGTCAATCGTTGCTTCTGGCAATACTCCGAACCGGGCCATTTCGATCTGGCGAGCTCTCTGAAGTCTACGAGTTCAGTCACAGAAAATATCGCAGCGATGGCTCCCTTCCGGGTCAAGATTCAGGCCGTCATGCACAGGCCCATGCTCGCCGGCAATCAGTTACATCGCGACGACTACATCAGCTTGATGGCGCAGGCAAGAAATCTTCTGAATGATTCGCGCATCCGCTTTGCGTTTGTGCATCTGCCCGTGCCGCATCCGCCGGGTATTTACGATCGTCGACGCCATATCTTCGTCGATCGCGGCACATATCTGGGCAATCTCGTTCTTGCCGACCAAAGCCTGGAAGCGCTGAGGGAAGTAATTCAGTCCACGCCCGGCGCGGCGAATACCACGCTCATTGTCTCCTCCGATCACTCCTGGCGAACTTCCTGGTGGAGAGGATCGGGAGATTGGTCGGCCGAAGCAGAGCGTGTCACCCACGGAGGCGAATTCGACGACCGTCCCGTCCTCATGGTTCACCTTCCCGGCAGCGACAGTAGCCAGGTGGTCTCAAAGCCGGTAAGCGTGCTCATTGTCCACGACATTCTCGAAAGCCTGCTGCGCGGCCAGTTGCACAACACATCAGATATCAACGAATTGGTGGAGAAGCAACCTGCCGCGATCCAGGAAATGAATAATGCCCAGGCGCGGAACTGAATGCTCTTCTATATGCTGTTTTGAGCACAATCCCTCGCACGTACGCCAGGTCGCCCAATTCGAGCACGGAAGCCGCAGCCATAGACGGTGCTTCTGGAAGCCTGAGATAGTGAAGTCTCGCCCCCGTAACTTTCAGATCATGGAAGCCGCTATCCAGCGCTGCAACCTTGGACTGTCCAGAACGCGTCTGTATAGGATTCGAGAGCACTGAATTGATGATCAAAATTCGACCCTGGCTGCAGGGCGTGGGCTTGGCCATGTTGTATCTGCTCCCGCTCATTGCCATTTTTCTGGCGCCTGATCAAAACGATCTGTATCACCAGATCTTTCCCGTCATTTCGCTTACGCGCGGCGCACTCCTGGACCTGGTGTTCTTAGGATTTCTCCTTGGCGTTGCGCTCGCATGGCTGAATACGGTGACATCGCCTGTGTTGCGGCGATGGTTATGGATCCCGATCTTGTTCGCGACCGCCTGGTGTGGCGAACGCGGTATAGCAGAATTCTTGCGCAACATCGAAGCTGGCGTGCGGCTGCCGGGCTGGTCGGCCCATCTGCCTTGGGTTGTGCTCGCGCTCGCCCTGGTGCTCCTGCTCTTCGCGCGCCGGTATTACGACATCGCGATCGCAACCACCGAAGTGTTGCTGATCTCCGCTGGCATTACGACAGCGTTGCTCATTCTGCCTCGATTGGTGATCGCATCTTTCAACCATGCGCCACCGGAGCAGGCCTCTTTTACGCACTCGGTCCGCCAACCTTGGCACAGCGGTGAGCCGCGGGTGATCTGGGTTCTATTCGATGAACTCTCGTACAACCAGGTCTTTGATCATCGCCAGCCGAGTATTGAACTGCCCGCATTCACTGCGTTCCAGCAGACGAGCATCTCCTTTTCGCAGCTTGTCCCAGTCGGGAATATGACTGACCTGGTCGTTCCGTCGCTCCTGCTGGGACAGCCCATCTACGCGATCAAAAGCAATCTAAGCGGGGAACTCCTCTGGCGATCCAGCCCGCAAATGGGCTGGCGTCGATTTGACCCAGAGGCTACGGTCTTTGCGGCAGCCCGACGGCAGGGGCTGGGGACAGGCGTGGATGGATGGTACAACCCGTACTGCCGGCTGCTTGCAACCATCCTGGACCGCTGCTACTGGAACTTCGAGGATTTCTCGGGCGGTTCGCGGTTCGGGCGCCTCTCGAGCGAACGGAGCACGCTCCAGAATGCACGCGACGCGCTACCGATCGTCCCGCTGATAGAGAAGGTGTTCGAGCATGGGAATGCCAATCAGGGCCACACCAGCCAGAGCCACAGGATCGACCACGATAGAGTGCTCAAACAGGCAAAGCCCCTGATCGAGGACGAGAACATCCGCTTCGCCTTCATCCATCTGGCTGTGCCGCACCCCCCGGGCATCTATCCGGACCCTCTGGAGGGTGGACGGGAAGATTATCTAGGCAACCTGATTCTTGCCGACCAAATCTTGGCCGAAATTCGCTCTACCATCGAAAAAACCAGCTCCGCCGCGGATACCATCCTCATCGTCTCTTCCGATCATTCCTGGCGTATACCATTCTGGCGCAGCTCGCCCGGGTGGACCAGAGCCGAAGAGCGCGCCACGAACGGAGGCTTTTTCGACAAACGCCCGGTACTGATGGTGCACTTCCCGCAGCAAACCAAAGCGGAGCAAATCGACCGCCCCGAGAGCGCGATGATTGTGCACAGCCTGCTGCTCGATCTGTTTCAGGGAAGGGTGCGCACGCCCAAGGAGTGGTTCGCTAAGTTTCGGCCTTCTATTGGCGGCGGACAGCAGGAGGAAATTAGCGAGAAAAAATAAAGGCCACCCGCCGGTGGCCTCTGGGAGGCTAGTCGAGATGAGAGCCTTCGGTCTACCGCCGTTCGGCCGTTTCAGGCGCTGCTCTTTGGGGTGCCGCTCCTGACAGGACGATCATGCCTCCACTCGCCTCCTGCTTGAATCCCTCTTTTCAGTTCAGATTCTCCCCCGAAGGTGGGAGGGCACTATTACCTCTGCCCAGATCATTGAAACTTCCGGGAATCTCACGCCGTCTACCTTTTCAGAGTCACGCAAGTGGGCTCCGGCGGACTGCAATCCGCCCTGCGGTACCCTTCCTCGGACAACGAAGCTGGCTCCTTCGAGACAGCTTCGTTGCCTTTTTGCAAAAACGGAAATTCTTGCGCTGCAGCCTGGATGCCCAGCATTTACCGTTGAGATTTGGAGATCGTTTGTGCTCGGTCGGACTGGAGGCGGGCGCCTCATCCTGAGCCAAGCGAAGAGCGGGGTACCGTTCCTCTAGCGAAGCGCGCGGGCGGCGCGTTTCTCGCTCCACCACTTCACTGCCAGGAAGCCTACATATCCCAGTTGCAGTACCCAGGTAAGCACGTAAGCCAGAATCAGATGCCGATGCGCCATTACTCGTTCTCCTTCCACGGGGTAGCTTCAAGCGTCGCTTCCAGCGAACGCAGCGCCTCGTCCTGTTCGCGTTGCTGCCGCGTTCGCTCGATCGCATAGCGGAAGCTCATCACCATCAGACCCCAGGCTAGCCACGCGGCCAGATTCCACCACACCGCTGCCCACATGGTGCGATCCAACCCGCCGGTTGCGATCACCGGCGACGGATGCTGCGTTCGCCACCACGTGGTCGAGTAATAGACGATCGGCACATCTGCGTAGCCAAAGATCGCCACCACCGCCGCCAGCGTCTGCATCTGCGGCCCCGCGGCGAAGCGCCGCACCAGCAGATAGGAGCAGTAGATCAGCCACATCACCAGCGTACTAGTTAGTCGCGCGTCCCACGTCCACCAGATGCCCCACACTGGCCTCGCCCACAGCGGCCCCTGGATCAGCACCGCGGTGCAGAAGATGACGCCCATTTCCGCGGATGACAGCGCCAGTGCATCTGCGCTCATCGCGCGCAGCGGATCGCGATGCCGGACCACGAGATAGGTTATCGATGCAGCGAAGCTGATGAAGAAGAAAAGAAAGGTCAGCATCGCAGAGGCGAAGTGATAGTAAAAAATCCGCTGGATGTCGCCCATGGTCGCCTCCGTGGGCGCCACGTAGATCGCCTGATAGAAGGCCTCGCCCAACAGCGCCAGCGTCAACGCCAGCCATATCCACCGGAACCACTTCATCGCGTCCCCATCCCTGACCACCTCCAGTAGTTTACCGTGGCGTCCTCGCCCGTTGCAGCATCTAGTTAGGAGGAGCCACACGTACTTTGGGTTTCAAAAGGAGCAATGGCTGTGCTCTACGTCCGCATTATCGTCGGCATCGCGCTCCTGCTGATGGCAGCGTTCGGCCCGGGAATCGGGCTGCGCCCGGCAGCCAACCGCAGGACGGGCCAGGATGCCATCCAGCCTGTCAATGCGCCGCACGGCCGTACTGGCGGTCGGGACCAGCGAATGGCCGCCGTTCTCATTTTGCGCATCCTCGCTGCGATGCTCGGCCTCTGGCTGCTCATCTTCTCGCTCGCGCAATTACTGCACCACCACGGTCACCTGCTGCACTGAGCAAACGAGCACGTTACACTGAATGCTGATGCCGCGCCGCGCCCAACTCGTTCTCGCAATCATCCTCGTGCTGGTGCTTGGCCCGCTTGCCGGCGCAGCCTGCGGTATCGATTGCCTCGCCGGTAATTCGCATGCAAAAACCACTGCCGCCTCGCAGCATGATTGCAAGCGTGCCCTTGCATGCTGCCCGTCCGGCGCACCTGCCATCTGCAGTGCAACGCAAACGCCCGAGATCGTCGCCGCGTTCCTCTCCGCCAGCAGCAGCGCTCCTGATGGTCCTGCGGTCGCCATGGCTTCCGCAGAAGCTCTGCCGCAGAATCCCGGCAGAGTCGGCGTGCAAAGGTTTGGCAGCTCGCCTGCCGTCCAGTCCCGCGCTGCCAGCCCCATTCCGATTCGCATTTAGCCGTTCTTCCCGCTGAAGAGCCGAGCGCATTCGTGCGCACGGCTGTGACCTTTACATTCACGCAGCAGGGAACCCAAATGAGCAATCGACGCAGCTTTCTCCAGCGTGCGCTCGGAATCGGTGCGGGCCTGGTCACGGCACCAAGCCTCCTCGCCGATGAAGCCACGCACCTCGGTCCCGACTCCGGCTCCGCTCGCCCCATCCGCGATCTTGCCCGCAGCAGCAACGGCAGTGGCCGTACCAACCTCGGGCGCAACGTCCCCGTTACCACGCCTGACGTGCTCGACCTGCCCTTCACACTCGAGAACGGCACCAAGGTCTTCCACCTCATCGCCGAGCCGGTCAGGCGATCGATACTGCCAAACAAAACGCTCGACCTCTGGGGCTTCAACGGCTCCGCGCCCGGGCCCACCATCCAGGTCAATCAGGGCGATCATGTGCGCGTCGTCTTCGACAACCATCTGCCCGAGCCGACCTCAATTCACTGGCACGGCTTCGAAGATCAGAACCGCTATGACGGCCAGCCCGGCATTTCGCAGCAAGCCGTCTTGCCCGGCGGCCGCTATGTATACCAGTTCCAAATCCACCAGAGCGGCACGTACTTCTACCACTCGCATATGTCAATGCAGCAGATGATCGGCATGCTTGGGGGCTTCATCATGCATCCTGCGGCGCCTTATCAGCCCGTCGTCGATCACGACTTCCTCATCCACCTGCAGGAGTACGCCGTGCTGCCATCGAGCACCATCCCCAACTCCATGAGCATGGAATACAACTGGCTTGTCTTCAACGGCAAAGCCGGCCCAGCTATCACGCCCATGATCGTGCCGCTCGGCAGCCGCGTGCGCATCCGCTTTGTGAACCTCGGCATGGACCATCACCCCATGCATCTGCACGGTCACACCTTCTACGTTACCGGTACCGAAGGTGGTCGTATTCCGGAGACCGCCTGGTGGCCTGGAAACACTGTTCTCGTTGGCGTCGCGCAAGCGCGCGATATCGAGTTCGTTGCCAACAATCCCGGTGACTGGATGGTTCATTGCCATCTCCCGCACCACACGATGAACCAGATGTCCTCTACCGTCGGCCGGATGACCCGCATGGGTGCGGTGCCCGGCATGCCGACCGGAGTTGACGCCAACACCAGCATGGGCATGCTCCAGGGCACGCCACCTGTCCCCATGGGCGACGATTACGGCCCTTCACTGGGGCGCGGCATGGGCGTGGCGTCTGCCAGCGACCTGGCCACCACCAACGGTCCGCTCTCGCAGCATGCGATGCACGAAGGAATGTCCGGAATGCAGATGGGGCACGCAAGGCAGATGCAGCCGAACGAGATCGCACCCAACGCCAACAGCATCCCCAACTTCCCGCAGGACGCTTACATGGAAGGCAGCATGATGAACATGGACGCGATGGTTGCAACCCCCGCCAATGCGGGACTTCTATCTGGATGGAGCGCGCAGATGCAGGGCATGATGACCTTGCTTCGCGTTCTCCCGCAGCCGGATTACGACCGCATCATGCAGTCGATTCGTAACGATAAAGGTAACAATGAGACCATGCCCGGAATGCAGATGAAGGGAGGCAGCCGATGAAGCTCCTGTTCGCTGCATTCCTCATCTTCAGTTCCACGATATCGGCGCAACAACAATCCATGCCCAACATGCAGATGCCGGCAGCATCCTCGTCGAATCCAGCCGCCGCATCCTCCGGCACCGGGGCACTGTTTACAGGCGTGCCCTTGACTCCAGACCCACTCGCCGAAGCCGCCCCCCGTCCACCGCTCACCTTGGACGCACTGCTCGCGAGCGCCCGAACTCACAATCCCACCCTCAGAGCTGCGCAAGCTCTCGTACAGCAGACCGCCGGCCGGGCGGAGCAGGCTGGCATCATGCCTAATCCGGTAATCGGCTACGAAGGCGACCAGATCCGCGGCGGCTCGTACGGCGGCGGGGAGCAGGGTGGTTTCATTCAGCAGACCATTCCGCTCGGCGGCAAGCTCGGTTTGCGCCGCGACGCCTACCGCGCGCAGCAGCACACCGACGAGCTCGCACTCAGAACACAACAACAGCGCATCGAAGCCGATCTCGAAAGCAGTTTTTACGCGGCGCTCGCTCTGCAGCAGGAGGTCGATACTCGTAAGCAGCTCAGTGCGCTAGCGGCCGATGCAGTCGAGACGGCGCGCCAGCTCGCCAACGTCGGTCAGGCGGACGCGCCCGACGTCCTGCAATCCGAAGTCGAGCAGGAACAGGCCACGCTCGACACCCTCGCCGCTCAGCACAGGTACATCGCAGCCTTCCATCAGCTCACAGCCAACGCCGGCCAGCCCGATCTGCCGCTCTCCCGCCTTGCCGGCGACCTCACCACGTCACCCGTGCCGCCGCCCTCGCTCGACACAATCCTTGATCGGAGTCCCGCCGTCGAACGCGCCGATCAGGCTGTGCATGCAGCCGAGGCCCAAGTCCGCGGTGCGCGCCGCGAGATCGTTCCCGACCTGACACTCCGCGCGGGCGAGCAGTGGAACAACGAACTGGTCCATGAAAATCCCAATATCGCTGCTGGCGCGCAATCCTTCGCCTCCGCCTCTATCGACCTGCCGCTCTGGAATCGCAATCAGGGCAATATCGCATCCGACCAGGCTGCGGTTGAAGCTGCGCAGGCTGAGGCCCGGCGTGTCCGACTCGCGCTGCACCATTCCGCCGCGCCTCTCATCGAGCAATACAATGTCGCTGCTGCCCAATCCGCCCGCTACCGCAGCGACCTGCTGCCCCGCGCACAGCGTGCCTACGAACTCTATCGCGACCGCTACCGGCAAATGGCCGCGGCCTATCCCCAAGTGCTGGTTTCCCAGCGCACGCTGTTCCAGTTGCAGCTCGCCTATATCCAGTCTCTCGGCGAGTTGTGGGAATCCGCGGCGCAGTTGCGTCATTTCGCGCTCGGCGGAGGCCTGACTTCATCAGGGGCCCGATAAGGCCTGTCCTCATGAATGCAATCGAACTTAGAGCGAGGAGTCCTGACGTTGTTTCGCGGACTAGCTATGTACCGGCGTGTTTTCACCGGCAGCCATTCCCAGCAATGCATGTATCTCATGGAGCAGCGCCGGAGGCCCCTCCAAATTTTCCATCGAGGCATCGGAATGGACGGAACAGGCGCCGGGCATAGATTCATGCAGCACCAACACTTTCACCCCAGGTGATTCTGCGCGCGCCGTCTCAATAACCTCTTCACATTCCGCGGCCGGCACCGAGTGGCACAGCAGAATAAGATCCAGCGGGCCGCGCGACAGAACCTGCTCCAGCCCTGTCAGCGTGTTGCACCTCTCCACAAGGAACTCCCGGTCCAGAATTCGTTCCCTGGTGTAGAGGAGCATTTCATCGTGTCCATAGCAGAGCACGCGCGGGCGGCTTGACGCCATCATTCGACCTTGTTTCGTCACGGAGACCATTGAGATAACCAATCTTGCTAGTTTGCCACCAGATATGTGTGTCGCGTGGGCGACAATTGGCGCCATATAGCCGATTCCAGCGGTGCCGGGCTGCGAATCCGAGTAGTCTGAATTCACCGGAACGCAACCCTCTCACCAGGCCCCTGGTGGGTCCCCTTTGCGCGCGCCCGCTGCGAAGGAGTTGGCCATGAGTTCCCAGCTTTCCAATGTCGTGCTCAACGCTCTTCCTGCACAGTTCAACGGCTTTCGCGCAAAGCTTACGCCGGTGCCGCTTCCCATTGGCACGTCCCTGTATGAGCCATATGAGACACCGCGCTTTGCCCATTTCCTTACCTCGGGCCTGGCCTCTGTCGTTACCTCCATGAAGGATGGCGGCTCCGTCGAAACCGGGTTGTGGACCCGCGACGGACTGCCGGAGTGCATGCATATCGCTGGCAGCGATCGCGTTCCCACGCGCTGTTTCATGCAGATCGCCGGAACCGCGCTGCGCATGCCCTTCGCCGACCTGCTGCGTGAGTTTGAAACCGTGGAATCGTTGCGCGCCAGCATACAGCAGAGCATCCAGACCCAGGCGCTCATCCTCAGCCAATTGGTCGCTTGCAACCGCCTGCACGAAGTGGAAGAGCGACTCGCCCGCTGGATACTCATGCTGCAAGATCGCCTTCAGGAAGATGTGCTCGCGATCACCCAGGAGTTCCTCGCCGAGATGCTCGGCTCGCGCCGCACCACTGTCACCATGGCCGCAGGCGCCCTACAGCGCATCGGCCTGATTGAGTACCAGCGAGGCCGCGTTCACATCCTGGATCGCGAACGACTCGAAAGCGCAGCCTGCGAATGCTACCCCGTCATCCGCAAGCTCTCCGACAGCCCCCAAGCCTGAACAATTTGCACTCGTTCAGGACGATAGGAGCTTAGGTAAACGATTGCTTATCGTCCTCCTGCCTTGACAGTGCGGCCCTCCTCTGGCCCAATATGTCGGGCCGGCACTTTGTGGATTCAGTTCCGCTCAAAATCAAAACTTCCTCAAGAGGAAGGACAATCGTGAAGACGGCCCTTTGCCTCGGAATCGTCCTGCTCGCTGCACCACTCGCACTCAACGCCTCTCAGTCCTACTACCCTGCAAAGCTCGACGATCCTGCCGCTGTCTATCTCACTAAGGACAATTTTCCGGTGCACGCCGATGGCGTGAGCGACGACAGCGCAGCTCTCCAGGCTGCCGTCGATAAGGTGGAAGACAGTCACGGTGAAGGCATCCTCTTCATCCCGGAAGGGAAGTACCGCGTCACCCGCACCATTTACGTATGGCCCAGCGTGCGCATGATCGGCTATGGCTCTAGGCGTCCTGAATTTCTTCTAGCGGACAACACCCCCGGCTACCAGCAGGACATCGCATATATGTTCTTCTTCACCGGCGGACGTCCCGGCGGCGGCCACTGGCATTGGCATCTCCCTGATGGCCCGCGCCCGCCATTTGCCGGCACGGTGCCAGCGACTAACACCGTGGTCGACGCCAACCCCGGCACGTTCTATTCCGCCATGAGCAACGTCGATTTTGACCTCGGGAACGGCAATCCAGCCGCTGTCGCGATCCGCTTCCATGGCGCGCAGCACTGCTATCTCGCCCATATCGACTTCCACATCAAGTCCGGCCTCACCGCACTCAAGGACGTCGGCAACGAAGCTGAGGACCTCCACTTTTTCGGCGGCGACTACGGCATCGTCACCATCAAGCCCTCGCCCGGCTGGCAATTCACGCTGCTCGATTCCACCTTCGAAGGCCAGCGCAAAGCCGCAATCAGTGAGCATGAGGCCGGCCTCACGCTCGACCACGACAGCTTCCGCAATGTGGCCAAGGTTATCGATATCGATCCCCAGTATTACGAAGAGCTGTGGGTGAAAAACTCGCGGTTTGAAAACATCAGCGGTCCCGCGATCACCATCAGCAATGAGCAGAATCCCCGCACCGAGATCAATCTCGAAAACATCGCCTGCCACCACGTCCCTGTTTTCGCAACGCTGCGTGTGAGCGGACAGAAGTCAGCCGGACCTGCAGAGGATTACGTCGTCAAGAGCTACACCCACGGCCTCATTGTCCCGGCGCCCGGCCTGGATGGCGAAATCGGCACCAGCTTCGATGCCGCACCTAGCCACGCGCTTCCGCCCAAAAGCCAGAACATTATCGCGTCGCTCCCACCGATGGATACCTGGGTCAATCTCCACACGCTCGGCGCAAAGGGTGATGGCGTCAATGACGATACAGCCGCGATTCAAAAGGCGATCGACGAGCATCGCGTCCTCTACATCCCAGAGGGTCGCTACGTCGTTATGAACACGCTGCACCTCAAGCCGGACACGGTCCTCATCGGCCTGCACCCCAGCACGACGCAGATCGAAATTCCGGACGGCACGCCAGCGTTTCAGGGGCCCGGCGCACCTGTGCCGCTGCTCGAAACGCCCAAGGGCGGTCACAACATCGTCACCGGCATCGGCCTCTACACCAATGGCATCAACGAGCGCGCTGTCGGCGCCTTCTGGCAATCCGGCGCCGACTCGCTCATGGACGATGTGCGTTTTCTGGGTGGCCACGGTACCAACGCTGCCGACGGCACGCGCATCGACCCCTACAACAACACTCATACCGCCGACCCCGACATCCACCGCCGCTGGGACGCGCAGTATCCCAGCCTGTGGATCACCAATGGTGGTGGCGGGACATTCGCCGATATCTGGACGCCCAGCACTTTCGCGCAAGCCGGCCTCTACATCTCCAACACCAGCACGCCCGGCCGCGTTTACGAGCTCTCCAGCGAGCATCACGTCCGCACCGAAGTCAAGCTCGACCGCGTCGAGAACTGGGACATCATCGCGCTGCAAACCGAAGAAGAGCGCGGCGAGAGTGGCTTTGCGCTACCGCTTGAAATTTCCCGATCGCGCAACATCAACGTCGCCAACTACCACGGTTATCGCGTGATCAGCAGCTTTCAGCCCTTCTGCTGCGCGGTCAAAGTCTCCGAGTCTTCCGACATCCGCATCCGCAACATGCATACGGACAGCAACAGCAAGGTTGCCTTCGACAATTCCGTCGTTGACTCGACCAGCCACGCCGAAATCCGCCCGCGCGAGTTCGCATTACTCGATATCCCGGGCAAGAGCATCGCCGCGGAACGCGACAGCGCGGCTTCTGTTCTTGAACCTGGTGCGCACGTCGAACGCCTCGCCACCGGCTTCTTCAACATCTCCGGCGCTGCAACTGACAACGATGGCCAACTCTATTTCGTCGACGCGCAGTGGCAGCGCATCTTTCGCTGGTCACCCGATACTCATGAAGCCGTAGTCGTCCGCGACACACCGCTCGAGCCGGTCAACCTCGTCTTCGACAACTCTGGCGACCTCCTGGTCGTTTCCTACGCAGGGAAAGGAACTGTCTACAGCTTCCGTCCCGGCTCGCCAGCGGACCAACTCACAATGCTCGCGCCGCAGGCTGCGGCGCCAAGACCCGACATGGTGCCGGTGCGCGCCCTTGATGCTTGGGAGAGCGACGGTATCGTGACACCCCGTCCGTATCAATACATCTCGCCTGACCGCAGCATCTTTATGCCCGCCGCGGAAGACTTTGTCCAGGGCACACTCTCCTGGGGCACCAAGATGGCTGACATCCTCCACGCCTTCGGGATCGCCAAAGTCGTCCGCGGGCATTCCTTTTACGTGAGCGATGAAGCGCAGGAGAAAACTTACAGAGTAAATGTGACCGACTCAGGCACCATCTCAGACATGCAGCTCTTCGCCGATGTCGGGGGCGAAAGTGTAACTCAAGATACCGCCGGCAATGTCTATCTCGCCGCGGGTCAGGTGCAGGTCTTCAGCTCCGCGGGCAAGATTATCGGCCGCATCGATATCCCCGAGCGACCTATCGATCTCGTCTTTGGAGGGCCCGACCACCACACGCTGTTCATCCTCACCCATGCCTCGCTCTATTCAGTGAGAACGAAATCACCCGGGTTGTGAGCCGGAATATTCAGGGTAGTGTGGCATGATCTTCGAGTGGCCCACCTGCCTTCATACCTGCGACGCACAGTGATTTCCCTGTGGATACTCGGAATCGTTCTGCTCTACGCGCTGCACTTTGCTCATCTGACAGCGGATTTTCCCGCGGTACCGCAGTGGAAAGATGCTTCTGTCCTTACCGACGAGGGATGGTACCTGAACGCGCCCACGCGGTATGCGCTCACCGGTCATTGGTATCTCCCCGGAGATTTCAACCCCGCTATCGCTCTGCCGGTCTGGCCGTTGTTCGCGGCCTTGCTCTTTCACTTCACAGGTCCCGGCATGGTGCCGGCGCGCGCATTGGCGGTCGCGTTGTTCGGCATCGCGATTGTCTGCCTCGCGCTGCTGCTCCGCAGACGCAGCCCGCTATGGATTGTTCTTCTCGTAGTCTCATTTGCAGTATCAAGTCCGTTTCTCTTTGCTTTCAGCCGGGTCGCACTCGTCGAGCCGCTGCTGCTATGCCTGCTCGCGGCCGCTATGCTGCTCGCGGACCATGCCGACGGCGCGCAGCGAGCATCCCGTCATTGGACGCTCATGGTCATCCTCGGAGCTATTCTCCTTTCGATGATGCTGGCCAAAATCAGCGCGCTCTTCCTCTATCCGGCAGCGCTGTATCTCTTGTGGAGTCGTTTGCGTGCCAATCTGCGCCGTGCCCTCTCCAGTTTTGCACTGCTGGCCGCGATGGTTGGAGGGGGCTACACACTCTACGTCAGGGTAGTGTCCCGGCTTGGCTATGAGCCGGATTTCCGGTACTTCTACACCTCGAACGTCTTCGGCCATCCTGTCACTCTGAAAGGATGGATCATCAGCCTGTGGTTTGGAGTCATGGATCTGTGGTGGACTTGCGGATGGCTGGCCATACTGGCAGCCGTGGTTTTTCTCGCATCGCTTACCGCGCCACTGCGCTCGCTCTGGTCCGAATCGCTCTATGTCGCATCCGTGGTGTTGATCGTCGGTACATCGGCCTTCATTTACGCGCGCGATTATCACGCCCCTCATTATTATCTGTTCACGCCCTTCGGCTTTGCCATCATCGTCGCTCTGGGTCTCCGCGCGGCGACGGAAAAAATTCCCCTTCGCTACGCCTCGTTGTTGGTGCTGCCTATTGTGGTCCTGCTGGGCGTTTCTGCCATCCGTATGGTCGCGCTCGTCCGGCATCCGACATATACCTTTCGTAACGCGGCGAACAGCATCAACGGCATCATCGCTCGCGATCCGTCCTCCCGCCATCTTCTGCTGGGCGATAGCGGCGATCAGATCACGCTCGCTACCCGGGGTGTGCTCTCTATCAACGATAGCTACGGCGCTTCTCCACTTCGGGAAGAGATCCGGCTGCGCGATCCGGGATGGTTTGCTCCCTGGGATGCGGTCAATCCCGAGACCCTCGCGGAGTTGCACACTCGTTATCACCTGCAGCGCATCGCCGTTTTTCCGGTATCGAGTGATCCCGGAAGG
This sequence comes from Acidobacteriaceae bacterium, assembly GCA_045808105.1. Taxonomy (GTDB): domain Bacteria; phylum Acidobacteriota; class Terriglobia; order Terriglobales; family Acidobacteriaceae; genus KBS-83. The sequence continues at coordinate 262 of JBJMGC010000186.1, read as the reverse complement.
TTCGTTCTGCTTTTCTACCGCCTTGTACCACTCTCGCAACCGGAGACCGGCGTGCTCGTGCGGAAAAGCAGGCTCAAGCTCTATCGACGACCTCCTTCAGGACCGTAAGCCTTGCGGGCGGTTGCGATCAGACGCTCCACAGTCGCTTTGCCTCTTCTGCGATCACCTGCGGCATCTCCTCAGGGAAGAAGAGCTTCGCGCCCTCTACAAGCCGCACGCCACGCGAGCCCTGCAGGTGCTTATCCAACCATGTTGCCCACTG
>JBJMGC010000185.1:0-4311 GCA_045808105.1 Acidobacteriaceae bacterium | reverse complement strand
TCCTGGTGGCGCAGAAGCCCACGACAGCGCCGGAAAGAACGCAGGGACCGCAGGCAGTGCAGGGAGCGGCGCACCAGCCGAAGATGAGTGGAGGAGTGCGATGAGTGCGGAGCCGGGTTTGCCAGAACCCAACCAGGAATCCGTGGTGGAGCATGCCAAGAAAGTTGCTCGCGACGGCGAGGCAGGCGTGTCCAGACGTACCTTCCTCTTCAAGGTCAGCATCGCGGTGAACGCCGTTGTCGCTGCCGCGATTGCAACTCCCGTGATCGGCTATCTTCTGGGACCGATTCGCCGGAGGGGCCGTTACAACTCATGGATTGCGCTGGGGGACGCGAGCGGCTATCGCGAAGGCGAGACCGTGTTGGCCACCTATCGCAACCCATTTACGACTCCATGGGATGGGGATACCGGAAACGTCGCTTGCTATGTGCGGCGCGAAGCGGCCAATACGTTTACCGTATTCGCGGTGAACTGCGCGCACCTGGGTTGTCCGGTGCGCTGGTTTCCGCAGTCGGAGCTATTTATGTGCCCCTGCCACGGTGGCGTGTACTACTCGAACGGCGAACGTGCGGCGGGGCCGCCAGAACGTGGACTATTCACTTACGACTACCGCATCGTAGGGAGCAAGCTGATGATCAACGCCGGGCAGATGCCAACGCTCGCCAATGAGGCCAAACTGGTTAAAGGAATTCTGCCATGCCCTGGTACAAGCAAGCCTACGATTGGGTAGAGCGCCGTGTGCAGCTCGAGGACTTCGTCAAGGAGTCTGTCGAGCACCCGGTGCCCAGCAAGACGGCGAGCTGGTGGTACGTCTTCGGCAGCGCGAGCTTTGTGCTGCTGCTGCTGCAGATCGTCACCGGCATCCTGCTGGCGCTGGTGTATGTGCCGTCCGCAGGCTCCGCGTGGGCCAGCCTCCAGGTGCTGAATCACCAATTGCCGCTGGGCTGGTTTCTGCGCGGCATGCACGGCTGGGGATCGAACTTCATGGTCGCCATCGTGCTCATTCACATGTGCCAGGTCTTTTTGTTCGGGGCATATAAGTTTCCGCGTGAGCTTACCTGGATACTCGGCGTCTTCCTGCTGCTGATGACGCTCGCGATGGCCTTCACCGGGCAGGTGTTGCGCTTCGATCAGGACTCGTATTGGGGACTAGGCATCGGCGCTTCCATCTTGAGCCGCGTGCCTTTCATCGGACGACAACTGGTTGAGTTCATGCTGGGCGGTCCCATCATTGCGGGTGCCACGCTAACCCGCTTCTTCGCGCTGCATGTCTTCGTCATTCCGGCGCTGATGCTGGCGTTCGCCTCCCTGCACACCTGGCTGGTGCTGAAGCTCGGCATCAATGAATGGCCCACACCCGGGCGGCTGGTGAAGCGCGAGACCTACATTCAGGAGTACAACGAGCTCTCGCACACGGACGGCATGCCGTTTGTGCCCGGCGCGGTGTGGAAGGATGCGATGTTCGCGGCAGGCATTGTGCTGGCGGTCGCCATTTGCGCGTTGCTGTTCGGGCCTATGGGGCCAACCGGTGTTCCAGATCCGACGATCGTGCAGACCGCACCCAAGCCCGACTATTTCTTTCTGTGGATTTATACGGCCCTGGCATTTCTGCCGCCGTCGATCGAGACACCTGTCATGCTTATCGCGCCGGTGATCGGCGTCGCCATCATGCTGGCGCTGCCCTTCGTTGCCGGACTTGGCGAAAAGAGCTGGCATCGCCGACCGGTTGCGGTAATCCTGGTCGTAGTGCTTGCCGTGGGTTTTGCCACGCTTACCCATTTGGGCACATACGTTCCGTGGAGTCCACAAATGGATGGCTGGAGCGCCGATCCGGTTCCGGAGCACTTTGTGCAGGGAACAAAGCCGCTGGAGCGGCAGGGCGCAGTGGTCTTCCAGGAGAAGCAGTGCCGCAATTGCCATCAGATTGGCGGCCTGGGTGGCCGGCGAGGGCCATCGCTGGACGAAGTAGCGACTCGTCTTACCGAAGACCAGTTGGTGCGCCAGGTGACGCAGGGCGGGGGTAACATGCCCGCATACGGCAAGACGCTCTCGCCGGCACAGGTAACGGCCCTGGTTTCTTTTTTGGAGATCCTGCATCCAGCGAATCAACCCGCAGCAGTCGATGCGTCGCGCCACGTTGCGGAGACGAATAATCCCGCGCCCAAGGAACCGGTGGAGGCAGTCCGTCCATAGACGGCACCATCGCCGGTCGGAGTTGTAGTGAATCCTGAGCTGTCAGATGCGATCGCGGCCTCATGGAGCGTTCCGCTCTGGGCCACGCTTTCGCTGCTGCTGACGGCGATTGTCTATTGGCGCGGATGGCGTGTCGCGCGCCCGACCCGACCAGCCGAGCTACCGCCGTGGCGCGCGGCATGTTTCTTTGCCGGGCTTGCCACAATCTGGCTGGCGATTGCCTCTCCCCTGGACGTCCTCGGCAATTGGCTGCTGCTGGCACATATGGCGCAGCACCTGTTGCTGATGTCTGTGGCCCCCCCACTGCTGTTGCTCGGTGCGCCGTCAGTGCCTTTATTACGCGGAGTGCCTCGGGGCTGGATGCGCGACGGCGTGGGACCGCTCTTTACCTCGCGCACGCTTCACGCGATTGGACGCTTTCTTACCCATCCGGCGACGGGCTGGATTGCGATGAATGTCGCCTATCTCGGCTGGCATGTTCCGCCCGCTTACGAACTGGCCTTGCGCTCGCAGGCGTGGCACGAAGTCGAACATGCGTGCTTTCTCTTCACCTCGCTGCTCTTCTGGTGGACGGTACTGCAGCCGTGGCCGAGCCGTGCGCGATGGTCCCGTTGGGCGGTAGTGCCGTATCTTGTCACGGCAGATCTGGCGAACACCGCGCTTTCTGCATTCCTCGCCTTCTCCAATCGTGTGCTGTATCCGACCTATGCAAGTGCTCCGCGCATTTTTGACCTTTCCGCAATGCAGGACCAGGCGGCGGCGGGCGCGTTCATGTGGGTAGTGGGCTCGGCCATTTACCTTGTGCCGGCGATCGGTGTCACGTTCTCGCTGCTTTCCAGACGCACACCGCGGCATGCGCTCGTCGGCCCGCGGCACGCGCTAGTCACGATTGGCGGTAAACCGGCAGAGGGCAGACTGGAAGCGAGGCAGTGGGATCTGCTGAGGCTGCCAGTACTTGGTGCATTGCTGCGATCGCGATATGGAAGGCAATCCTTGCAGGCAGTCAGTCTGCTGGTGATGTGTGTCGTTATCGCAGATGGATTCCGTGGTCATCCCATGGCGGCCATGAACGCGGCAGGCGTGCTGCCCTGGAATATTCTGCGGGCGCTTGGCGTGCTGGCATTGCTCTTCGTAGGCAATCTCTTCTGCATGGCTTGTCCGTTCACGTTACCGCGCGAATTGGGCCGGCGCTTGGGCTTGGCGCGGCTTCGCTGGCCGCAGTGGCTGCATGTGAAGTGGATCGGCATCGGGCTGATGGTGGCGTTCTTCTTCGGGTATGAACGCTTTGCACTCTGGAATAGTCCGGCACGCACCGCCTGGCTGCTCGTCGCTTACGTCGGGACGGCGTTCCTCGTGGATACATTCTTCCGCGGTGCCAGCTTCTGCAAGTATGTCTGTCCCATCGGACAATTCAACTTCATCGGTTCGCTAATTTCGCCCACGACATTGAAGGTCCGCAGCGCGGCAACCTGCGAGTCGTGCGCGACACGCGATTGCATCCGGGGTAATACACAGCAGCGCGGCTGCGAACTGGAACTGTATCTTCCCGAAAAGCGCAGCAACGCAGACTGCACGCTGTGCATGGATTGTGTCAAGGCGTGTCCGCACGACAACATTGGCATCCTGCCGCGCAGCATGACTCAGGATGCGCTCGCCAGCGAGCCGACGTCATCGCTGGGCAGGCTGTTCCGCAGGACGGATATTGCAGCGGGTGCATTGGTGCTGGTGTTTGCCGGCTTTGCGAATGCTGCGGCGATGGTGGGGCCGGGGGCTGCGTTTCTCGCTGCAGCCGGGCAGCATGGGCCTTGGCTGGCTACGGATGTGGGCAGTTTTGCCGGAGTACTGGGGGCACTGTTGCTGGCTGCGTGTGTTGTTTGGCTGGCCTCTCTTGCTGCTCGCGGTTCATCATCATCGCAGCGCGAGAGTTTCTGCCATAGTGCGCTGGCTCTTGTGCCGCTCGGCATGGGGATGTGGGTGACGCATCTGCTGTTACATCTCGCGATGGCATTGCCGGGATTGTGGCCACTGGTGCAGCAGGTGGGGACTGACTTTGGGCTGCATTGGATGGGCCTGCCGCAGTGGAGCGTGGGGGCGGATGTGCTGCGGGGAAATGGGCTG
>JBJMGC010000184.1:0-23962 GCA_045808105.1 Acidobacteriaceae bacterium | reverse complement strand
CGTGGGAGCTGGTCACGTCGGAGAAGTGGTTCGGCCTTCCCAAGGATCGTTTGTACGTCACCATCTTTAAAGGTGAGAACGGTGTGCCGCGTGATGAGGAAGCGCATAGGTTCTGGCTGGAGCACGTGCCGGCGGAGCGCATCTTCGCAATGGGGATGAAGGACAACTTCTGGCAGATGGGCGACACCGGCCCCTGCGGCCCCTGCTCGGAAATTTTCTATGACATGGGCATCGATGCATCCGAGACTCCCGGAAAAGACCTGCCCTTTGGCGAGGATGAAGCGCGCTATGTGGAGATATGGAACCTGGTCTTCATGCAATTCGATCGCAGCTCGCAGGGAGAGCTGGCCTTGCTGCCGAAGCCCTCGATCGACACGGGCGCCGGCCTGGAGCGGATGGCGGCCGTCATGCAGGGCAAGCTCTCCAACTTCGAGACGGACTTATTCGTTCCTCTGATCGAGAGAGCGGGCGAACTCACGCACGCAAAAGGTGACTTGATAGCCAATCCATCGCTGCGCATCATCGCAGACCACGCACGCGCCGCGACATTCCTGATCAGCGATGGCGTGCTGCCGGCAAACGAAGGCCGCGGCTATGTGCTGCGCAAGATCCTGCGCCGTGGTATCCGGCACGGACGCCTCCTTGGGCAGAACGACCCATTCATGCACCAGATGGTTTTCGCGGTGCGGGATGAAATGGCCGGCGCCTATCCGGAGCTGAACGAAAGCGCGGACCGCGTGAGCAAAGTCGTGCTTGCCGAGGAGCGGCAGTTCGCACGTGTGATGGAGGCGGGACTCGCTCGGCTGGAACAGGATTTTGCTCCCCTGCTGGCGATTAAGAAAGACACCGCTACAGTGACATACCCGGGCGCGAAAGCCTTTCACCTTTACGAGACCTTCGGCCTGCCACTCGACTTCATGGTGGACGCAGCGCGCGACCAGGGCCTGGAGTTCGATCTCACCGGCTTCGAAGCCGCTCGCGCAGAGGAGCAGGCCCGGGCGCGCGCTTCGTGGAAGGGTGGCACGAAGGCCTCGGCTAGCCCGGCCTATCGCGAGCTACCAAAAACAATCTTTGAAGGCTACACCCAGTTCGTGTCTACCGACTGCGAGGTGCTCGCGATTGTGCGGGATGGCGTTGGCGTGCCCGCTGCCGCGGCGGGCGAAGAAGTTGAAATCGTTCTCGATCATACCTCCTTCTATGCCGACTCCGGCGGGCAGGTGGGCGACCACGGCTGGCTGCGCTCGGACGACCACAACACGGTGATTGCGGACGTACTGGGCTGCACGCAACCGGTGCAGGGAGTGCGCGCGCATCGCGTGCGCCTAAAGCAGCCCATCACGCTGGGAATGCGAGTGGATACGGTTGTCGATGCGGAGTTCCGCAATGCGACGCGGCGCAACCATACCGGCACACACCTGCTGCACGCTGCGCTGCGAGAGGTGCTGGGCACCCATGTAAAGCAGGCCGGCTCAATGGTAGCGCCGTCGCGGCTGCGCTTTGATTTCTCGCACTTCTCCGCTGTTGCCGATGAGGAGTTGCAGGACATCGAGGACATAGTGAACCGCGAGGTGCTCGGGAACACAAAGGTAGAGACGCTGGTCGATGTGCCCATCGATATCGCCGTGAACGAGTACAAAGCGATGGCCCTCTTCGGCGAGAAGTACGGTGAGCGCGTGCGCGTGGTAAAGATCGGCGATTTTTCGACCGAGCTGTGCGGCGGAACGCACACCGGCGCGACGGGTGAGATCGGTCTGCTGAAGCTGACGGGCGAATCAAGTGTGTCTTCGGGCGTGCGGCGCGTCGAGGCGGTAAGCGGCATGGGCGCGCTGAATGAGTTCCGGCGTGGGTATGAAGCTGCGCAGTTCGCGACGCATGTAGCCGGCGCAAGCGAGGCAGCGCCTGCGGAGGCTCTGCGCCAGCGCTTCACCGCACAAGAAGACGAGATCAAGCGGCTGCGCCGCGAGTTGGACCAGGCGCGAATGAAGTCCGCCGCGTCTTCAGTTGCATCAGCGGCGGACCAGGCGATCGAGATCAAAGGCGTGAAGGTGCTGTCACAACGCGTAGCCGCGCTCGATCGCGGACAGATGCGCGCGCTGGTCGACAATCTGCGCAACAAGCTCGGCTCCGGTGTGGTTGTGCTCGGTTCGGCGGCAGAGGACGGCAAGGTCGCATTGATCGTCGGTGTCACCAAGGACCTCACCGGTCGCGTGCAAGCGGGAAAAATCGTCGGCCTTATTGCGCAGCGCGTCGGCGGTTCGGGCGGCGGACGGCCGGATCTCGCCGAAGCGGGCGGCAAGGATGCAAGACAACTCGATGCCGCGCTCGCCGGCGCGCCGAAGGTGGTTGGCGATTTGTTGGGCTAAGCGCGTGAGCGTTCGCGCGTTGTGCGCAAATTTCCATCCTGAAATGGACAGGTTGTCCAAGTAGGTATCCAACAGGTTTCTTCACATCTTCGACCTGCGCTACCCACCTATAATGAGCATGTTCTGGTTGCGAACGCATTGCTTCGAAAGATGTGTCCCATCGAATGGAACGATGTTTCTGGATGACAAATCGCATCCAAACATCGTCGTTCGGGTTCACATCAATCAGGAGACATGCGCAGCATGTCCATCCCTATGCCGGCACGGCTCCTCTCCTCGTCTGCATGCCGCCGCGGCGTGATCCCTGCCGTCGTTGCGGCGGCGCTCGCGCTGCTATGCGTACCTGCTATGGCCACGCTTCGCCATAGCGCGCATGCCAGGCGCACCACTCGCACTTCACTCACGCCATTTGCCCGTGCGGAGCAATTGCGCGATGAAATGGAGTCGCGGCCGGAATCCTCGCGCACGTTGAATGAATACGGCCGCGTGCTCGATGCGTATCGCACTGTGTACCACGTCAATCCTGCGGATCCGAAGGCGCCCGAGGCGGTGAATATGGTGGGCGGTCTGCTCGCCGAACAGGGGCGCGTCTTCCACCAGGACAAAACACTGTTGGGCGCGGTGGGACAATTTGAGTTTTTGCGTACGCAATATCCGGCCAGCCCGTCTCGAGCCGCGGCGCTGTTGGCCGAAGCAACGATTTATCTCCACGATCTGCATGATCCGGCCGCGGCAAAAACCGCGTACCTGAAATTTCTGAGCAGCTACCCGCGCCATCCACTCGCGGCCCAGGCACGCGCCGGACTGAAAGAAATCGCTCATCAGAAGCAGCGCAAGCGAGCGACAGAAGCGGCGTTGGATGATGATGTTGTAGCCGCCAGTTCGGATGAGCCACCGCCGCCAGTCGGGCCCCGGCCATCCAGGCCACAATCGACCGAGATCACGCCAACGCAGATTCCGAAGTCGCGCAGCACAGCTGCTCCGAGCGGTTCAGCAACCACTCTGCACGGCAACGAACTAGCTAACCTTGGGTCTGCACCGCCATCGACGGCGAATCCCAGACCGATTCTGCCCCCAGCTACTTCGCAGACACCTACCGTCAGGCCCACCGCGGACTCGGCCGAAGGCCAGCCTGTGCTCACGGGTGCTGTACGGGTTGCTGCCCAGGAGCACCATGGCCAATTGCCGCTGGTCACGAATGTGCGTCACTGGTCCACGCCGGTGTATACGCGGGTTGCGATCGACCTCCAGGACCAGGTGCAGTACGAGGCCGCGCGCGTACCCAGTCCGGATCGCATCTACTTCGACCTGCATGGAGCACGCGTTGCGCCGGAGCTGCTTGGGCGGACAGTGAATGTCACCGACGACGGATTTCTGCAGCGGATACGGGTCGCGCAGTTCTCCAATGATGTCACGCGCATCGTGCTCGACGTAAACCAGGTGACCGAATACTCGGCATTCTTTCTGCCCAACCCGTGGCGGCTGATCATTGATATTCACGGCGGGGATATTCACGGCGGGCGGCAACCCGGCAGCGCACCGCAGCAGCAGGTGGCCTCCCTTCCATCTCCACCAGCGCGTGCACCGCAAGCGAACGTCCACGCGGCAGAACCGGTGGCCGCCGGCAATCAGAACAGCAGGCAGGCTACGCGTGCGCTGCGCGACATTGCGGCTGTCAGCACGCGGCCCGATCAGGTGAAGGCGACCAACCGGCCGACCACGCAGCCGATCGCCGCGAACGTTTCGTCGCCGGTCTTATCCGCCAATGTCCCGGCAGATACGGCGAGTACCGCAACCACTTCGCGTCCTCCTCCTTCGACGCGCAACGGGGCGAAGAGCAACACCAATCACCGCGCCGCGACCAACGACGAATCGGCCGACGACGATGAAGACGCGACGATTCCCGGAAGTGCCTCGCGCGAGGCTGCTTCGGTCGGCGGACAACGCTCACTGACCCGTGCGCTGGGGCTGAAGATCGGGCGCATCGTGGTGGATGCAGGCCACGGCGGACACGACTCCGGCACGCTCGGCCCCGGTGGCATTCAGGAGAAGGATGTGGTGCTCGATGTCGCGCTGCGCCTGGGCAAGCTGCTACGCCAGCGAATGGGCGCGGATGTAATCTACACGCGCGATGACGATATCTTTATCCCGCTGGAGCAGCGCACCGCGATTGCAAACAAGGCGCAAGCCGACCTCTTCATCAGCGTCCATGCCAACTCCAGCTCCGACCCAACCGCGCGCGGCGTGGAGACCTATTATCTGAACTTCACCACGTCGCCCGACGCTCTGGAGGTCGCGGCGAGAGAGAATGCCGTCTCCGATGAGTCGATCCATGAGCTATCCGGCCTGGTGAAGAAGATCACGCTGAAGGACAAGATTGATGAGTCGCGCGAGTTTGCTGCGGACGTGGACACTTCCCTATACGCCGGACTCGAGCACGGAAATCCTGGATTGCGCGATCGCGGTGTGAAGAAGGCTCCGTTCGTGGTGCTGATCGGCGCCAATATGCCTTCTATCCTGGCGGAGATCTCGTTTCTTACCAATTCAGACGATGCCACGCAGCTTGGTGATCCGCAGTATCGTGAGCGCATCGCCGAATCGCTCTACCGCGGCGTGGCAAAGTACGTGAATGGCCTGAGCGGACTTCGGATTGCGCAGAACAGCAGTCATGCTTCCAGCACCGAGTGATCCTCGCCGCAAAAATCAGGCCAGCGCCGCATCAGAAGAGTAAACTTATAGCTGATGTCGCTGCGCTCGCGTCCCCTTCGTCTCTCCGGTTTTTCCATCGCTGCCACGGCTTTGCTGGCGTCGTCCTTGCTCGCTCCGGCGCTTCAGGCGCAACAGCTCTCCACTCAATCGCTGTCGAAGAAGGTGATCGCCACGGCCGCGCCGGCTCCGCTGCTGCCGGAGAGTTTTGCCGGATTCGAGCTTCAGGGTCAATTGCAAAAGACCACAGCGCCGGGCACCGCAGACCCCGCCAATGCGCAGGTGCTGGTGGAGGATGGTTTCCGCGACTTCGCCTCCGGCACGTACAAGAGCAACGTCAATACGGTGACCATCCGCGCGATGCGTTTCGGAGATGCTTCCGGCGCTTACTCTGCGTATACCTTCTACCGGATACCGGGTATGGCCCCGGAGGATATTGGCAAGGGCGGTGCGGCCAACGGCGACCGCGTGCTCTTCTGGAATGGCGCAACGCTGGTAGATGCAAAGTTTGACCACCTGACCGCGATGTCTGCCGCGGCACTCCGCGAACTCGCGGGAAAGGTGCCAATGGTTGGTGGAGCCGCCGGTGTGGCGCCGTCACTTCCGGGCTTCCTGCCGCGCACTGATCTCGAGCCGACGCACACCCGCTACTCGCTGGGACCGGAATCCTACACGCGCAGCGGTGGTGTGCTGCCTGCCTCGCTCATTGATTTCAGCAAGAGCCCCGAGATCCTAAGCGGCGGCTTCAATCTGCGCAGCGGCGAAGGCACGCTCACGATCATCGAATACCCCACGCCACAGATTGCCGCCGAACGCGAGCGCTCAATCGCTGCTTACCTGAAAGCGGGCAATCAGTCCCAGCAGCCATTCACCGAGGCGTTGGAGAAAAGCAACACGCAGGCTCTCGCAACGCGACGAAGTGGTCTGCTGGTCGCTATCACCAGCGGAGGCTTCGATGTCGCTGACGCACACAAGCTCTTGGAGAAGGTCAACTACGAGGCGTCGGTGACTTGGAATAATCCGGCGGGTTATGTCTCGGAGCCGACCAAGGCTGCGCGCCTGCTGGTAAGCATCGTCACGTTTTGTCTCATCACCTGCGGCGCGACATTTCTGCTGGGCATCTTTCTTGGCGGCGGGCGGGCGCTCTATCGCGTTGCCCGGGGCAAGCCGGCCTCCTCGGTAGAGGACATGGAGTTCATCAAGCTCAATTTGCGGTGACCAGGATGAAAGTGTGGCAGGCATGCGACTGTTTGTCGTCCAGCGGCCACGGTCCTGCGCGTCCCAAATTGAACCAACTCTGGTGCAGAGTTCCAACTAACGCCCACAAACAGCTGGAGTTAGCCGGAACACAGATAGACCGCTGGCGAAGATAAAGCGAATATGTCACCTGGTAATGCTCGCCGGTGAGGTTCGAGCAAACACTGTAAAATCTGCCATTTACAGCGAAAATGATTTGGCCTTGACACCCCAATAGGCCACCCATACTATGACGCCAAGAAAGTTCTGATGGCCTTGCCTCCGTTGGAACTATTCTCCCTAAAGAAAAAGCCACCCTGTTGCCGGGTGGCTTTTTCGTGCCTGCCTGTCCAGCAAACAGGATCGCCTCGCGTCAAGTTCTCAGGTCTTTTCACAATCCTTCTTCCGCCTCCACGGTCGCTCTGCGCTCGCCGGAGGACAAACCCATCCTCGCGGCTTTACCCCCGCGGTTCATGAGCGCTGACGGGGCAAGGAATGCGTTTCTCGTACGCTTCTGTCGGGCTTCAGTGGGCTCCCTTGTCCTCATCGGCACGAGAGAGGATTTCCGTTAACCGAAACCTGCGCGAGAGCGAGCTCCCCGGCGTGACCTCAGCTTTACCGTTCATGCCGGCCGACGCTACAATCCGATCAGCAGATTTCCTGCCACTATCCGCCAAGCAGTCGAGGTGAATGCCGCTTTTCGTCGAGAAAAGCAGCTCTGCGCAGAAGTCAGGGGAGGCGTGACAATGGGAAGTCTGTTCCAGGGAACGCCGACGTAGCTCAGTTGGTAGAGCAGCCGATTCGTAATCGGCAGGTCACCGGTTCAAGTCCGGTCGTCGGCTCCAGATAAGGTGGAACCAACTTCGGTTCCTTTCGGGTTTCGTACCCATTTTTCCTCTCTTATTTACCGTTTGCAGCTTGCACCGCTGCGGATCACTCCGCATAATCGCGCTAATGCATTTTCCCGAAAGCGAAGATGCTGATCAGTTGTTGTTAATTAACAAGAGTATTTCGCTGTAGATGGTTGGGGCACCGCAATAGCAAGATGCGTTAGCAGTCCGGTAGCAGACGGGGCTTCGTCCCCTCGACGAGCGTGGCGCTGTGAGCAGATATAGCCGTCAGGACGTTCTTCGCATTCTGCGCCTTCGTGCCAAGCAGGTTCTGGCATGGGAGCGTGCGGGCCTGATCGACACGGGCGAGTCGTATAGTTTTCAGGATCTCGTCAAACTCCGAAAGCTGCGCGACCTCCGCGCGAATCGGGTCTCCGTAGCCAACATTCGAGCTTCCGTCGATGCCATGCAAGCTGTCTCCGGCATGAGCAATCCCCTGCTTGAAGCGACAGCATCGCGTCGCGGTTCCCGTGTGCTTTTCCGGCACTCCGGTGCAGTCATGGAGCCGATTGCGCGGCAGTTCGTCTTCGATTTCGAAGCCCCCGCACCCGGCACGCTGAGCGTCGTCCCCAACACCAGCGCCCATCTGGTTGCGCTGGAGTCCCGCGTCTCCGCGCTCTTCCTGCAGGCAGTGCAGCTTGAAGAAAGCGGACGGCTCGAAGAAGCAGCGGAAGGCTACGAACAGGTGCTGCACCTGGATCCCCATCACGCGCCCTCCGCGATAAATCTGGGAACCATCTGCTATAACCGGCGCTCCTTCCGCCGTGCGGAAGAGCTCTATCGCCGCGCCACCGTCTCCGATCCCGGATATGCGCTGGCCTTCTTTGACCTTGGCAACGTGTTAGACGAGCTGGAACGGCTGCCCGACGCCATCGAGGCATACCGCACCGCGATCCGGCTGGTGCCGAAGTATGCCGACGCGCACTACAACCTGGCCCTCGCCTACGAGCGCATTGGCGAGCGGCGCCGCGCGCTACGCCACTGGATGATCTATCTCAAACTTGACCCGGTGGGGCCTTGGGCGAACCACGCGCGCACGCAGTCGCGGAAGATCCTCTCGCGGGAAAAACTGGCGATTGTGCATCGCTCTCCCTGGGCGTCACGCCGGCGATCCGAAGCGCGCAGCACGCTACCGGCAGCAGAACGCGGTCCCGGCCTGCCTGCCTGAGCACAGCCCCTCAGCCACAAATCGAAGTAGGCGTGACTACTCGTAATGGAGTGTTCTCGCCAGGTCCAGGCGGAGAGCGCGTCGCACCGGGGCAACTGCCGCCACCCCGATCAGGACGATCAGCACTGCAATCGCCGCGGCATAACTTAGCGGATCAAGATTGCCGATGCCGAAGAGAAACTTGCGCAGAAATTTGGAGGTCCCCGCCGCTGTCCCTAGGCCGGCAATGGTACCCAGCGCGATTGGCCAGCAGAACTGCTTCAGGACTGCGGCGATCACCTGAAGGCGTTTCGCTCCCAGTGCAAGCCGGATGGCGATTTCCTTTGTTCGCTGCAGAACGGAGTAAGCGACCAGCCCGATGATGCCGATGGCCGCCATCGCGATAGCGACCAGACCGAGCACGGTGACTACCATCGCAACCTTCTCAAGCTCCTCTGCATTCTTGCGAAAGCCCGACTTGAGAAGCCAGGTGTATGGAAACAGCTTCGGGTTCAGCCCCTCGACAATGGCTCTTGCCTGAGCGAGCTGATTGCCCGGGTCACCAGCCGTCTTCACCACCAGCGTCATCGCGGGCATGTTCGCTAACTGCACCGGCCAGTAAGCCTCCACGGCATCACCATCGCTCATGGATTTGATTCTGGCGTTTCCCGCAATGCCTACGATGATGTCCTTGTTATCTCCATCCCGCCACAGCCGTCTGCCCAGGGCATCGACGCCGGGCCATTGTTTCCGCGCGAGCGACTCGCTCACGATCACGGCGTTCGGCTCATTCGGCAACAGGTTGCGTCCACGTAGCAGCGGAATCCCCATGGTCTTGAAAAATTCAGGATCAACCCAGTTGGGATAGATATTGACCGGATGACCTCCGATATCGACCGTCATATACGAGGTGGCACCATTGCCCAGCATCGGCATTTGGGAGAGCGCCACGGACTCAGTTCCGGGGAGAGCTCGCAGACGGCTCTTAAGGTCATCCAGGTAGATGCGTGCGGCAGACGGCGTGTAACCGTGGCTCTCCAGCCGGGGAGCGATACCAAAAACCTGCTCGTAGCCGAAGCCAGGATCGGTGTAGAGCACATGATGCGCAGCGCGAACCAGCAGCGCGGCCACGATCAGCAATACTGAACTCGCCGCGAGTTGCGCAGCAATCAGGATCTGCCGCGCCAAAGTTCTGCGCTGGCGCTGGCGCGCAACTTGCCACGCCGGAACGAGCCCGAAGAGCACAGCAACAAGCACCGACATGCCCGCTGTAAATAACAGCACGCGCCAGTCGGGAATCGCCCTCATCCAGCGCGGAGCATCCATCGTCGCCAACGTCACGCGCATCACGACGCAGCTCAGCGCAAGTCCGGCAATCGAACCCAGGAATGCCAGCAGCAGGCTTTCCGTGAAAAGCTGGCGGAAGATACGCTTGCGGTTTGCGCCAATTGCCACCCGGATGCTGATTTCGTGTTCCCGCGAGATGCCTCGCGCCGTCATCAGACCACCCAGGTTCGCGCAGGCCACCACGAGGATGAGCAGCACCAGAGCGCCCACCATCGCAGCGACCTGATACATCTCCGGCCGCATGATCTTTCCATGACCGCCGGGCTCGCTCAAAATGTATTCGTGATCCCAGATCAGCTTGGGATACAGCTTGCGCAATTGGTTCGTCCGCGCAAGCAGTTCCTGCTCGGCGGCCTTGGGCGTGGCGCCTGGCGCAAGGCGCGCCCACATGCGCGCCTCACCACCGGAGTTCGTATCGGTTAACGCTTTGCTACCTTCGACAAAGTAGGGCTGTTGTAGCAGTGAGAGCCATACATCGGACTCCTGGCCATCGAGCGCTGCGAAAGAATCCGGCGTGACTCCGAGGATGGTTGCAGGCTTTTTGTTGATCTGAACAATGCGGCCGATGACGGACCTGTCCCCGCCGAAACGTCGTTGCCAAAAGCCATAACTCAGCACCACAGCGGGAGGCGCATTTTGCTGGGCGGGAAGCTGAAGAGTCCCCAAGACTGCCTGCGTTCCGAGCTCAGAGAAGTAGTTGGCGGTCACGAAATTCACGTTGACGGGCTGCATGTCGCGCTCAAATTCCATCGGTGGGGCGCCCATGGTGGCCATAACAGCCGAGAGTGTTCTGGCGTGTTCCCGGTAAAAGACAATTGAGGCGTACGGCATTTCGGATGTAACGTTGTCCGGCGATCGCCGTTCCAGCCGCACAATCGATTCGGGATCGCGAATGGGCAGAGGCTTCAACGCGATCAGGTTGAACAGGCTGAAGGCCGTTACATTCACGCCGATCCCGATGGCCAGGACGAGCACAGCGGTCAGCGTGAAACCCGGCGATTGTCGCAGAATGCGTGCCGCATAGCGCAGGTCCTGTATCAGCCGGTCGATCCACATCCAGCCCCAAGCCTCGCGTGCCTGCTCCCGCAGGCGCAGCATATTCCCGAAATTGCCGTTTCCCGAGCGCGCCGCCATTTCACGATGAAACTCCATGTCGTCCGCCAGCTCGCGATGGAGGCGACGCTGCTGCAGCAGATAACGAAGACGGCGCAACAGTTCGGCCATAATGCCCTTCCCTCAAGCGGTGTTCAGGATGCTGCGGATTCCAGCCGAGACGCGATCGTAATCTGACAACTCTGCTTTGAACTGCTTGCGGCCTTCCGGCGTCAGTTTGTAAAACCGGACTTTCCGATTCGTCTCCGAGATGCCCCACTCCGCCGTGACCCATCCCTTCAACAACATCTTCTGCAACGTGGGATAGAGCAGACCCTCTTCGACGCCAAGCACCTCGCTCGACAGGACATGGATGCGCTGTGCAATTGCATATCCGTGAAGTGACCCGGAGTGAAGCACGCGCAGGATCAGCATGGGGAGCGCTCCGGAAGGGGTCACGGGCTTAGATGTAATTCCCATAGGCATAAGTTATTTATGCCTATGGGACTTTTTTTTGTCAACCCGTTGGAGAGAAATGGCGCCGATCGGCTACAAAATGACGCGATTGAAACCAAGATGCGCGCGTTCAACTCGTCCTGCTACACTTTCCCGTTTGGACGGAGACCGCATTGGCCTCTCCCGACGTCAATCTGTAGAAGTGAGGTGTTCCATATGTCCGCTGTCGCTGCCCTCGAGTCCCCGCACGCTGCACCGCTGAGCCGGCTTTCCGAAGACGAGCAGATGTTCCGCGATACCGTACGCCAGTTTGCAGGCGAGATCATCGGTCCGCTAGTGCGCAAGATGGATGAGGAGCAACACTTCCACCCCTCGCTTCTGCCGCAACTCTTCAATCTCGGTTTGATGGGAATTGAAATTCCAGTCGAGTACGGCGGTGCCGGCGGCACTTTCTTCGAGGCCATCCTCGCCGTGGAAGAGATCTCCGCGGTCGATCCGTCAGTCGGCGTGATGGTGGATGTGCAGAATACGCTCTCCATCAATGCACTGTTGCGCTGGGGAAACGAAGCACAGAAGAAGCATTATCTGCCGAAGCTCGCAACCGAAATGGTCGGCGCCTACGCGCTGAGCGAGGCCGGCTCCGGCAGCGATGCCTTCGCATTGGAGACACGGGCCGAGCGCAAGGGCGACCACTACGTGCTAAATGGACAGAAGCTGTGGATCACCAATGCGAAGGAGGCCGGCCTGTTCATCGTCTTTGCCAGCGTGGATCGCGAGGCAGGCTATAAAGGCATCACCGCGTTTCTGGTGGAGAAGCACTTCCCTGGATTCTCTGTGGGCAAGAAAGAAGACAAGCTCGGCATCCGCGCCTCTTCCACCTGCGAACTCATCTTCGACGACTGCAAGGTTCCCGCGGCGAACGTCCTCGGCGAAGTGGGCAAAGGCTACAAGATTGCAATCGAGACCCTGAACGAGGGGCGGATCGGCATTGGCGCGCAGATGCTCGGCCTCGCGCAGGGCGCCTGGAACTACGCGGCGCGCTACGCAAAGGAGCGCAAGCAGTTCGGCAAACCCATCGCGGAGTTCCAGGGCGTGCTCTTCCAGCTCGCCGAGATGGCGGTCGAGATCGAGGCAACGCGGCTGATGGTCTACAACGCTGCTCGACTGAAGGACGCAGGCCTTGACTTCGTGAAAGAGGCGGCGATGGCCAAATACTTCGCTTCACAGGTAGCGGAGCGCGCAGCGAGCAAAGCGGTCGAGATCTTCGGTGGTTACGGTTTCGTGAAGGACTATCCCGTTGAAAAGCTCTACCGCGATGCGAAGATCGGCAAGATCTACGAAGGCACCTCGAACATGCAGCTGCAAACCATCGGGAAGCTGCTGCTGAGCCAGGTCAAATAGTTCGTTGCGGCGTCAGCCGTCATGAATCGCGCGCTCGATCTGCTTTGCATGATGCCGCGCATGCACGCGATGAAAGCGCCGCCACTGCCGCACATTCATCGGTCCGAGCAAAAAGTGTGTCAGGACAGGCGCGCCCTTGCCTTGCGGCTCAATGCGATTCAATGTCCGGTCCAGGGCGGCGAGCGTCGCGCTGAAGCGGGCAATCAATTCATCGCCGCTCAGCGGGTCAGCGTGCTCGCTGGGCTGCACCGCCGGGGGCGCTTTGCGGCGCGTCGGCAAGAAGCCGCATTTGCAAACTGCTAGCTGCTTGCAACGCTGCGCCAGCGTCGGACGGGTCCGCAGCGGCCTGTTCTTTTGCAGGCGATCCTCAATCCCGTTCGCAGTGGAGCGCCAGGTGGCGGAGAGGTGCTCGATCACCTGCTGCGCACTCCACCGCGCCGGATCGCCGGCGGGATGACGGCTAACCTGCTCGGCGGAGCAGCCGGCCAACGGCGCAGCCAGCAACTCCCGGGTCTGGTCGAGCAGCGGATGCACGGCTGCCATTGTGTCGGTCGCGACACGCGACGGTCAAGCAATCGGCTGTGCCGCTCTGCCACTCTTCGCGTATGCTGGCGTTTGTTTTGCGGAGGGTACGGCATGCGGAGATTGTGGATCTTGCTCTGTCTGGGGATGATGGCGTGCGCCTCTACGGCTGTAGCGCAAACCCAGGCGGCGCCTCTCAAGACGAATGGCGATGTGTGGTGGAAGCACGCGGTGATTTATGAGCTTTATCCACGCAGCTTTCAGGATACGAACGGCGACGGTCTGGGAGACATCAAGGGCATCACGCAGCGGCTGAGCTATCTAAAATCGCTGGGCATCGATGCCATCTGGATCACACCCATGTATCCGTCTCCGCAGGTCGACTTCGGCTACGACATCGCCGACTACGAGACAATCGATCCGCAATACGGGTCCATGGGCGACTTCGACAACCTGATGAAGGCGGCGAAGCAGCAGGGCATCCGCGTCATCATGGATATGGTGATGAACCACACCTCGGACCAGAACCCGTGGTTCCTGGAGTCGCGCTCATCGCCGACCAACCCCAAGCGCGACTGGTATATCTGGCGCGACGGCAAGGACGGCGGCCCGCCGAACAACTGGCAGTCATGGTTTGGGCACTCCGCGTGGACCTTCGATCCGAAAACAAAACAGTACTACTACCACTATTTCTATGTGCAGCAGCCGGACCTGAACTGGCGCAATCCCGAGGTGCGCAAGGCGATGTACGACGTGTTGCGCTTCTGGCTCGACAAGGGCGTCGCCGGCTTCCGCATCGACGCCATCTCGCGCCTCTTCGAAGACCCCAACCTGCATGACGATCCGATTTTGCCGGGTAAGAACGCCTTTGGCGATCCGAATATCGAACACAAATACACTGACAATCTTCCCGAGGTGCACGATGTGCTTAAGGAGATGCGGAAGCTAGTGGATAGCTATCCAGGCAATCCGGTGCTGATCTCGGAAGCGGACGAGCCTAACATTATTGAGCTATCAAAGATGTATGGCATGCACAACGACGAGGTGCAGTTGCCGATGGACTTCCAGATCGCGGATGTGAACGAGCTATCTGCGACGAAGTTTCGCAAGCTCTTCGATGATGTGGAGAACAATCCTGCGCATGGCTGGCCGGAGTACTTCTTCAGCAATCACGACCAGGCACGGCAGTGGGACCGCTATGGCGATGGCAAGCACAACGACGAGATCGCAAAGCTGATGGCTGCACTCGAGCTGCTGCCGCGCGCCACACCGCAGATGTACTACGGCGAAGAGATCGGGATGCGCACGACGGTGCCGACCCGCGTGGAAGATGTGCGCGACCCTGTCGGCGTGACCGGCTGGCCGAAAGACAAAGGCCGCGACGGTGAGCGCACGCCAATGCAGTGGACTCCGCAGCGGCCGAATGCCGGCTTCACCACGCCGACAGCCAAGCCGTGGCTGCCGATACCGCCGAGCTCGGTCACCTATAACGTCGAAGTTCAATCGAAGCAACCGGACTCGATCCTGAACTTCTACAAACAGTTATTGGTGCTGCGCCGCACCGAGCCCGCGCTCCAGAGCGGCGGCTACGTCAGCATCAATCCGGATGACCCAAATGTCTTCACCTTCCTGCGCCACTATCTCGGAAACGGGCGCTCCGTCCTGGTAGCCCTGAACATGAGCGACAAGCCGCAGCTCGTGACGTACGATCTGACGGCGCAAGGGGTCCAGGGCGGCATCGGCCTGATGCTGTTGAACAGTTACGGTTACGAAAACAAGACGATTCGAATGGACTACATGACAATTCCACCATTCGGCACTGCTGTCATCGGGGTTCGCTGAGCGCGTTGGTAGGCGTGCCAACCCAGCGGCGGCAATATCTAGATGAGCGCGGCGCATTCGAATGCAATCTGCGCCGCTTCAGCAGCCGCCAGCGTCCACACCGCCAGCTTCGCATTGGGCACGCTCAATCTCCCGGGCTGGAAGATGCTGCGCTTATTCACCTCTTCGTCCAGCTCTGCGCCCGCCCAGCGCAGCGTGCGGCATGCCCGCGCCCGCACCATCGGCTCATCCTCGCCAATGCCGCCGCCAAACACGATCGCCTCTGCGCCGCCGAGCGCTGCGAGATACGCGCCCACCTGTTTTGCGATCCTGTAGCAGAACATCTCCATCGCAAGTGCAGCCCGTGGCTCGCCAAGCTGTTTCATCAGCACGCGCGTATCGAGCGAGATGCCCGAAACGCCCAGCAGCCCGGACTTCTTGTTCAGCACCTCGAGCGCGCCGTCGATATCCAGCTCCGCCTGCTCCATCAAGACCTGCACAATCGCCGGATCCACGCTGCCGCTGCGCGTCCCCATCATCAGCCCTTCGAGCGGCGTCAGTCCCATGGAGTTATCGACCGCCACGCCATCGCGAATCGCCGTTGCCGAACAACCGCTCTCCAGGTGCAGCGAAACCAGCCGTATCTCCTCGAGCGGCCTCTTCGTTTCCAGCGCATAGCGCTCCAGAAGCGAGCGATGCGAGAAGCCATGAAATCCATATCGGCGAATGCCGTGCTTGTCCGCGAGTTCCGGCGGCAGCGGATAACGCCACGCCACCTCCGGCATCGTGCAATAGAAGGATGTATCGAAGCCCGCGGCAATCTTCATCTCCGGCGCATGCTTGCGCAGCGCACGGATCACCTCGAGCGAGCGCGCGTTGTGCAGTGGAGCAAATCGCTGCAGCGCTTCAATTTCTCTTTCGACCGATGCGTCTACGACCACCGGCTTATCGAAGCGCGTGCCGCCATGCACCACCCGCACCGCTGCAAGGTCGATATCCTCATAGCTGGCGCCGTGCTCACCCGCCCGCTTACGCAGCCAGTCCATTAACACGCCCGTGGCAGCTGTGAAGCTCTTCGCCTCCACCGGACGCGATTCAGCCGTTTCGCGCCCCTGCATGCGAGAGAAGCTCGCCGGCTCCTGCTTGCCGATGTTCTCCACCATGGCGCTGGTGCGGGTCGCACTCTCGCAGCCGAAGCGCTGCCCCGACCGCACCTCCACCACATCTGCCTTCAACGAGTTGCTGCCCGGATTGAGAGTCAGTAGGATCGGCACGCCAGCCCTCTATTGCATCGCGGTGGATCAGCCGTGAGGACGTGTGGCCTCGCCGCAGCCTGATCAGCACTGGTATTCTGATGCTGTTTCCCGGTAGATGCGGTCGATCGAGCTCGCCGTGTCTTTTTAGCCTCTGGAACGTCTTATCTGTTTGGGAGCTCTTCTCCCCCGAATCAAGAGGTACCTTCGCTGTGATCTCTCGTCTGCTCACGCTTAGTCTGTTCGGTCTTCTGCTCTTCCCCCTGCCGCGCCTGCGCGCTCAGGCCAGCTACACGCAGTTGCAGCCCACTGACTCCGGCTATGGTCCGCTCGATAAATCGACTCCCTCGATCGCACCGGACCAGATCATCCAGAAGTTTGCTGCGAAAGAGTCGGAGTTTCGCCAAGCGATGGACCAGTACACCTATACACGCAGCGTAAAGATCGAAACTATCAGCGATGACGGCCATCCGGATGGCGGCTATCAGCAGGTCACCGACATCTCCTACGACGGCAAGGGAGCCAAGCTCGAACACGTCACTTTCGCTCCCGCCAGTTCTCTGGAGCGCATCATGATGACGCCCGCCGACATGTCAGACATCGAGCACCGCCTGCCTTTCGTGCTCACCACCGAAGACTTGCCGCTCTACAACATCACCTACGTCGGCCGCCAGAAGGTCGACGATCTCGACACCTATGTGTTCGATGTCGCTCCCAAGAAGATTGAGAAGGGCCAGCGCTACATCCTGGGCCGCATCTGGGTCGACCAGCACGATCTGCAGATCGTCGTGGTGAGCGCGAAGAATGTTCCCGACGATCTACGCCCTGGCCATGAGGATCTCTCATTGCCATTCACCACTTACCGCGAGCAGGTCGACGGACAGTTTTGGTTCCCTGTCTACAGCAAAGCGGATGGCGTGCTGCATTTCGGTGGGGGCAAAGGCTACCTGACGGAAGATGTGCACGTGCGCTCCATCGTGAAGTACAGCAACTACAAGCGCTTTGGATCCTCCATCAAAATCACCTTCCAGGGCCAGGACATCACCACCAACAACCAGCAGCCCGCGCAGGGAAAAACTCCTGCAGGCCAGCCGCAAAGTGCTCCGCCTGCACCGCATCCGTAGACTTCGCTGGAGTGTTCAGCCGGTTGCGTGATATCACGGATGGGCATGACTCCGAACACATCGCAGGATCCCGCAGAGGCGGCAAAGCGCCGCGCCGCGCAATGGGCGGCAGCCCAGGTAGAAGAGGGCATGGCCGTCGGCCTTGGCTCCGGCTCAACCTCAGCACTGGTTATCGACGAGATCGGCCGCCGCGTGCGCGATGGCCTTCGCATTGTTGGCATCGCCACATCCATCCAGTCGCATCGTCAGGCGGAATCGCTCGGCATCCCGCTCACCGACTTCGCCCGCCAGCCGCAGCTTGACCTCACCATCGACGGCGCCGACGAGGTGCAGCGCGGCACGCTCGCGCTCATCAAGGGGCACGGCGGCGCGCTGCTGCGCGAGAAGATTGTCGCCATGGCTAGCCGCCGCATGCTGGTCGCTGTCGATCCGCGCAAGATCGTCGACAAGCTAGGTTCCGTGTTCTCCGTGCCGGTGGAGATCGTCCCCTTCGGATGGGAAACCACGCAGCGCCGCCTGCGCGATCAGGGCTTCACCTCCGAACTCCGCAGAAATGATGACGGCGAGCCGTACATCACCGACGGCCAGCACTACATCCTGCACTGCAATCTCATCGAATCCGGCCTCACGCCGGAGCAAGCCGCCGAAGCTTTCAAGCGCACTACAGGCGTCGTCGAGCACGGACTCTTCCTCGGCATCGCCACCAAAGTCGTGATCGGCAGCCAGGACAAAGTCGACTTCCTCGAACCCTCTGGGAGATGAACCTTACGGCCGATCCGGCGCCAGATCGCTCTCGCGTAGCCAGCCGCGCACTGCGCGCTGCGCGTTCAGGTTCTCGCCTTCCAGCCACGGACCAATCCGGCGGTAGAGAACCACCACATCGCCCTTGTTCAGCCGCGCCTTCGCGGAGCTGCCATTCACCGGAGCCTGCCGTACCTCCGCCGTGATCGCGCTCACCAGACGCACAGATGTCCACTTGCCGTCTTTCACCAATGGTTCTTCATACGCCTGTGATGCGAACGTGTCTCCCGTCGCCGCGCAGCCCGGCGGATCGCCGGTAAGCCGCAAATTCACCGCGTTCTTCTCGAAATTCAGTGTTCCGCCGGTGGTGGCAGAATCCGGCGGCGACCATACCATCACCTTCGTCGCACCATCCGCTCCACTCCCGAGTTCCCCGCGCAAGACAAAAACACAGCTGAACTGCGGCGCATCCTCTGTGCCGTTGCCCGGCCGAGCATCCGCGAACACCGCTGTTATCGTTGTCCCGTCCACGCCCAGCGTCAGGTTGCCGTAGAGTCCGGACTTCACCTCCCCGCATGCGGCGCTCAAACCCGCTAGCGTGGTGATTACGAAAGCAATGACTGCTCGCGTTTGACTCCTGGTGTTCCCTTTAGTGTTCGCCCGAGTCTTCGCCCTTGTCTTCGCTTGGGTCTTCGCCCTTGTCTTCCCTTGAGTGTTCGCCTTCCCGTTCGCGTTCATGACCGACAGCCTACCCGATCGGGGCCTCGCCGCCGGATACAATTGAGAGAACGTTCACCATGTCCAGCCCTGTCATCCCCATGCAGCACGCAATTGACGATCTCCGCATACGGTCCGCCAATGTCGTGGACCCGCCGCTTACCCTCGAAGCCGAGCGCCCCATTACCGACGCCGCCGCCGACCTCGTCTATCAGACGCGCCAGCAGATCCTCAAAATACTCGGTCTCACGGACCGCCGGTTGCTCGTTGTCGTCGGCCCCTGCTCCATCCACGACACCGATGCTGCGCTCGAGTACGCGCGCCTGCTCAAGCCGCTGGCGGCCGAGCTTGCGCAGGATCTGCTCGTCGTCATGCGCGTCTACTTCGAAAAACCGCGCACTACCGTCGGCTGGAAGGGCCTGATCAACGATCCGCATCTCGACGAATCCCATCGCATCAACGACGGCCTGCGCATGGCACGCAATCTTCTGCTCGATCTTGCCGAAATGGGCGTCCCCGCCGGGAGCGAGTTCCTCGACCTGATCACGCCGCAATACCTCGCCGCACTGGTCAGCTGGGGCGCCATCGGAGCGCGGACCACGGAAAGCCAGCTCCATCGCCAGCTGGTCAGCGGTCTCTCCTGCCCGGTCGGCTTCAAGAACGGCACCTCCGGCGATGCTGGCATCGCCATCGAAGCCATCCTCTCCGCGCGCCAACCGCACACCTTCCTCGGTCATACGAAGGACGGCCAGACCGCCATCTTCGCCACCGCCGGCAACCCCGACTGCCATCTCATCCTGCGCGGCGGCCGCGGTGTCACCAACTACGACGCCGCCAATGTGGAACGCATCGCGGGGCTTGCGACCAAGGCCGGTCTCCAGCCCACCATGATGATTGACTGCAGCCACGCCAACAGCCGCAAGGACCACGCCCGTCAGCCCTTTGTCTGCCGCGACGTCGCCGCACAGGTCGCTTCGGGCGATCGCCGAATCATCGGCGTAATGCTCGAAAGCAATCTGGTTGGCGGCGCGCAAAAGCACGTGCCCGGCCAGCCGCTGGTGCGGGGCCAAAGCATGACGGACGCTTGCATCGGCTGGGACGATACCGTCCCCCTGCTACGCGAGCTCGCTACTGCGGCGCGCGCTCGCGGCTGACGCGCTGCCCGCCTTCTAACGTGAGCCGGCCCAGATAGAATTGTGGGATGACGCAGTTGCCCAAGGTCGATGTGGTGGGCGTGGGGTTGAACGCCACCGATACTATCCTCCAGCTATCGGAGTTTCCGGAGTGCGGCTCGAAGGTTGAGTATGAGACCGAGCACGTCATGCCCGGCGGACAGGTTGCAACCACGGTGGTGGCCTGTCAGACCTGGGGATTAAGCACCCGATATGTTGGCAAGCTGGGCGATGACGACGCAGCGCGGCTGCATGCACGCGAGTTCGATCGCATAGGCGTCGAGGGGCAGCTGATTCATGTGCCGGGAGCGACGAGCGCACGGTCGCTGATTCTGGTAGACCGCCGCGGCGAACGCACTGTCTTGTGCCGGCGGGACGAACGCGTAACGCTGCTGCCTGAGGAATTACAGCGCGAGTGGATTGTGAATGCGCGGGCTCTGCATGTGGACGGCCACGACACAGCCGCGGCCACCGTGGCCGCAGGCTGGGCGCGCGCGGCGCGAGTGCCCGTGGTAGCCGACCTGGACGAGATATATCCCGGCGTGGATGCACTGATTGAAAAGGTTGACTATCTCATCGTGAGCCGGGATTTTCCTGGAAGACTTACTGGAGAGCGCAACCTGAGAACTGCGTTGCGCGAGATACAGCTGCGCTATGGATGCCGGCTGACCGCGGCAACGCTGGGGCCCGATGGTGTGTTGGCATGGGACGGAGAGCGGTTCCATTATGCGCCGGCGTACCGTGTGCGGGTGGTTGACACGACGGGCGCCGGGGATATCTTCCATGCCGGATTTATTTATGGCTTGTCGCAGAATTGGCCGCTCCAACGGCAGCTTGATTTCTCCTGTGGTGCGGCGGCGATGAATTGCATGGCCGAGGGCGCGCGGGGCGGCATTCGGTCCGTCGAAGCGATTGAAACGCTGATGGCGACGACTCCGCGCTACGACAGCATCGAGGAGTTCTCCATTTCGGAAGCGGTCTCGGCAGACGGTTCGGTTTGAGCGGATACAATCGCAATCCCAAACGAGCCAATCATGCATATTCCGCCGGTGAGTAAGTTCGTCATACTTCAAACTATTTTGAGGAACTATGGCTGCATTGATGGATGCAATTGATGTAAAGCGGAAGATGACCTTCGAGTACGAGAACGTTCCCTATTACTGCATGGACGCCGAGATCTCCACGCCTACAGCGCGTGGTGGCCAGACGCTGGTGCGGCTACGGATGCGCAATATGTTGACTCGCGCGGTCTTCGACAAGACATTCAAGGCGGGAGACAAGTTCAAGGAGCCTGACCTGGAGACGGTGGATGCCTCCTATCTCTATAGCGATGCGGATGGCTCGTACTTCCTGAACCAGGAGAGCTTTGAGACGCTGGCGCTCACCGGGGAGATGATGAAGGACGCGCTGGATCTGCTGGTAGAAGGAACTATCGTGAAGATCGATATGTACAACGGTAACCCGATCGGGATCGAGTTACCGGCGCAGGTGGAGCTGGTAGTGAGTTATACCGAGCCGGGGGTGCGCGGCGATACGGCGAGCGGCAGCGTGACTAAGCCGGCCAAGCTCGAAACCGGGGCAGAGGTGCGTGTCCCCTTCTATATCAAAGAAGGCGAGAAGATTAAGTTGTCGACCGAGACCCGGGAGTTCGCCGGACGCGCGTGAGTCGTACCGTCTAAGTACAACTGCTGGATGCTGGACAGCTTCTCAGTGGATACGCGGCTGACCTCCCCCTGATACACGGCCGCGGGTAGCTTGTCCATCTAAGGACGTTCAGGGAATTCCGGATGACGCATCCCATCCGTTTTTTCGCTTGCGCGGCATTGTTGATTGCATTGCAGCCGCCAGTGCAGGCGCAGACAGCAGCTGACGCCTTACCGGATGCGCCCCAGCCGGTGATCGCAGACCTGGAGACAAGCTCATCTGTAGTCTCTGCGTCCGTGCCGGCGAGCACCGCGAGGCAAGCGTCCACTTCTGAAGTCACGCTGCGCGACTGCCCCTATGACCGCACACACGCGCGTATCTGCCGCGTCCATGTAGGTCAGCTCGTTATCTCATCGGCGATCTTCAATGCTTTTCAGAACGCGGGCAACCTCTATACCGGATATTGGTACCGCTACGAGACCACTCATGGGAAATGGTGGCATCGCTATGTCGCTTCCGTCCAGGGTTGGCGATGGGATGTATGGGCCGACAATAACCCTTTTCTGGACGACTATGTGGGGCACCCGATCATGGGCTCGATCACTAATTATCTTTGGATACAGAATGATCCCAAATCGATGACCCTGGAGCAGTCGAACACATGGCCGTACTGGCGGCGAATGCTGCGTGCGCTAGCCTTCTCGACCGCTTACAGCTTCGAATGGAAGCTCGGGCCATTCGGCGAGGCGGCAATTGGCCACAATGGCGATCACTATTTCTCGGATGAGAAAGGCAGAGTCACCACGAACGAGACGGGCTGGATCGAGTTGGTGACCACGCCTGCCGGCGGCTTTGGATGGACTCTGGCGGAAGACGCGCTGGACAAGCATGTGGTGCCACACCTGGAGGAGCGGAGCAGGAATCCAGTTGCGCTGACTGTCTATCAGTTCCTCACGCCATCGCGCGGAACGGCGAATATGCTCCGCTTCCGTCCGCCGTGGTATCGCGACTCCCGCAGGGTGAAGGCGAACACCTTCTTCAGCGAGCCTCCGAGCCGGAAGGATGAGGAACTATGGTCGGAAACGGCGACGACTGCGAGAGCGGAACGCGACGCTAGCGGCTCGGAAACGAATGAATACATAGCGCGAGCGGCAGTATCGCGGCCAATGCAATACCTGCCGGTATTTCCGCGGCCGGGCGGCGTTCATGAGTTCGGTGCATGGTGGGGGCTTTCGCGGATGAGCGGTCACCTATGGGGATATGCAAAGGACGTCAAGTACATGCCCATTGACGTGCGCTACTCCTACGAACTCGCACACTGGGACCACTGGACGATGCGCTACTCGCCCGAAATCACGGCGCTCGCGATGATCGATGAGCCGGTACCGAACCAGACAGACCCTGAGCTGCGGCGCAAGCGCACTTACGGCAGCGGCCTGAGCCCTGTCGGCTTCCAGGCAGATCTCTTTCCATCGAAGCGCGTGCAGCCCTTTTTGAGCGGGAATGGCGGGTTCATCTACTTCATGGATCGCGTGCTGTCGCCGCAAGGATCGCAGTTGATGTGCACCATCGACTTTGGGACGGGCATCAACATCTTTCGCAAGGATCGCCAGGCCGTAAGCATCGGCTACAGGTATCAGCATTTGTCGAACTGGAATATCAGCCAGCACAATCCGGGAACGGACGCGAATACCTTCTATGTTTCGGTCTCGCGCTTCCGGACCAAGGGATATCGCTGAAACACCCTGCTCTCGCCGGGCCTGCTGTATGATGGGTCGCCAGTCCCCCTGCATTCGCAACGTCAAGGTTATTCATTTGTCACAGGAGATCTGCGCCCGCGAGCGATCACGGTCTTTAGCCGTGGAGTTCGCAGCGCCAAGAACTGGGAGCATGCAATGAAAAAGATGGCAGCAGTGGTTCTGGCGATTGGGATGTGCGCGGTTATGGCGCATGCGGACACAATCATATTGGGCAACGGAACAAGCTACACCGGGCAATACTCCGGTGCCAGGATCCAGTTCACCGATCAGCAAGGAATCAAGTACACCTTTCCTCGTGCAGATGTACAAACCATGGTGTTCAACACTTCTGTGGACAC
The DNA here is from genome assembly GCA_045808105.1 of Acidobacteriaceae bacterium. Taxonomy (GTDB): domain Bacteria; phylum Acidobacteriota; class Terriglobia; order Terriglobales; family Acidobacteriaceae; genus KBS-83. The sequence goes on along the minus strand of JBJMGC010000184.1, from coordinate 232 downwards.
GGTGAGCTTACGTAGTGGAAAGAGTTACGTGGGACATTTTTCCGTCTCCGATCCGATCGACTTTACTGGCGCGGAGGGGATTCAATATCAATTTCCGGTTCGCGATGTTGAATCACTGGTCTTGAACGATGCCGGCCGCATCGCGCCCACGCCGGAGCATGCGAAGGTACTTCCCTTCGGGACCAACCTGGTGGTGCGAACAGATGAGACGATTGACTCCACGAATACGACG
>JBJMGC010000183.1:0-54753 GCA_045808105.1 Acidobacteriaceae bacterium | reverse complement strand
GTCGTGATGGGCGAATGCGAGTCCGGCGCGGAGGCCATGTACGCCATCCGTCAGCTCGGACCGGACTTGCTACTTCTGGATGTGCAGATGCACGATGGCACCGGGCTCGATGTCATCGCGGAGATCGGTCCGGAGCGCATGCCTGCCGTGATTTTCGTAACGGCATATGACGAGTATGCCGTGAAAGCATTCGAATTGGATGCGGTGGACTATCTCCTGAAGCCGTTCGATGATGAGCGGCTGAACCGGAGCATCGACCGTGCAAAAAAACAGATCGTCTCGTCGCGCGCCGGTGCGCTGGCGGATCAGTTGCACTCGCTGCTGGAGACGAAGAGCGAGCGGGGCGAGCGCTGGCCAGAGCGCCTGGTAGTACGTACGGGCGAGCAGTTCGATCTGGTGCCGGTGCACTCGATCGAGGGGATCGAATCTGCGAACAATTACGTGCAGCTGCACTGCGGGACGCGGCACCTCCTGATGGGAGAGACGCTGACAAACCTGGCGGAGCGGCTGAACCCGCAGAGGTTCATGCGCATTCACCGCGGCCGCATTATCAATGTGTCCCGCGTGATATCCGTGCACCCGCTGTTTAGCGGGACTTACGAGGTAGAGCTGAGCGGTGGCACCAGACTTTCGACGGGGCGGCAGTATCGGGAACAGATTCAGGCCCTTCTGAAGAGCTGATCAAAACTCCTGCGAAACGAACTGCTGTATTCTCACAAACTTCGGCTCATTCTGATCTACTCCTGACATTCGCCCAGGGCGGCGTCCGCGGCCGCGGACGGCGAGCCATTCGGCTCTTCCAATCATCTCTTTTTGGTGGTTCAAGAGCAACCTTGGCGCCCGATCCGTGTCCAAACTGTCATCATGGAAGAACGAATGGCAAGCCGTAGACACAGCAACACTTCGCAGGCGCCGGATCCAGTCTCAAATCAAGCGCGGCATGCTTTTCCGAGGTTTCTGACAACCGCCACGTTCGCACTGAGCCTGGGCCTCGCGATAGCCGGCTGCCACACCTCCAGCGCACAGGCCAATACCCAAAGCCCATCCGGCGATCCATCGAATGTGAACGATGCCGATGCGCAAAGCACCTGCCCCACCGGCCAGGTGCTGATGAGCGATGGAAGCTGCCAGGCCGCCAATCAGGCCGAGCCACAGCCGGCCGCCGGCACGCCTGCCCAGAGCAACACCCCCCAGAGCAGTGCAGCTCCCGAGCCGCAGCAGCAGGACCAGCAACCGCAGCAGTATGCGGCTGCGCCTGCTTCCCCGGCGCCACAATACTCAGCGCCGCCTCCTCAAGAACAGTCGTCGGATGAGGACGACTCCGACGTCTACGACAACAATCCCTACGCTGACCAGACCTATCAGCAGGACGCATACAACGATGGCTATCAGCAAGGCTATGACGCCGCCGTTCAGGCCAGTGAGCCGCCGCCGGAGCTTCCCGTCTATGCGCAGCCACCCTGCCCTGATGTGGGTTACATCTGGAATCCCGGTTACTGGGCTTGGGGTCCCTACGGCTACTACTGGGTTCCCGGCGTCTGGGTGCTTGCTCCCTATACCGGTGCGCTATGGACACCTCCCTGGTGGGGTTTCTTTGGCGGCGCCTTTCGCTGGCACCACGGCTACTGGGGCTCGCATGTCGGCTTCTACGGCGGTGTTCCCTATGGCTACGGATACACCGGGCAGGGTTTCCATGGCGGTTATTGGGACCGTGACCGCTTCATGTACAACCGCTCGGTCACCAACATCACCTCGACCCACATCACCAATGTCTATAACGTCCGGGTGGTCAATGTCGTACACAACCGCGTGAGTTACAACGGCGGACGCGGCGGCCTCAACGTACGGCCCACTCCGGGCGAATTTGCCGCGATGCGTGAGCCGCACGTTCGTCCCCTCCCTGTCCAGGTGCAGCACCGCACCCAGGCAGCGCAGAACCGGCAGCAATATGTCCGTTTCAACGGCGGCAAGCCGCCTGCATTGGCGGCACCCCGGCCAATCCAGACGCGACCGATCCGCGTGGCGCCCACGGTGGTGAACCCCGGCGTGCATGGCGCAACCCGACCCACACCCGCTGTGGCGCGGCCCGCACCCGGCACACGGCCGACGACACCGGCAGCACCGGCACGGCCCAACCAGCCTGTCACGCGCCCCGGTGTAGCGACGCCGACCCACACTCAGCCGGTTGCGCCCGCACGACCCGGCGCAACCCCGACGAATCGTCCCGCTCCGCGGCCGGAAGCGCCGGTACAACAACCGCCGTCACGGCCACAGCCCAACCACACGGAACCAGTCAGGCAGCCTGCACCCGAGTACCGGCCCGCACCCCAGCCTGCTCGTCCGGTCGAACAACCGCGGCCCGAGGCTCGACCTACGCCTCAACCCGCGCGTCCGGCTCCGCAACCGCAGCCCGCTCGTCCGGCTCCTCAGCCGATGCGCCCGGAGCCGCAGCCACAGCCGCGGCAGGAAGCCCGACCCCAGCCGCAGCCGGCACGTCCGGCTCCTCAACCGATGCGTCCAGAGCCGCAGCCACAGCCACGGCCGGAACCCCGACCCCAACCGCAGCCGGCTCGTCCGGCTCCTCAACCGATGCGACCTGAACCGCAGCCCGCACGTCCGGCTCCGCAGCCGCAGCAACGGCCTGAGCCACAACGTGGCCAACCCCAGCAGCAGCCGCATCGCTGACGTTCGTCCCACAGCGGTTTCACCATGCCTCCGGCCGCTGCTATCCTCATCCGCTGAGATAGCAGCGGCTTTTCGTAACCATCGGAGGCACCTTTGACAAATTCCCTGCTCCGCGTGGCGGGAGCACTCCTGCTCCTGCCCGCCACATTTGTGTCTGTCCCATTCGCAATCGCCCAACAGCACCCCGCGTCGAAACTACAGACCCATCACTACGACCTGGCTGACCCGGCGCTCGCCGCAGCCGCGCAGCGCTATGACTGGGCTCAGGAGGGCAAGGGCAATCGTGCAGAACTGCAGAAGCTGGTCGCCGACGATTACGTTCTCGTCCGTGCAAGTGGCAAAGTAACGAAGAAGGCAGGGTTGCTCGATCTGGTCTGCCATCCCGGCTCATACACCAATCCTTATACCGTTGAGACGCCCTTCGTCCGCGATCTTGGCAGCACCGTCATTCTCGGCGGCTGGGTCCGCCTGAGCGGTACCGACAACGGCAAACCTTTTGAGCAGAAGGCCCGCTTCGCCGATATCTGGCACAAAGGCCCGAAAGGCTGGCAGCTCACCTTCACTCAGGTCACACTCGCCGACCATCCTTGATTGCAACTGCGCCTAATGCCGCATGAGAAAATTCGGCTTGCACAAATAACCCCGCATCAAGTTCCAGGAACGGCTGCCCATGCGAATCAGAACCACCTGCCTGCCCGGTTTCCTCATGTTCTCCTTGCTTGCCGTGCATGCACAGGGCACCCTCCCCACCTTTCAGCGAACCATCGCGGCGAGTTCCTACACCCTCGCCGGTTGCGATCCTGCACAAGCGGGTACAACGGTCATCCCGACGGTGCTCGTTCCCATTGCCCTCACCTTCCAGGACCGCACCACCCGCATGGATGCGGCGCCCGATGTCCCGGCTATCCTCAAATCGCCGGTCTTTACCCGATTCGGCTTTTCACCTGAAAATAAAACGCAGTATGCCGACGCGCTGCTCCGCGCTACTTTTCCGGCAGACCAGCAAGGCCATACCCTGCTCGGCAAGCCCGAGATCAAGCACATCACCATCGCCATTCCTGTCGGCTACGGCTATCTCCTCACCTCAAAGAAGAGCGGGAGATCGTTCGCTGTCGTCGATTCCGTATTCCTGCAAAAAGAACTTTTCCGTCAGATTCCGCATGAAGACGGAAAACTGATCATCGCGGTCACCCACAACACCACCTATTACGCCGATAGCGATGCCACCGTGTGCTGCTCCTGGGGAACGCACGGCATCGACGCCGCGACCGGCAACTCCTTCGTGCTCGGATCTTATCTCCGCGCTGCGCCCGCCATCGTGACCGATCGCGACATCCAGCCTCTCACCCAGCAACTCGCGGAATTCTTCTACGATCCGTTGCACGATCCGCAAAACTACTTCCGCACCGCCACGGCTCGCGGTAACTTCTTTGCCCCGTGGCTGCATCCCGCAGGCGATGAAACCTGCGCCGGCGCAGGCGTCGGCACCAATTACTTTCTGCTTCAACCCACCAACACCAATCCGAAAAACAGTTTTCCCGCATCCGCGCCGTCCCTCGCCCGCACCTCCGCATTCACCTACCACCTGCAGAACGTCGCGCTTCTGGCCTGGTATCTGGGAGGAAATACGGGTGCAGCAGCGGCTCCCGCCAGCATCTACAGCTTTCCCGATCCTCACGCCTTGTCCGAACCCGCCAAGCCATGCCCCGATCGCAGCATGCGCGTGAGCGGCAATGAAGAACCAACCGCCACGCCTGCAGCCTCGAAAGGTTCGACCAACGGGCACCAGCTCATCGGCTACTGGACCGGCTCCCGATTCAGCGCTTTGAACATGCCGTTCCCCTTGCATGAGGTCGCGCCCCAGTGGGATGTCATCCTGGTCGCCTTCGCCTCGCCCGACAAAAGCGCACCTGAGGGCACGCTGCATTTCCGCGCTCCCCGCGGCATCGATCCTGAGCAACTCAAGGCTGACGTTGCAACACTCAAGAGCCAGGGCAAGAAGGTGATGATCTCTCTCGGAGGAGGCGGTGAGTATTTCAAGCTCGACGATGCGAAGGATATTCCTAATTTTGTCTCTTCCGTCACCAGCATCGTCTCGGAGTACGGCTTCGAGGGCGTCGATATCGATTTCGAAACTCCCTCGCTTGTCCTCGCACCCGGCGACACCGACTTCCGTCACCCCACCACGCCCTCCATCGTCAACCTCATCACCGGCCTTCGCCAGCTGCGCGAACACTTCGGGCCGGAATTCATGATCAGCCTGGTTCCGGAAGGTTCGCAGATCCCCGGCGGCTATCCAGGCTACGGAGGCCAGTTCGGTTCCTATCTGCCCATCGCCTATGCGCTGCGCGACGTCCTCTCGTTTATCGACGTGCAGGACTACAACACCCCGCCGCTCCAGGGTCTCGATGGTGAGATCTATCAGTCCAGCTCGGTGGACTACCACGCCGCGATGACGGAGCTACTGCTCCACGGCTTCAACGTAGGTGGCAATCCGAAGCACTTCTTTCCAGCCATGCCGGCCAACAAAGTTGCCGTCGGTTTTCTCACCGAGTACAACGAGCTCGAAATCGTCAGTCAGGCAATGGACTACATCATTACCGGCAAAGCTCCTGCCGGAACAACTTACAAGCTACGCAAAGCTTCCGGCTATCCGGACATGATCGGAGCTATGTTCTGGACCATCGATGCCGATCGCCACGATAACTACAAGTACTCCAACCGCATTGGTCCACAACTGCATAGCTATCCAACCCTGAATTGAAATCCCTTCCGGACGCCTCGCTAAGAAAATAAAAATCCACGCCTACATTGTCTCGGTTGCCTCACGTATGTCACAGCACGCGGAATTATTCCTTCGCAACTGGCCCCCGGCATGCAAAACCGCCTATAGGCCTCGCATCCCAACAGCAGGGCCACAACACTAGCAAGAAAGTGAGGTGATCCGATGACAGTGCGAGAAGCCAAAAAACTTTGGCGCCATCGCCAGGCAGCAATCCAGAATCATATCCGTACGTTGCGAGACTCTGATGAGTCTTGTTCTCCCGATTGTGGGATCATTCAGCGGATTATTCGTAACTACTATCGTGAGTGGGACCGCTACGATCAGTTGATTCACGCGAACGACAGATTCAGAGTTCACGTCTAGCAACAAAAGAAATCTAGCCTCCGTGGCTGCCAAGACACAACATCAAGATCACGAAAGGCCTCACCGGAGGGTGGGGCCTTTTGCGTCTCACAATTGCCGAGGCACTATTCCGTGGTCGTCGGACCATAATTCGTGGGCTTAGGCGCTGCGCCACGAACCTGCTCCAGAAATAGCGGCACTTCTCTCTCGATCAGGTCGGCGCGATTCACTTGAATGTAGTGCCCGCTGCCTTGGGCGATGATCCTGCGGCTCCAGGTTGAGAGCTTCTTCAGATCTTCCTGCATCTGATTCCACGCATTTCCTAACGCGCGTGGTTCGCCCTCCGCGACGGCCTTCACAGTGTCTTGGGAAAAAATGAGGATCGGCAATGCGCCATACGGCCCTGTATGTACGGTCTCCTCGCCCGACCGATCGAAGCTTTCCAGTTCAGCGGCGACGGCCCCGGATCGGTCATGGCACTGATCCTCAGCCAGCAACTTTGCGGACGCTCCATCGAATCCAGGAATCCTGGCGGTACATTGCCCGAGCCATCGCGGAATGCCGGCGGCGAAGGCGGCCCTATTCATCAACCTCCGATACCAGGGATCCGATCCCTTAGCAAACTCAGCCTTGAATGCCGGGTTCCGGTTCTGCAACGGTGTCGAGCCATCCACGAAAATCAACCCCGCAACCTCTGCCGGATATCGTGTCGCATAATCGCGGATGTAGAGTCCAGAGATCGAGTGCCCCATAAGAATAATGGGACCATGAATTACGGCGACCGCCAGCAGCCTGTGCAATTCGGCCGCGATATGGTCCGCGTCGCGTGGAGGCGGTAGCGCATCGCTCCAGCCAAATCCCGCCCGGTCGTAGGAACAGACACGCGTGCTCTTCGCGAGCGTCGGCTGCACGCCACCCCAGATCAGCCCGTCATTGCCCAGCCCCGCATCCAGCACGATGGTTGGCGAGCCACTTCCCATGCACTCGATGCGCATCCGATGTCCGTTTACCGTGTACATCTGGCCGGGCGGGTGCGCGCGAAAACGATACTGCGCGATTGCGTTGTATCCGCTGCTCACCGCAACAGCGACTGCCCCCACAGTGATCAGCGCAAGAGCGATCCTCTCCGTGAGCCTTCGCCATGCTGGATAGCTCTTCCGGCCGAGCGACCGAATGCGCCGCAGCGAAAACCACGCAATCAGAATGCCGATCAGCACAATCAGCGCGGGAATGACTGCATATTGAAGGTCCACAATTTTTATATATAGCATACTACATAGCCAGATTTGCAAGAAAAAAGCCTCACCATTTCCGGTGAGGCCTTTGTACTTACTCGTGAATCCGACAATTACACCGTAGCGTGCTCGATCACCTGCTCGCGCACATCGCTGTCATGCTGCTGCTCGCTGCTGGTCCGCGGCAGCGCCACATTCAGCACATCGTCAATCGTCTTGGCGTAGTGGATCCTCACGCCATCGATCTGATCTGGCGTCAGGTCTTCCTCTACGTTCTGGCGATTCTCTGCCGGAAGGATCACGTCCAGCACGCCCGCGCGCTTGGCCGCAAGGAACTTCTCCTTGATGCCGCCCACCGGCAGCACATTGCCGCTCAGCGTGATCTCGCCCGTCATCGCGGTCAGCGGATGAATCGGTGTGTCGGTCATCAGCGAGACGATCGCGGTCGCCATCGCCACACCCGCCGACGGTCCATCCTTCGGTATCGCGCCGGCCGGCACATGGATGTGCAGGTCCTGCTCCGAGGTAAAGTCCTCGCTCAGTCCCAGGGAACCTGCGTTCGACCGCACCCAGCTCAATGCTGCCTGCATCGACTCGCGCATCACGTCCCCGAGCTGCCCCGTCATGGTGAAGCCGCCCTTGCCCTTCATGCGGTTCGCCTCGATGAACAGCACGTCGCCGCCTGCGGGAGTCCACGCGAGCCCCACCGAGACACCAGCGCGCTTCGTCCGCTCCGCGATCTCCGTGTCCACCCGGACCTTAATGCCGCCCAGGAATTCATGGATGATCGCGCGATCGACCACCAGTGTCTCGCGCTTGCCTTCCGCGATACGTCGCGCCTGCTTGCGGCATACCGTGCCAATCAGCTGCTCAAGTTTGCGAACGCCCGCCTCGCGCGTGTAGTGCCTCACGATGAAGCGCACGCTGTCCTCAGGCAACTCGATCAGCGGACGGCCGTCTTCGCCGGGCTGAATGCCGTTTTCCTTGATCTGACGCGGGATCAGGTACCGGAACGCAATGTGCACCTTCTCCTCTTCGGTGTAGCCGGAGAGATCGATCAGCTCCATGCGGTCCAGCAGCGGCTCGGGAATCGGATCGAGCATGTTCGCTGTGCAGATGAACAGCACCTTCGACAGATCGAACGGCACATCCAGATAGTTGTCGCGGAAGGTGTTGTTCTGCTCCGGGTCCAACGTCTCCAGCAGCGCCGACGCCGGATCGCCACGGAAGTCGCGGCCCAGCTTATCGATTTCGTCGAGCATGAAGACCGGATCGTTGGTCTCCGCGCGACGCAGCGCCTGCATGATCTGTCCCGGCAGCGCGCCGATGTAGGTGCGGCGATGTCCGCGGATCTCCGCTTCGTCGTGCATGCCGCCCAGCGAGATGCGCTGGAACTTGCGGCCCAGTGCTCGCGCGATCGAGCGACCCAGCGAAGTCTTGCCTACACCTGGAGGTCCGACAAAGCACAGGATCGGCCCCTTCATGTCCGGCTTCAGCCGGCGCACGCTCAGGTAGTCCAGGATGCGGTCCTTCACCTTCTTCAGGTCGTAGTGGTCCTCGTCCAGGATCTCCTTCGCCTTCGCAATGTCCACTGTGCCGCCCGAGCTCTTGGTCCACGGCAGCACCGCCAGCCACTCAATGTAATTGCGTGTCAGCGAGTAGTCGGCCGCCATCGGCGACATCCGCGAGAGCCGGTTCAGCTCCTTGGTCGCCTCTTTCTTCACGTCCTCCGGCATGCCGGCGCCTTCGATTTTGTCGCGTAGCTCCTGGATATCCTTCTGGCCCTCGTCCATTTCGCCGAGTTCCTTCTGGATGGCCTTCATCTGCTCGCGCAGATAGTAGTCGCGCTGCGACTGCTGCACCTGATCCTGCACCTCGGATTGGATCTTGTTGCGTAGTTGCTGGACCTCGAGCTCCTTCGCCAGGTGCTTGTTGATCCGCTCCATCCGCGCGACCACGTCCGGGGTTTCGAGCAGCTCCTGCTTCTCCGTTGTCGGCAGGAACGGCAGCGAGGAGGCGATGAAGTCCACCAGGCGGCCCGGATCTTCGATGTTCAGCGCGATCGTCTGCAGCTCGTCGGAAAGTGTCGGCGAGGAGGTGACGATTTGCTGGAACTGTGAGGTCACGTTGCGATGCAGAGCCTCGATCTCAGCGCCCTTGGCCGGCGTGATCTCCGGCACCGGCTCGACCGATGCGGTCATGAACGGCTCGAATTGGTTGAATTCGCCCAGCTTCACGCGCTGCGTGCCTTCGGTGAAGACAAACAGGCTCTGGTTGGGCATCTTGACGACCTTATGCACGGTCGCCAGGGTGCCGACCGAGTGCAGGTCGCTGGGTTGCGGTGCGTCGACGCGCGCATCCCGCTGCGCCACCACCACCACGGTCTTTTCTTCGCCGAGCGATTGGATGAGCTGGATCGAGCTCTCCCGGCCCACCGTCAGGGGCAGCACGGCATGGGGAAACAGGACGGTGTCCCGCACCGGTAGAACTGGCAGGACCCGGCCACCCGCTTGAGGTTCGCCACCCTCATTCTGCTGATTGCGGTGGGCGGGTTCGATAATACTGAGGAAGTCGCTTGCCATGAGTGTCCTTATATCAGATATGTGTACATTGGACGCATCAGGTTTCCAAAGGTCGCAGAAATCGCGGTTCTTCAGGGCGGCCGTGACCATCAGGCCCTACTGGTGGGATGCAATGCCCTTCCAGTCCTGTCACGCCGCCCCAAAGTCTATCGGCGAAATTCTTTGATGCCGTACTTATTTGTGTTTCCCCAGACCCCTCGGTGCATTACCGGCACCCATTTGGCACACCGGCGCAAAGCCACAAGGACCCGTTCGGTTGCCCTCGACCTGCTCCCTGGTCAGACGAATTCCGGCGCCGGCTGAAAACGCCCCAACAGCTTGTGACTGGCGCCCAGGCCGGCCAGCCGGTCCAGCAACATCGTGCTGGCCATTGCGTCCGGCATCAGCACGTCAACGAAGAAGTGATAATTCCACGGCCGTCCATGCACCGGGCGAGATTGCAAATGGGTCAGGTTGCCACCTGCAGCCGAGATCGTCGCCAGCAGCGCAGCCAGTGCCCCGGGACGATGCTGCACCTGAAAACACAGGCTCAGCTTGTGCAATCCCTCTGGCTCGGGCGCGGTGCCCGCGCACACCGTTAGAAAACGAGTGAAATTCGCGGCATCGTCTTCCACTCCCTCCACTAGCACCGTCCCGCCATAGATATCGGCCGCTTGTATGCCTGCAATCGCGGCCGAGTGACGGTCCCGCAGCCGGATGATCTGCTTCACCGCGCCTGCCGTGTCGTAAAAAGCGATGGGCTCGATGCCGAGATGCTGCTGAAAAAAACTGCGGCATTGCGCCAGCGCGACCGGGTGGGAATAGATGCGGTGCACTTGCTCGATATCGCTGCCCGGTACGCCAATCACGTGATGTTCAATGCGAATCACCGTCTCGCGTTCGATGTAAATCGAGTGCTCGCGCATCAGGTCGTAGTGCTCCACAACAGATCCGGCGAGCGTGTTCTCGATCGGGATCATGATTGCGTCCACCTTTCCCTTGCGCAGCCGTTCGAAGGCGTCGGCGGAGAGAACGCAGGGGACGACCGTAGCAGTGGGAGCGGCACGGCGCGCGGCTTGATGGCTGAACGAGCCCAGCTCGCCCTGAATAGCTATCTTCATGAGATTTCAACCCGGATTTATTTGTGCAGATACGGCAACTCGGACACCGTCAAGCGCACCATACCATACCGGAACGCCGCATATTTGCGGGGAGAAAGATACAAATGCTCTGGACAATATTCGTCGTATTGCTGGTGCTGTGGCTGTTGGGGTTCGTAGGCTTCCACGTGCTGGGAGCATATATCCACATTCTGCTTCTGATCGCGTTGGTGGTGCTCATTCTGCAGCTTGTCGGCGGCCGTCGCACGGCGGTCTGACTTCGACGTTGAGGCGTGCGGCATGCGAGCAAGAAAGCATGCCGTACGCGAATTCATGCAAGAGTCCGGGAGGTGAACCCAAGGAGGTAAGCCATGGACAAGAACCGCGTAACAGGGAAACTCGATCAAGGGGTCGGGAAGGCAAAAGAAAAAGTCGGCGAAGCAGTCGGCAATCAAAGGCTCGCCAATCAGGGCGTAGCTGACCAGGTGAAGGGCGCGGCCAAGGAGACCTGGGGCAACGCAAAAGACGCAGCCCGGACCGCGCACGATCGCCATGCAGCCGAAGCCGAAGACTCCGCGAATACACATCGCGAACATGTGACAGACAAAGTCGCCGAGATGAAGAAGAAGGCGAACGCCAAAATCGACAATTTCAAGGACCGGGAACGGGCGAAGCACGGGACCCATTCTTAAATCGCTCACCCTGCCCCACAGAAGAGCCTGCGCCTCGCGCAGGCTCTTTTGTTTCCGATCATCAGTGGCGAAAGGTCACAGCAGCCGCGACAAAACAGAAAAAGAGCACCGAGATGATCCCATTCAGCGTAAAAAACGCGGCATTCAGCCGCCGCATGTCCTTGGGCGACACGATGGAGTGCTCATAGAAGAGCAGCGCCATCACCATCACCAGGCCCCACCATGCGATCGGGCCCAGATGAAAGAGGTGCAGCAGCCAGGCCAGCAGCAGCAGCATGACGCCATGCATCGCCCGCGCCACACCGAACGCCTTCTCCAGCCCGAGCGCCTGCGGAATGCTCCGCAGCCCCGCGCTGCGATCGTGCTCCGCATCCTGGCAGGCATACAGCACGTCGAATCCCGCCACCCAGAAGAGCACCGCCACCGTCAGCACCAGGATGCGCGGGTCGAGCCCGCCGCGGATCGCAATCCACGCCGCCGCCGGCGCAATCCCCAGCGCCAGACCAAGCACCAGGTGCGACCAGCGCGTAATGCGCTTCATGTACGAGTAGCCCAGCAGCACCGCCAGCGCCACCGGCGAGAGCAGCAGCGTCAGCCGGTTCAGTCGCGACGCGCCGAAGACAAACAGCAAGGCCATCGCAACGGTGAATACGCCGACAAAGCCGCGCGACAGCAGCCCTGCCGGAATTGCCCGCGAAGCGGTGCGCGGATTGGCCGCATCCAAATCTGCATCTGCCCAGCGGTTGAAGGCCATTGCAGCGGAGCGCGCCGTCACCATGCAGACGATGATCCAGACGAGCTGCATGGCACGTGGCCAGCCGTTCGCCGCCAACACCGCGCCGGTCAGGGCAAAGGGCAGCGCGAAGACCGAGTGCTCCCACTTGATCATCTCCAGCGTGGTGCTCAGACTTCGCAGAAAAGGCATACGCCGCTTCCCCCAGAAAATTAGTCTACCGGGCGAAAGCGGCGCGATTGTCTAAAGACTCGATCAGGTACGGTCTTGGGTTACTGCGGCTTCTCCTCGGGCTGGCCGGCAACCTGCAGGTTGTTGGTCACGCTGAAGACGCCCGGCACGGTATTGGCCTGGATGCCGGCAACGTTCTTGTCCGCCTGGCTGTCCACCACGCCCGACAGAATCACGTGCCCATTGATCACCGTAATGCGGATCGGGTTCGCCGGATTGATCGCATATTTGTTCAGCGAAGGATAGCCATAGACTGTCCGCGCCACCGCTAGCCGCGTTTGATTGTCCATCGGCGATAGCGGGTCCACCTGGATATTGTCGACAACGTTCTGCACACCGGGCGTACGCTTCGCCAGGTTCAGCGCAGATTCCTTGGCCACAGGTCCCAACGCATGGCCGCCTAACGTCACGACGGCGTTGTTCACCGAGACCGTGATTGCATTGAAGGCGTTCCCGTAACCCACGCGGTCATAGGCCAGTTGCTTGCCGATCTTATCGGCCAGTTGCTGATCGGTCGTCTCACCCGCCTGCACCTGGACGTCGTTCACCACCGACACCACATTCTTTACTTTGCCGACCTGTTTGTCCGCATCCTGCTTGTCGGCGTACACCTTTGCCGTTCCGCTCAGCGTGACAATGCCGCTCTGTACCGCGGCCTGTATTCCGTTAAAGCGCTTGTTTTTCAGCTTTTTCTGCGCATCCTTCAGAATTTGTGCATCGTTTTTGTTAGTGTCTTCCACCGTGCCAAATGCGGCCGCTGGCAGCGTGTAAGTGACAATTGGAGCCGCCAGTAGTGCGGCAGCAATCATGGTTCGCAGAATGCGCATCATCGTTCTCCTTGCAAAGCGCGGGGAGGTGGCGCCTAACTCAAATCTTCTGAATTTCTCGAATAGCCTGAGAGCCGAAGGCTATCACTCCCGTTCGCCTTTGTTAAGACGCACCCAGAGGCGAGGACGTCACCTATATCGTTTGTGCACCTTGAAAAGCAGACTGAACACGTCCGCCTCGTCCCGCACCGCGGTCACAGAAAAGGTTGGGGTCAGGTTCACCTGCGCCTGAATCAACTGCTGAGTGGTCGAGTTCACGCTGGTGGCATAGGTCAGGAGCACCTGCTGGCCGATATTCTGCGTCACGGTAATGCGCGCGCTCGACTGCCCCAGTGACCCGGTATAGGTCGGGTCGATCTTCACGCTTCCCACCCCGAACAGCTTCTGGATCCGGTTGCTCACCGTTGCGTTCAGCGCTCCGCTCAGCAGCGCATTGGTGGTGCCATTCACCCCCGCCTGCTGCTGCTGCGTGTTGTAAATCGACTGCTCCTCCTGCGTGCGTCCCTGCGCCAACAGCGAGATCACGTCTGCCTCCGGCAGCGGCGGCTCGGAGCGAAAGGTCGGGCTCAGCTTGCTTGCCGTCCCATGCAGGCCGATAGTCACGTCATATTCCTCGATGCGGGTGGTCGCATCCAGATCGATTACCGGCTCGATCTTCACCGGGTTCGTGAAGAAAATGTCACCGTGCTGGAGTTGATAGGTTGTCCCATTGTAGGTCGCCTTGCCATCGGTGATGTTGATACGGCCCAAGACAGCTGGTTGCGCCACCGTGCCGCGGATGCGCAGATTCACGCTCCCGGCAATCTGCGCGAAGGAGTTCTGAAAGTCCATTTGCGGCGCCGAGGTGATATGCAAATCCAGCCGCACCTTATTGCCGAATGCATTCGGATCAGGCGGCGCCGACACCGCGCCTGAGCCACCCGTAAGCGCGGCAAAGTCCACATTCGGCCCCACCAGGAAGCGCGTGATCTGGATGTTGCCGCTCAGCACCATCGAGTTCTGCGTCCCCTGCAGCCGCAGCTTCGCATCGGCGGAGCTGCTCAGCCCGGCAAAGCGGAAGCGCGTATTCTGCGCCGTTACGGTGATATCGCCGTAGACGCCCTGCTGGTAGATCAGGAATCCGCCGAACGTTACCGTGCCGCCCCCCGTAGTGCCGGTTAGGTTGCGCAGCTCCAGCCGGTCCTGGTTGAACACCATAGAGCCATTCAGGTGACTAAGGCCGTTGGGTATCTGCTGATAGGCCATGCTCACGTTGTTGAAGTTGAATGTGCCCTCCAGGTCCGGCTTCTTCAGCGCGCCCTGCGCCGTAAGGTGGAAGTCGATATGTCCGGCCGACGAAATCTCCGGACTGAAGCTCTGCGCCAGCTTTGCATTGATCGCGCCATGCGCCTGCATATCCATGCCGCCATTGCCCAGCAGATCGGCCGTTCCGCCAGCCACCAGGTTCGTGTCCTCGGCGTCGATCTCCAGTTGGTTCAGCTTCACCACCCCATCATTCAGAGATGCGCGGATCGGTCCCTTGCTGGTGAGCGGCATGCCTTGCAGCGTCACCTTGAACTGATCGATCTCCGCCGTGCCGTCCAGTTGCCGCGGCATCTTCGCCGGTCCGGAGACGTGGATCACACCCTGCAGTTGCGAATTGCCCTCTACTCCGCTCACATCCAGCAGCTTCAGGACCGGCGCAAAGTCCAGTTGCGAGAACGTCAGCTTTGCAGCGAGCGGATAATCCGCGGTCAGCTGCATCTGCCCGCCCACCTGGAGGCGCGCCTGCGCAAGCGTTGCATCCGCGTTCAGAGATAGCGTGTGCCCGCTCGTCTTCACATTTGCATTCACGTCGCCGGCCGGATGCCCGTTCAAGGTCAGGTTCGCGAGCGCAACTTTGCCGTTCACCTGCGGCTCTGTGGTAGTACCGGAGGCGTGCAGGTCGAAGGTCAGCGCCCCGCCCAATTGATGCTTCGCATTCTGCAGCCGCTGAATATGAGAAAGATCGAATCCCGCTCCCTGCGCATCGCCGCGGAAGCTCTTCGCCTGGAAGTTGTAATCGCCATCGCCCGTGATGCGCCCGCCATCCTGCACGAAAACCAGGTTCGTCACTCCGACCGACTCACCGGCAAACTTCAAGTCAGTGCTCAGGCTCTTGTAGTCCTCGCCATAAATCTGCCCGCCCGCGACGTTCACATGGCCGCTGCCGGTCAACGCATTCAGCGCGCCACCGACATGCGCCTGCAGGTTCAGCGTGCCGGTCACCGGCAAGCTCTCACCGGCAATCGACATCAGGTCGGTCACGCTCGCGTCGGTAATGTGAGCGTTCGTATTCAAGGTGGAGCTGTTGTTGTAGATCGGCTTGCCGCGCCGCCCATGCGCGGCATGCAACTGGCCTGACGCATGGATCGCCGTCATCCCTCGAGTCAGCGAAAGGTTCTCTACCGAAATCAGCGCCGGGCTGTACTCGGCATCGAGTTCCAGATCGTCCCACTGCACGGTTTGTCGCGTGCCCTGCGACGGCGGCGGCGGATGCGGCGGCTGAGCGCTCACCGGCACCGTAGGCTCCGGTGGAGGATGTGTCGCCGCCGCTGTTTCAATTACGGTGGCGAAGTCTTTCGCGCTCACGTGCCCCTTCGCATCCGGATTCAGCAGCGAGCCCGTTACCGTTCCGTGGTAACCCGCCTGGCCATGCAATTGCACTGGCAGCGCCGCCACACCCTTCTTGCCATTCGCCTTTACGCCAAACGCAATCAGTGCGCGATCGTACTCATTCAGATTGCTGGTTGTGAAATCGACATTCAGCGCGCTCGACTGGGTCATCGGGATAAATGCTGCCTGGCCAGTTACAGTCAATGACGATGCCGGTGTGTGCACCTCGATGTGCCGCGCGTCCAGCCTGCCGCCGCGCAGCGCGAAACCCGCATCGATCGCTCCGTTCACCGGGATCTCGTTCGGAGTCGGCGGACGCGGCGGCGCGAGCGAAACGTTCGCGCTCGCCATCATGTCGTTGATCGATCCCTTCCACCAGACATCCGCTCTACCGTCTGCCTGTGTGTCAAATCCAAGATTCTCGTACTTCGGTACCGCGATGATCTCGAAGACCATCTCCGGCCGGATGCCGAAGATGCGCGCATGAATCGCAGCCTGCTGTTGCGGTCCGCTCCTCGGTGCAGCCCGCGGTGCCTTCCTGGGCGCTTGCATCGCCACCGCCGGCTGCGCTGGCGGCGCGGGCGCCATATAGTTTGCCAGGCTCGCATTCGCATCTACGCCGCCGCCCCGCTGCAGCCGCACCTTCACATCCGGCAGGTTGATCTCATCCTGCGTGGCGTGCAGCGTGGCCGTCGCATTGATGCCGCTCAGCAGTAGATAGGACTGGCGATAGGTCGCATCTTTCAATCGCACATTACCGCTCACGTCGAACGTCTTCACGCCCGTGCCCTGTCCCTGTATCTGCAGTCCCGTCTCACCCCGCTCCAGCCCCTCGACGGCAGCAAGCGCTGCCACTTCGCGCAGGTCGATCGCGCCGCTTGCCCCGATTTGCCAATTCAGCTTTGTAAAGTCGTTTAGCGCCCCCGAAGCGTCCAGCTTCGAATCTCCGGACACAAAGTGCAGCCCATCCAGCTTCAGCGCATTGCGCGCCATCTCCACATTCAGGTCCAGCTTCGAATGCACCGCCGGCGCATTTCCGCGCGCCGCGGTCAGTTCCTCCGCGTGCACCGTGCCTAGATAGCTCTCCGGCCGCGGCCGATACGTCACCGTCACGGAAAGATTCTTCGCCGCGACATTAAAGGGCAGCGCCCGCTGGTTCAGCAGCACCACGCCGTTTTCCACCTGCGCGCGGTTCGCCTGCAGATCGAAGATCGTATCCATCACCGGCTTGTTGTTTTCCGTCTTTTTCTTCGGCACCGGCTGGTTGGTCGATCCATCGGGATAGACGATGAGATGAAAGACCGGATGCTCCACATCCAGCGAGCGCAATCCGATTTGCGCTTTGAAGAGATCGATGATCTTCGCCTGCACGCGCAATGTATCCACGTGTGCGTACGGCACCTGGTCGGGCGCTTCCAGCCCGTGGATGGTCAGCCCATCCACCTCCGCCTCCAGCCGCAGCGGACGCCAGCTGAACCGCGCCAGCTCTACGCGCCCGCCCGTCGCCGTCGTCAGCACATCGATCAGCTTCGCCCGCACATAGTTCGCAAACGACTGCGTCTTCACATACCAGAACGCAATCCCCAGCACCACCACCAGAGCGAGGAAGCAGAACAGCACGATGCGGCCAAAGATCTGCCACCCGCTCCGGCCTGGGCGCGCAGCAGGAGGCGTGGGCGTCGTGCTCACTGTTCGCCTCCATTCCGTCCGGGCTGCGTCAAATCAGCGCCGCTGGCCGGGGCGCCGGATGACCGCGAATTGCCCAGGCTGTTGTACTGCGGATCGAGGATCTGTACGTTACCCGCGTCCTTCAAGCTGCGCAGATAATCGGCCAGCAGCACATTCACGTGCTGCTGCAGCAGCACCTCGTCGATGCGATCCGAAACCTGCGCCAGTGGCGGCGGCGTCAGCTTGCGCGCCTCAAACACCGGCACCAATTTCTCCTTGTAGTATGTCTCGATCTCCGGCTTGGTGATGCGGATACCGGTCCGGAAGCGCACGCCGATAAACTCAAGGATCCGCATCCGTTCCTTCCAGCGCGTGTGCAGGTCGGCTTCTGTGAAGCCGCGCGCCGCCAGGAAGCGCTGCCATCCCTCCTCTGTCTCGCAGTTCTGCCCGGCGCATGCAGGAAGGTGTTTCCGCAGATAAGCAATCTGCTCGTCCACTGCTTTGTCGGCTGGCGCGGGAGCCAGCTCCTGCTCTTCCATCTGGTTCAGCAGCAGTGTGCGATTCACAATGTGCTCCATCGCTTCCATCGCGGTAAATTCGCCGCCGGGCGCGGTGAGCGGCTCAAATACCGCGAAGCGCTGCTCCTCGCGCACATCGCTCGCCAGGATCACGTTGCCGTTGATCACCGCTACCGCGCGATCCAGCAGCATCGCCTTCTGGCCCGCCGCGCTCGCCTCAGCAGCAAGCTGCGCATCGCCGTTCTTCTGCACCGCCAGGTTCACCACGCCATCGGTTGGCTTCAGCTCCGGCAGAAAGGTCAGGCCGCCGTTCGGCGGCCCCAGCTTCGGCTCCGTCCTCTGGTGCAACGGCGAGGGTGTGTTCGTTGCCGTGGACTGCGATGCCGTCCCCACCTGGGCACCCTCCGGCATAGTGCCGGGCTCCGGCGCCTGTGCCGCGGCACCGAGCGCCGTCAGCGATACCGCCAGCACCGCTGCTGCCCACCTGCCCGTCCTCTGCATTCGCGCCGTCATCAGAACGTCTGCCCTATCGAGAAGAAGAAGTTGAAGTGCCCGGCCTGTCCGGTCTGCGGCTGCGGCACATTGGAGGTCGAGCTCTGGTAGTTATAGACCTCGGGAAAATACGGCGGATCGAGGTTGTAGCTCAGGTCTACGCGAATCGGCCCGATCGGGGTGCGGTAGCGCGCGCCCATTCCCAGCGCATGCGACCAGTAGTTGAAACTGCAGGAGGACTCCTGCACATTCAGCGATCCGTCGGGATTCGTGTTCACCGTCGGCACCGTACGGCAGCCCCGCTGATTTGGCTGGAAAAAGTTATGGAAGCTGGGAAAGACATCGGTCGAGCGGGAAAAAATGTTCCCCATGTCGTGGAAGAACACGAAACCGAGATTGTTACCGACGAGTGGCAGATTGGGGTACGGCGTCCGCAGTTCCAGCGTGTTCACCGCCACCGCCGCGCCGCCTATTGGGTAGCCGGTCTGCGGATCGCGCGGGCCTGCTGCGTTGATGGCAAAGCCGCGATGCGACGTCGCGCCTCCCGCATACAGCCGCTCGGGCAGCGGGATCAGCAGTTGGTTACCGTTGCCGAAGGCCCGCTCCTGCCCGTAGCGCGTCTGCCGCGCAAGCACCCAGTGTCGCTTGCCGAAATCGTAATAAGACGAGTTGGTGATGTCGATTCGATCGAAATTCGCCTGCGAGCCGAACTTGGAGTCCGACAGAAAGAGAGCCACTGTGTTGAAGGTGCCGTGGTGTGCGTCGAGCGCATCGTCGCGCGTATCGCGGATGTAGTTGAATCCCGGACCGCCCACGCGCGCCGGCTGTGACAGCAGCGGAATCAGCGCGAGACTCACCTGGATGCTGTTCGGGTTCACCTTCACCTCGCGATATGACCAGGAATAGATCAACGTCGTCGGCTTAGTTACATGCTGCGTCACGCGCACCGTGGCAAAGAGTGACGAGGCCGAAAATGTCGTCACGTTCTGGCTGCTGGTATAGCCTCCGGAGAATGACGCGTTGAAGTTGGGATTCTTCAACAGTCCGGGATTCTGATAGAGCACCACCGCCTGCTGCTCCAGCGTGCCATAGTTGGTACGAAGGGATATCGACTGGTTGGTTCCGAACAGGTTGATGCGCGAGATATCGAAGACCAGGTTCGGGCTCACACCGAAACGTCCGTTCGCGCCGCCCCTGAACGTGCTCGGGTTAATGCCCTGCTGGATCAGGAACGCGGCCGAGGGTGTATTGCGGTACGGTGTTCCCGTTTGTGCCTGGAAGCCGAAGCCGTAGGTCACGTCCCACCGTCTGGCCTCGGTCGTCAGCAGCAGTAGATCCTTGCGCGGCTGGTCTGCGGATGGGTTCTGCACCGCGGTATCGACTTCGTTGAACAGCGCCAGATTGTAGAGCCTGCGCTGCGAATCGAGCAGGGCCGACTGGTCCAGCGGCTCGTTCGGCCGGACCGTCACGCGCGGCGTCACTATCGAAGGCCGGGTATAGTGCAGACCGGACACCAGCACCTTGTTCACGAAGACCTGCTGGCCCTCCTCCACGTTCACGGTCACGTCCACCAGTTCCGGGTTCTTCGCATCGTTATGCTGCACCACGTTGACTTGTGCATTCGGGTATCCGTGGCTCAGGTAATACGTCTGGATCACATCGCGGTCGCCGGTCACATTCAGCGATGAATACGGCTGCCCCACTTCTGTGTTCAGCGACGGACGCACTGCATCGGGCGAGATCTTCTTCATCCCGTTAATCGTGTAACTACCGATTTTCTGCTGCTGGCCTTCCTCGATCTTGTAAACCACCCGGATGTGCGCCGAGGTCTTCCCGTTTTTACCCTTCGTGTCGACATCTTGGATCTGCGGCGTAACCACGACATGGCTGAAGCCGCTGCCTTGATAAAGTGCGGTCAGGTTGCCGACATCGCTTTGCACCAGCGTCTGGCTATACGTTCCGTGGCGCTCGATGAAGTTCGCCGGCCGCACGCTGATGTGTTCGCTCAGCGTGTCGTGATCGAAATACTTCCCCCCTTCGATCCTGACGGAATCCACGCGGTGCTCCGCCCCGCGGTCCACGTTGTAGAGAACCGTCGTCTCTTCCGGGCTGTTGTGCACCGGCTCATGAGTCACCGTGGCATCGAAGTAGCCCTTGCCCTGCAGGTCGGCTCGCAGGTTGTGGGCGCCTTCGTTCACCAGGTCCAGATCGACTGTGCCCTCTTCATAGATCGGTACCAGCCGCTCGATGGTGGTGCGGCTGTACCTCGCGCCCTCCACCCTGACCTTCACCAGCGGCCCTTCCTTCGCCTGGAAGGAATAGTCCAACTGATTCGTCTCGGGGTGATACTCCTTGGTCTCCAGCGTCACCGCGCCGGCCCAGCGCTGCTTCTTGTCGTAGTACTTGCGCAGCCGGGTCAGCGCGCGGCTTACCGTCTGGCGATTTACTTTGCTGCCCGCCTTCAGCTTGGCGGTCTTGCGGAACTGCTCCAGCGACATCCCCGGCGTGCCATCCACCTTCACATTGCCGACCTTCGCCTGCTTCCCCGGATTGATGTTGTAGATCACGTTCACTTGCGAGTTCGGCGAGTCCAGTTGCTCGCGCCGCTCCACCTTCGCCTGATAGAAGCCGTTGTCCGTCAATGCGTGTTCGATGGATGCCTGCGAGTTATCCAGCTTTCGCTGCGTATAGCGCGTTCCCGGCTGCAGGCGCGCCGATCCCACCAGTCGTCCCTGCAGCCGGTCATCCTTGATGCCGAAGATCTGCACTCGTCCAATGAACAGCCGCGGCCTGCCTGCGAAGATGATGGTCACGCCGCCGTCCGATCGCAAGGCCTGCACCTGGAGGGTGTCGTACAAACCAGACTCGTAGAGCCGCCGCAGGCTGGCCCGCACCTTGACCTCGGTCAGCGTATCCCCGGGCTGTAGCTCCAGCTGCGAAGGCAGCGGCCCCAGCATCGATGTCTTCACTCCATCAAAGCGGATCCCTGTGACCTTGCTTCCGACAAAGGCCTCAATACCCGGCAACGCCGTGCCCGGCGTCGTAGCGGAGTTCGCCTGTGGCCTGGACGGTGAGTGGGGCAGGAACTCCGTCGGGGAAGCGGACTGCGTAGAAGGATCTGCGTCGGCATCCGCGGCAGAGACGGGAGCCGACGCGGGACCAGACGCGTTCTGGGCGCGGCACATCCCCGCCGCAAACAGCAGCAGCGGCAGCAGCCACGCTCGGTGCCGCTTCCGCCTGGATTCGTTGGTCCTCCGGTCGCCGCCGGCAGGACGCTCAAGTACTGCGTTCAAAGAGCCTCTCACGGGAGTGCGCCGTTGGGTTTGTCCCCCATGGAGCGGTTTGGAGCATTTCCCTATTGCTACATACCCGACCGACGCTACTTTCGACGCGCTTCTTCCGCCGGGAAAAGCTGTGCGTCGCATCGACCCCCAAGGCCACGGCAATAGGAACATGCTCTCGTCATGCGGAACACGGCAGCATCACGTTGGGTGAGATGCAGGGGGCGAACCAGTAAACCAACGTCCAGCGGGACCGTTATGCGCCTTTCTATACTAGACACAATGGACAGCGCCAGCACCCTTGCCGCTTCACAGACCGCCGCATCACAGACCGGCCGCTACTCCCGCCAGGTGCTCTTCGCACCCGTCGGCGAAACCGGACAGCAGCGCCTCGCCGCGTCGACCGTTGCCATCGTCGGCTGCGGAGCTACCGGCGCCGCAGCGGCCGCCCTGCTCGCGCGTGCCGGAGTCGGCGCCCTCATCCTCATCGACCGCGACTTCGTGGAAGAAAGCAATCTGCAGCGCCAGGTACTTTTTGATGAGGCGGACGCCGCCGCCGCCACGCCCAAAGCCGAAGCCGCCCGCCGCCAGATCGCCCGCTTCAACAGCGAGATCCAGGTCCGCGCCCACATCGCCGATCTCGTCCCGGACAACATCCACGCGCTCCTGAAACATGCCCAGATCGTCCTCGACGCCACCGATAACTTCGAAACCCGTTACCTGATCAACGACTACGCAATCGAGCAAGGCCTTCCCTGGATATACGCCGCTGCCCTCGGCGCCTATGCCGCCACCATGAACATCCTGCCCGGCGAAACCGCCTGCCTCGCCTGCCTCTTCCCCAAGCCGCCCTCTGGCCCGGTCGAGACCTGCGATACCGTCGGGATCCTCAATACCGCCGTCAATCTCACTGCGTCGATCCAGGTCACCGAAGCCATCAAATATTTGACTGGCGCACACGACGCCATGCGCCGCACCCTGCTCTCGTGGGATCTCTGGCAGAACGAGCGCTCCGAAATTTCTGCCGCCAAGCCGCGCCCCGGCTGCGAAGTCTGCCAAGGCCACGATTTCGTTCACCTCCGCGGCGAGGGACGCCCGCACATCACGCTCTGCGGCCGTAATTCCGTCCAGATCCATGAGCATCATCGGCCCATCGATCTCGCCGCCGCCGCCGACCGCCTCCGCCCCCACGGCGAGGTCCGCCAGAACGGCCTGTTGCTCCAGTTCCGTCGCGGCCCCCACACCCTCACCCTCTTCGCCGACGGCCGCGCCCTGATCCAGGGCACCACAGATATCGCTTTCGCCCGCACTCTGTATGCCCGATTCGTGGGAAGCTAGTAGATATGACCTTCAGCCGATCGTTTATTGAACTTCACGTGCGCCTTTTGAATGAAGGCACAGAGATATACCGCCCGACTCGCGGATTGAAGATGGGTGGAGGGTTATTCAAGCTCGTCGCCTCTCCGGACTACAATTCTGGTGGTGAGGCATGGGAATTCCTCCCTGGCGCTGTCGTCCGCGTCGTGATGCATGGCGGTCCGAACGGAAATTTCCCAGTGGCTGTCAAACCATAGCCATTTCGAGCGCAAAATGGTCCTGAAGGGCCGATCTGCTCTCTCCACCGAAGTCGCTGACTGGCCGCGCAAGGCAACCCCCGCCTTCTCCCGCGCGTCCGACAGGCATTGCCCCAACCAGATCCACGGGTGACCTACCATCAGGACTTTCATGACGAATGCGTTGGCTGGCAAACGAGTAACAATGACAAAATCCGTAACCAATGGCGTCTTTTCCCCTCCTGCCAAAGGCACCTCGACGGCTGCCCCCGAGCGTCAGAAGTCCAACCAGCATCTGCGCCGGAATCCACCCATCGCGGGCGAGGCGGAGGCTATCGCTGCCGCGCAAGCGGGCGACGGCGCTGCTTTTGAGCGCCTTTACAGCCTGCACAAGCGCCGCGTCTACTCGCTATGCCTGCGTATGCTGGGCAACGTAGCCGAAGCCGAGGACCTGACCCAGGAGGCCTTTCTGCAGCTCTATCGCAAGATCGGCACCTTCCGCGGCGATTCGGCCTTCTCCACCTGGCTGCACCGTCTGGCGGTCAACGTGGTCCTGATGCACCTGCGTAAAAAAGGCCTGCCTCAGGTCTCACTTGAAGAGACTTTGGAGCCTTCGCAGGAAGACGGTCCGCGCAAGGACATCGGCGCGCGCGACCTCATGCTCTCCGGATCCATCGATCGGGTAACGCTCGAACGCGCGGTCTCCGATCTTCCCCCGGGCTACCGGCTCGTCTTCGTCCTGCACGATGTCGAAGGCTACGAGCACAACGAGATCGCCGACATGCTGGAATGCTCGATCGGCAACAGCAAGTCGCAACTGCATAAGGCGCGCATGAAGTTGCGCGACCTGTTGCGCACCGGCCAGCAGACGAACCGGCGTGAGGCCTTGCTATGAACGCAGGCAAGAACAACACATCCATGAAAACAATCGGTCAGTCTCCGTCTTCGATGACCTGCGCGGAATTTCAGGCACAGCTCCCGGAGCTCTTCGAATCCGGCGTCGATCTGAAGGAGCAGGAACACCTGAAGGGCTGTGAGCAGTGCTCTGCCCTGGTACAAGATCTGGAGTACATCGCGCAACAGGCCAAGCTGTTGCTCCCCATCCACGACCCCAGCCCGGCCGTATGGGAGAACATCCAGACCACGCTCTCCAGCGAAAAGCAGAACTCCGGCTCGAGTCAGGCGAAATGAGCGCAGGCCCCAGCGGGCCAACATTTCCGTCGGGCCACTTGATGCCCCGACGTATTGTCCTCACCGGATTCATGGGCGCGGGCAAGTCTACGGTGGGCCGCATCCTGGCAGCACGCCTGCACTGGCCCTTTGTCGATATCGACTCCCTCATCACCGCGGAGCACGGTCCCACCGTCGCACAGATCTTTGCCCGCGACGGAGAAGAGCACTTCCGCCGTCTGGAAGCCGAAGCCACAGCCCGCGTTCTCGATCCTCTGCATGAAGACCCAACCCACAATTACGAGCACGCCGTGGTCGCGCTCGGCGGTGGCGCCATAGAAACTGAGGCGGTCCGCCAGTTGCTCTTCGATAAAGCACTATCGGTACCCGCAACGGTGACAATCTTTCTCTCCGCCCCGCTCGCCGAGCTGCTCGCCCGCTGCCACGTGACCGCCACCACAAACCGGGAGACCGGCGCCGCAGGAACCGATGAACTACCCCTCCGTCCCCTGTTGACTGCGCCGGAACCTCCGGAAGAGCGCCTTGCGCGGCGGCTCCCCCATTACACTCGGGCGCATCTCACCCTGGACACCGCAGGCATCCCTCCGGTCGAGGTCGTCGAGCGTATTCTCGCCTGGCTGGCTAGGGCTGGCTGACCAAGCCGGATGCCTGAGCGCAGCAAAGGATGGGATAGCGACAGCCCGCGCCGCAAAGCGGAAACGCGCGGCATAGAGCGCACCTGGGCCCCATAATAAGAAGCCACCTTCGAGAGCGACCGCATGCCAGACAAGATCAGCCCGTATGACCTGCAGATCACGGACCTCGAGCACCCGCAGCGCAAGCGTCCGACCCGCACCCTGCGCAGCGACATCGTCTTCACCTTTGTGCTCGGCATCGGGCTGGCCATCGCTTGGCAACTGCGAGAAGAACTGGCCCTGCTTTATGTCAGCGCCCTCTTCGCCGTCGTGCTCATGCCCGTCCTGCGCGGCGTGCAGATGATCAAGATCGGCAAGTGGAGCCCTGGTCGCGGCTCAGCCATTGCCATCATCCTGCTTGCCGTCAGCGGCGCCATCACTCTCTTCGTCCTCTTCGCGCTACCGCCCGTCATCCGCGACATGCGCGAGTTCGTCAAAGAACTCCCCACGCGCGGCCCCCAGATGCTGAGCCGACTCAAGCACCTGCCCTTCGCCTCACGGCTCGATGTCACGGCGCTCAACGCCAAACTGCAGGATTACGCCTCCAATTTCGCCACGTATCTCGTCACCTCCGTCAGTCTATGGGCCAGCAAGGTCGTCAAGATCATCGCCGGCATTATTCTCACCATCTACTTCATGCTGGAAGGCGAGCACGCCTACAACTGGGTGCTCTCGTTTTTCGCGCCGCTGCGCCGCGAGCGCCTGAACAAGACCCTGCTCCGCGCCGACGTGCGCATGGGCCGTTGGCTCCTCGGCCAGGGCACACTGATGCTCATCCTCGGCATCTACTCCACCATTGTTTTCACGTTGCTGCACGTGCGCTACTCCTATGCTTTGGGCGTGCTCATGGGCGTCTTCAACATCATCCCGGTTATGGGCGCGGTGTTTTCGATGGCGCTCGTCGTTCTCGCCGCCGCCATGGACTCCTGGATGCGCGTCGTCTATGTCCTCATCGCCTACGGCATTTATGTGCAGGTGGAGAATTCGTATCTGACGCCCAAGATCATGCAAAGCTCAGTCGATCTCCCCGGCCTCGCCATCATCGTCTCCCTGCTGCTCGGATCCGCCATCGACGGCGTCGTGGGGGCCATGGTCTCAGTCCCCACCGCTGTCCTCGTCGCAGTCCTCGTCGACGAGTACGCCGTCCAGCGCGACGAGCCGTAGGACCATTCCCTTTCGATCTGCTCTGGGTTACATTTCTCGCGACATTCTTTACGCCAACCCCACACTCCCGCGCTATCGTGAGTGCACCGTGGCTCGTGTCCTCCTATCCGCTCGTCGCTGGTTATTTGTCGCCGTCACGATCGCGCTCGTCTGTGGCATCGCGAGCCTCCATCACTGGCAGACACGAGCCGCAACCATCGTGCTGCCCTCACTCCCCGCCACCTTTGCCGATCGGGTCCCGCAACGTGTCCTCTGGGCCTGGGAAGAGCCGGAAGATCTCCAAGCTCTCCTGCCCAGCATTGGCGTCGCATATCTAGCCGAAACCGACATCCTCACCGACCACATCTCCGTCCTGCCGCGCCGCCAGCCGCTCTCGCCCGCCCCCGGCGCGCCGCTCATCGCCGTCATCCGCATCGAAACCCGGCCGGGCTTCGCCGACACACCAGCTCTTCGCGCTGCGCTGGCCACACACCTCGCCGCGTATGGCGCCCGCGGCGGTGTTGGCAATGACGTCCGCGGCGGTGTTCAAGCATTACAGTTGGATTTCGACGCCACCCAGTCGCAACGCGCCTTCTACCGCGGCGTCCTTGAAGGGCTTCGCCCGCAACTTCCGCGCAAGCTCCCGCTCTCCATCACGGCGCTCGTCAGTTGGTGCGGCCCGCACTCCTGGCTGCACGGCCTCCCCATCGAGGAAGCCGTCCCCATGGAGTTCCGCATGGGCGGCCCACGCGCGCTCGCGTTCAACGGCACCTCGCGCCGCTACGCCATTACCGAACCTCTCTGCCGCACCAGCCTCGGCCTCTCCACCGACGAGCCCTGGCCCGCATCCGTCGCCGCGCTCAACCCATCTACCCGCGTCTATCTGTTCGCGCCGCGCCCCTGGCGTCCCGCCGAGTTAAGCGCAATCGCCACCACGCCCATATCCTCGCTCGCACAGGAAATGATTCGATGAATCGCTCCCACCTCGCCTTCGCTGCCGCGTTTACCTTCCTTGTCTTGGTGGTCCCGGCGAATAGCTGCGGCCCTTTCTTTCCCGACGCTATCTTCGTCCTGGACACAATGCCCGACGGCCCGTACGCCGCCTACGCAAGCGGCGAGATCGGAATCCCGCAGCCCGGCTATCGCGTGCAGGACCTTGTCATCGCCTACGACTGGCTCAACGGCCACGGCCTCAGAGCGGATGAGCAGCAACAGTCCATCACGCTGAACAACACGCCGACGGCGGGCTACGACGATCCAGCCAAGCGCCCCGGATTCGTCGCATGGCTCGCCGCCCGCAAGAACTCCGGCGTCCCGGAGCCCCCGGCGCCTCCGCCGCCGAGCAGTTTCCACATCGCTCAGGACCTCAACAGCGATCGTCCCGTCCCCGGCCAGTCCTACCAGAACTTCACGAACTGCCTGGATGTTGCATTCGCCACCGCAGCAGATACATGGAAAGACCGTAAGGCCACCCATCCTACCGACAACGCCAGCCTCGCCGACTGGCTCCACGGCCAGGACGCCGTCTTCACCAATTGCAACGGCAGTGGTGACAAGATGCCCGCCGACACACCTGCCTCAGCCCCCGCGTGGCTAAAGCAGGACCGCGCTTATCAGCAGGCCGCTGCGAAGTTCTATCAAACCGACTACGACGCTGCCATCACGCGCCTCAAGACCATCGCCGCCGACACATCCTCGCCCTGGCACAATATCGCGCTACTCGTAGAAGCCCGCGCCATGATCCGCCGCGCCACCATCGGCCAGATCACCGATCTTCCCGCCGCCGCAATCGAAACACCCGACGCCCCCCTACAGCCAAGACCGCGAGAAAGCGCAGCGCGCCTATACCGACCTCCTCAAGCAGAAGCGGCCCCAACGCCTCACCGAAGCCCGCGATGCGCTCCAGGCCATCCTCGCCGATCCCACCATGCAGCGGTATCACGCGGATGCCGCCGGCCTGCTCGATTTCGTCAACCTGCGCCTCGACCCCGCAGCACAGGGAGAACTCCTCGTTACACGCCTCATCGCTCCCGACCGCGCACAGACACCCGGCCGCTTCCAGCAGGCGCTCACCGATCTGCGCTACTACCTCTACCCACCGTTTTCCAATCAAGCCACCGCGACGGTGCCAAATCCCACGAACGCGGCACTGTTCACCTGGATGGAGGCCATGCGCGCCCCCGCGCCGGTCCAAAAATCGAATTGGAATTCCGGTGGGTCTACCGACCCGGCCAAGGCCCGGCAGCAGCGTGCGCAGACCGCCGCCGAAGCTCTCCAACAATGGCGCGCAACCCACGCCGACACTTGGCTCATCGCCGCCCTCTCCAACACCGACCCCGGCGATCCCGCCTCAGCCGAGTTGATCGAAGTCGCCGCGAAACTTCCGAAAGCTTCACCAGCATGGACCGCCGCGACTTATAACCGCCTCCGCCTCATGCAGGACGCATCCGCCATGCGAAGCGCCCTCGCCGCCATCGAGTCCGATATCCAGCACGCTCCGCAGCGCTCCACCATCAACCTCTTCAAGCTACTCAACCAGCGCAGTTCGCCGACGCTCGCGGACTTTCTCCGCGATGCTGCCGCGCTCCCCGCCGGCATCACCTTCGATACCGATACGCCCGTCGCGCCAGATACCACGCCTTCCCCCAACAGCCTCTGTGGCGTGAACGGCTCGCAGGCCACAACGCTGCTCTTCAACCCCGACGCTGCCGCCATCCTCAACGCCCGCATGCCGCTCACCCTGCTCGCCGATGCAGCAGACGACAAGACGCTCCCCCGCAACCTCAGCTTCCAGATTGCGCAATCCACCTGGACCCGGGCCGTTCTGCTCCATCGCCCCGAAATCGCCAGGCGCATGTCACCGATACTCACCGGCTGCTATCCGACATGGAAGCCGTCGCTCGCCGACTACGACAATGCCGTGAGCACAGTCGACCGCCGCGCAGCCGGCCTCCTCGCCCTGATGCGCTTCCCCTCGAACGAGCCGCTGGTCCGCGCCGGCCTTCCGCGCGAGTACGATTTCGCAAAATACTCCGAATACCGCGACAACTGGTGGGCCGCCAGCACTGGGGCAAACCCGCCTGCCGCCGGCAACCCTGTCGGCACGCCGCCAAGCTTCTTCGGAACGCAGCCCGCCGTTCGCGCCATACTCCCCGACCCGCCCTTCCTCACCACCGCAGATCGCGCCGCCGCCGACCGTGAGATCGCCGCGCTGCGCGCCACGCCCTGCGCATCCGACTACTTCGCCACTGCCGCACTCGACTGGCAGAAACAGCATCCGGCGGACCAGCGCACCATCAGGCTCCTCGGCTTCGCCGAACGCGCCGTCCGCAACGGTTGCCGCACCGAGGCTACGAAAGATCTCAACCACCGCCTCTTCATCATCGTGCAAACCAAATACCCGAAGAGCGAGTGGGCCAGGCGCTATACGACCTGGGAGTAGACTGGCGGCCTCGCTCTTGAAGCAGAGACGGCGCGAATGTTCGCGCCGCTTCAGTGCTGATCAACCGGATTGACGGCCACTTCCACTCCTGGAGAAGCGTGTGAGTGCGCCTGTTGCATCCATTCCTTGGCCGTCCGCTTCTCGTTCGTTGAGGGAACGCACCGGCTCACCGCGTGCGGGCCCTCACCTTTTTCCGGCGCGGAGAACTCACGCAAAAAATAGTGGCTCCCATATTGCGTGAATCTGAGTGCTCCCGTCTGCATGCTGCTCGCGTCGTTTCCGGGAAACACATTCAGGTATCCCGAGCGAGTCCCACCTGCAAGATCAAGGCGCAGTGCGAGTGGGGAGAGCGGCGTGATCTGGTAAGTTCCCGCGGGGAACACCGCATCATCGATGCCGAAGGCGAAGGGAATGGCTGCCATATAGTGGCGGGCATTCTCCTGGGCCTGCGCAGGGTTGAGGCCGGCAGATAGGACGATTGAGCCGATGGCTGCGAGCGTGAGCGATGTTGACGTGTGCGCGATGTGACGGAACATGATGACCTCCAGTGCCCCTCATCCGAAAGCGGGCATGGCGTCACTCTGCTGCAAGCACGCGGGGCGCTCAATGCACTGGCCGTCCATTGCGCATCCACTCTCTATCGAAATGCATGTAGCTGAAAGACAATGCCTTACTCTGCGCAGGTCGACAGTCGGTTGCAGATTTTTCTATCTCGCCGATGGAGCACAGGGCTACAGTCCTTCGTACGGGAGCGATTCCCATGTCCGGCAAACCAGCCTGTTCGCAGAACTGGGCCTTCGGAGCCTTTGAACTGGAGGGCCGGACGGCCGAGTTGCGCCGGAATGGCGTTGCTGTCCGCCTGCAGGAGCAGCCTTCCCAGCTTCTGCGGTTTCTGCTGCAGCACGCAGGGCAGATCGTCACCCGGGAGGATCTGCGAGGGCAGCTCTGGCCGGCAGACACATTCGTCGACTTCGACCACGCGCTCAACACGGCGGTGATGAAGTTACGTGAAGCACTCGGCGACTCCAGCGAGAAGCCTCTTTACATACAAACACTGCCGCGCAAAGGCTACCGGTTCGTCGCGCCGGTCTCCGCGCTGCAGGGCACCAATGGCGGGAACGCCGCGCTGTTGCCGGCGGAAGAGCCTGCGCTCGAAGATTCTGTTCGCTCGTCCGCGAACGGCAACCCCCGAGGGACTATGTCCGCGGATACAACATCTGCGGATACAAGTCCGAAGATGATTCCCGTCGGGGCTTCGCTT
Source organism: Acidobacteriaceae bacterium (assembly GCA_045808105.1). GTDB lineage: Bacteria > Acidobacteriota > Terriglobia > Terriglobales > Acidobacteriaceae > KBS-83. The sequence continues at coordinate 23,705 of JBJMGC010000183.1, read as the reverse complement.
GCCGATGCCACTGCTATCTCGGCCGGTCTGCATGGCCTCACGACCGACAAGCCACGCACCCATCGTTCACAGGCTGCGATTCCGCGAATTGCGGTGACCGTCGCAGCGGTGGCCCTTCTTGCAGCCGCAGTCTTCTTTTTTCTGCGCCCAAAACCTGCGATCGCTCCGGCCCGCTCGCTTACGCGCATCACCTTCGACGAAGGCTTGCAGTCCGACCCCACCTGGTCGCCGGACGGGCGCTACATCGCCTACAGCGCGAATCGGGGCGGGGCCACCAATGTCTGGATGCAGCAGATCAGCGTCGGCGAGCCCGTCCAGATCACCACCGGACCAGGACCCAACTGGCAGCCCGCCTGGTCGCCGGACGGGAGATACATCGCCTATCGCTCCGATGCAGGCGGGGATGGCCTCTTCGTGGTTCCTGCCTTGGGCGGTGCAGGCGAGGAGCGCAGAATCGCCAACTTCGGCTACAACCCCCGCTGGTCGCCGGATGGGTCACAGATCCTCTTTCAGAGCAAACCGGTATCGTGGAGTGACATCAACGAGTTCTATGTAGTCGGCCTGGATGGCGCACCGCCGCGCCAAGTGCTTGCCGAATTTTTTCGCCAGCACAGCTCCTTCTATCCGTTATCCGCGGCGTGGCATCCCGATGGCAAACGGGTGACCATCTGGGTCAACGACCACTCACAAGCGGGGCCAAGTCCAGCGTTCTGGACACTTCCGCTGGAGGGTGGGCCGGCGGTTCACTCCGAAATCACACCACAAATCCAGCAACGGTTCGCCGCGCTCGCCGTACCAACTGGCTATGAGGGGGTTGTCGATTCGAAGTTTGCCTGGGCGCCCGCCGGAAACGCGCTTTATCTGGAACGCACCTTCCGGGGTGCGCGGAGCCTCTGGCGGCTGAACATCGAGCCCAGTACATTGCGTGCGACAGGGAGTGAGCAATTGACCGCTGGCGCCGACATCGCCAGCGCGCCTGCGATTTCGCCCGATGGCAAGAGACTCGCGTTCACAGCCGCGAATGCGCGGATCGGCGCATGGCTGTACCCGCTCGATGCGGATCAGGGCAAGATCACCGGCCCGGGAATACCCGTCACGTCGCCCGGAGTCGATGCCTGGCTGACCGCCCTGACCCCGGATGGCAACAAACTGGCGTTCGCCGGAACTCGAGCGGGCGAAACACATCTCTGGGTAAAGTCGCTGCCGGATGGTCGTGAACTCCCGTTGTTCCTCGATAGCTACAGCAGGAGCGCCCCGCAGTGGTCTCCGGACGGAAGCCGCTTGGCATACACCCGGATTCGGTCGGACTCGGATCAACGCCAAATCATGGTGTGGTCCACGGACACGCGTCAGGAAGAGCCAGTGACGTCGCCGACTCCAGAGAGATCGCCTAAGGAGAGTCCGTTCCATCTGTTGGTGTACGACTGGTCTCCAGATGGTCGGTTGCTCCTTTTCAGCAAAGCAAAATTTGACACTATGGATGTGACCGTCTGGCAAGTACCGATATCCGCTGCGCCGCATGCAGAGTTGCAGGAGCGGAAGATCATCGGTGATTTACGCTTCACAATCTTCCAACCGCATTTCTCGCCAGACGGGAAGTGGATCGTCTTCGAAGCGGTGAACAGAAAGAATCCCGGCGGACTGACCGAACGGTCATCTTCACTCTTTGTCATGCCAGCCGCAGGAGGGCCTTGGACTCCCATCGTCGATGATGGGAACTGGGCGGACAAGCCGCGGTGGTCTCCGGATGGAAGAATTATTTACTTCCTATGGAGCCAGGGCAGCTTCTTCAATGTATGGGGCATCCACTTCAACCCGCAGACCGGCAGACCAGTCGGGAATCCCTTTCGTGTGACATCGCTGAACAGCCCCGACCTCATGGTCTCCTATTTAGGCATAGACTCTGTCGAAATCTCTGTAAGCCGGAAGAGCCTGGTCACGACTATCGGGCAAGTCTCCGGTGGGATATGGGTGCTCGACAACGCGGACCGATGAGCCCTCCGGATTAGCGAGACCCCCCGAACCGCTTGCAATGGTTTTCCTATCCGGTGCCACAATGCGGCGGTACACTCCTCCGTGACGGGGGCGCATTTCATGGCCGCTGAATCCGAAAACCGGAAAGGCTGGCGTTTCGGGTCCTTCGAAGTCGAAGGAAGAACAGCGGAGTTGAGGCGCAACGGCGTAGCGATCCGTCTCCAGGAACAGCCCTCGCAACTCTTGCTTTACCTGCTCCAGCGCGCCGGCGAGGTTGTCACCCGGGAGGATCTGCGAGGGCAGCTCTGGCCGGCAGACACATTCGTCGACTTCGACCACGCGCTCAACACGGCGGTGATGAAGCTGCGCGAAGCACTCGGCGACTCCAGCGAGAAGCCTCTTTACATACAAACGCTGCCCCGCAAGGGCTACCGGTTCGTCGCCCCGGTGACGGCTCTGCCGTCGAACGGCGCCTCTGCCCCGGTAGTCAGACCGGTGGATTCAGAGCATGTCGAAGTCCGGCCTTCCCCAAGCCGCATCCAGGCAGATGCCGATCGGATCGTTGAAACGCCTCCGCCCGCAAAATCAGGGAGGTGGGGAAGGCGGCTGTACTTCCGGCTGGCACTGCTTGGTGCGGTCATAGTAGCGGTGGCGGGGCTCGCCCTTTGGAAGACGATTTCTCGATCGCCGGGCACGCCAAAGGTGGTGCGGTTCACACGATTGACCAGTGATGGTCAGAAAAAGGTCGGCCCTCTGGTGAGCGACGGTGTGCGAGTGTATTTCAATGAATGGTTGCCGGACGGGCGGCTCATCATTGCTCTAGCCTCCTTCAAGGGGGGAGATGTTATTCCCCTTCCCGTGCCGCTCAAGGCACCCATCGTTCAGGATCTCTCGAAGAATGGGACCGAGCTTCTTGTTGCAAATGCCGAAGGGTCGCAAGGCCGCTCGATTTGGGTGCAGCCTGTGGCCGGAGGATCACCGCATCGGGTTGGGACAGTCCTCACCAGTTGGGGGCCATGGGAGCCGGGGCTCGATTTTGCAGCGTTTGCCGAAGATGGAACCCGCATCCTCTTCAGCCAGGGACATGACATCTACTCTGTAAGGCGAGACGGCTCCGCGTTGCGGAAAATCCTCACCGTCGGTCACCTGACGACAGACTTCCGATATTCGCCGGACTCTCAGGTTCTGCGATTCTCCCAATTCGACCCGTACGAAGAACAAAAGATCATGAGTGCTTCGGCGGATGGGACCAGACTCCACAAGCTGGTCGACGGACGCTCCGGCGAATGGACTCCTGATGGTCGGTACTTCATTTTCTCGAGACAGTTCGGCCTTCGATCTGATCTCTGGGCAATGCAAGAAAGTGGAAGGTTCCGCGGGCGAATGCGGAATGATGCGCCGATTCAGTTGACGGCGGGCCCGCTCGATTTTCAGTTTCCTTTACCGTCCAGGTATAGCGATGAGGTTTTTGCTATCGGAAGCGCCTACCGTGCGGAAGTTGTGCGCTATGACAAGAAGAGGGATCAATTCGTGCCATACCTGTCCGGAATCTCGGCCGACGGACTGGCATTTTCTGCTGATGGGAAGTGGGTGGCCTACACCTCCTACCCCGATGGGATTCTATGGCGGAGTAGAGTGGATGGGAGCGAGAAGATACAGCTCACCTTTCCTCCCATGACGGCTGCCATGCCGCGCTGGTCGCCCGATGGCACACAAATCGCTTTTAATGCCACGCTGCCCGGGGAAATTTGGAACATCTATCTCGTCTCGGGTGCGGGCGGTTCAGCCGAACACCTGCTGTCGAGCAATCAAGGCAGGTTCGATGTCGACTGGTCTCCCGACGGAAAATCACTGGTCTTCGGCACGACATTCGACCCCACGGGGTCGATTTACATCCTGGACCTGAGTTCCAGGCACGTCTCCACGTTGCCCGGCTCCAAGGGATTGTTTTCTCCTCATTGGTCTCCGGACGGCAAATACATTTCCGGCACCACCATCCAATCCCAGAATTTGATGCTTTTCGACACCGAAACGCAGAGTTGGACGAAACCGTGTGACTGTAGAGTGTCTTGGCCGATGTGGAGCCACGACGGAAAGTACATCTACTTTGAGCAAAGTGTGCAGCTGGCCGAGGGTGACCGCATCGTCCGGCTTCGGCTTAGCGATCACAAAATGGAAAGCATCGCTGACCTCAGCAGTGTCGGACGCTGGACCGCCGGTCAATGGTTCGGGCTCGCGCCCGACGACTCTCCCCTGGTTGCCCGAGACATCAGCTCCCAGGAAATCTACGCACTCGAAGTGAACTGGCCGTAAGTACGCCGTCCAGCAAGACGAGCCCCTAGTAGCTAATCCGGCGGGTAATCCATTGCGCGTCGCCGTCCTTTCCGACATCCACGGAAATCTCACCGCATTCGAAGCGCTACAAGCAGATCTGCGCCAAACCTCGCCCGATCTGATCCTTCATGGAGGCGACCTCGCCGACAGCGGTTCCAGTCCAACTGAAATCGTAGACCGCATCCGCGAGCTCGGCTGGCAAGGCGTCATGGGTAACACCGATGAAATGCTCATCCTGCCGGATGCCCTGGAAGAATTCGCCAGCCTGTCCACTGCTCGCGCAGCAATGTGGGAGCTCATTCGTCAGATTGCATCCGCGACCCGTTCCGCGCTTGGAGACGAACGCCTTTCCTGGCTCCGCAATCTGCCGCGTGTTCATCTTCAGGAAGACTTTGCACTCGTACACGCCTCGCCACAGAGTTGCTGGAGAGTCCCCGTATCCAACGCCACCGATGCAGACGTCGCGACCATCTATGGAGCGCTCGACCGGCCGATGGTTATCTTCGCGCACACACACGTTCCCTCCATTCGCAGCATCGCCGGTGGCCCTCAGCTTCTAATCAATACCGGGAGCGTTGGCCTTCCCCATGGCGGAGATCCTCGGGCATCCTATCTGCTTCTCGACGACGGAAGACCATCGATCCGCCGCGTCGAATACGACGTTGCGAAGGAGTTGCAGTCCCTCTCCTCGTCTGATCTGCCCGGAGCAGCCTGGACCAGCAGGATCCTCCGCACCAGCTCCCCGCAAATGCCATAAGCTCGCCCAATCCGCTTGTTCCAGCGATACGCCTGCTCCCAGCCGCCCGCCTTGGTATCATGAAAGCAAGCGCAAACCTCGCAAGCCCGGCTGCGCGCATCACTCGTTCATGCAGCAATTCCTCTCTCCAGCTACGAGTCCCCTGTGCCAGTGAGCACATCCCGCATCGCCGGCGCCATTCCTGTCCCAGAGATGCCTGACGGCCCTGCCCTCGCTTCCGAGGCTCAGCCGCAGCTTCACGCCGCGTCCCGGATTCGCGCCAAGGCCGCGCCCAACCTGCTCTCCGACTACATGGAGCTCTTCAAGGCCCGGGTCACCGCACTGGTCGTCATCACCGCCTGGGCCGGCTTTTATCTTGGCTCGGTGCGCTCGGCCATTCCCAGCTTCCACATCGGTTTGCTTGAAACCCTGGCCGGCATCGCGCTCATCTCGGCCGGAGCCGCCGCGCTCAATGAAGCGCTCGAGCGCAAGTCGGATGCTCGCATGATCCGTACCGCCGGACGTCCGCTCGCCACCGGACGCATCAGCCTGCCCCACGGTCTGCTGGTCGCCTTCGCCGCTGTCATCCTTGGCTCCTTGCTGCTGCTGCGCTTCACCAATCCGGTCACGGTTATCCTTGGCCTGCTCACTGTCTTTACGTACGTTGCCGTCTACACGCCGCTCAAGTACCGCAGCACTCTCGCCACCTTCATCGGCGCATTTCCCGGCGCCATGGGCCCGCTGCTGGGCTGGACCGCCGCTCGCGGACGCATCGAGTGGCCCGCCGTTGCCCTCTTCGCCATCCTCTTCGTCTGGCAGTTTCCACACTTCATGGCCATCGCCTGGCTCTATCGCGAGGACTACGGCCGCGCCGGTATCCGCATGCTGCCCGTGGTCCAGCCTGACGGCTGGTCCACCGTCGTCGAAGCGCTCGCCTACGCCGTCCTCATGATCCCGGTGTCGCTGCTGCCCTGGTATTTCCAGATGTCGGGCAGCATCTACGCCGTCGCTGCCGTCATTCTCGGCATCGGCTATCTCGCGTACACCATCCGCTTCGCGAAGATCCTCAAAGCGCCTTCGTTCGCTGCTTCGCGAACCTATGCCCGCGCGCTGCTCAAGGCCAGTGTCCTGTATCTGCCACTGTTGCTCATCATCATGATGCTGGATGCCACAGCAGGAAGGAGATAAATCGCTCGATGCCCTCGACCACTCTCGAGCCTGACGCCCTCTCCGACGCGACCGCCGACCGTCCCGATGATCCCATCGTGCTCTCGTCGCTCACCCACGACTACGGCACGCGCCTGGCGCTCGACCATCTCTCCTTCTCCGTTGCGCCGGCCCAGATCTTCGGCCTGCTAGGCCCTAACGGCTCCGGCAAAACCACCCTCTTCCGCATCCTCTCTACCCTGATGGTCCCCTCGGGCGGCCTCGCCACCATTCTAGGCTTCAACGTCGCCACCCAGCCGGCGCAGGTTCGCCAGCAGACCGGCATCGTCTTCCAGGCGCGCTCGCTCGACATCAAGCTCACGGTCGAAGAGAACCTCCGCCACGCCGGACATCTCTACGGCCTCAGCGGCAAGCATCTCCGCGCACGCATCGCCGACGTTCTGCAGCGCGTCGCCCTCAGCGATCGCGCCAAGGACTACGTCGAAACTCTCTCCGGCGGCATGCAGCGCCGCGTTGAGCTCGCCAAGGGCCTCATCCACTCGCCCGCCGTCCTGCTGCTCGATGAGCCCACCACCGGCCTCGACCCCGGCGCGCGTCTCGACCTCTGGCAATACCTCCGCATGCTGCGCGATGAAGAAGGTGTCACCGTCCTCGTCACCACGCACATGATGGAAGAAGCCGAGTACTGCGACCGCCTCGCCATCCTGAGCGAAGGCAAGCTCGTCGCCCTTGGATCACCAGAGGAACTCAAGTCCACCATCGGTGGTGACGTCGTCCTCTTTGAAACCGAATCCGAGAACGCCGCGCAATCGCTCGCCGCCCGCATGGCCGGCCGCTTCGAAGTCTCGCCGACCGTCCTGGGCAATACCGTCCGTTTGGAGCGCGAACACGGACACCGCTTCCTCACTGCCGTGCTCGACGCCTTTCCCGGCGAGGTGCGCGGCGTCTCCGTCTCCCGGCCCCGTCTCGAGGATGTCTTTATCCAGCGCACCGGCCACCGCTTCTGGACAGAAGCCACGGATGCCAGCGTGAAGGAGAAGGAAGGGATCGACTGATGGCGACCCTAACCAATTCTGAAGTGGAAGCCTCGGCTGTGCTTGCTGCGGAAGATCGCTGGCTGGAGGCCATTCTCGCGCGCGATGCGAACGCGGCGGAAGCGATCCTGCACCGCGACTATCGCCTCATCATCGGCATCGAAGGCCAGCCGCTTCGCAGTATGCCGCGTGCGCAATGGCTCGCCGTTCTCCCGGACTACCGCATCACGGACTGCTCCGTCACCGACCGCGGGGTCTCGGTCTATAGCGATATCGCTGTGGTCATCCTTCTGTGGTCGCAGACCGCCACTATGCCGGGCGACCGCAATATCAGCGGCCATTTCCTCCTCACCGATATCTGGCACAACTCGCCCGAAGGCTGGCGTGTCATCGAGCGCCACTCCAGTCGTCAGGAGAAAGCAGCATAACCATGGCCACTTGCGCCACCACCGCACCGCACGGCACGGGACACCAACGGGCCATCCGCACGGCAAAGCCCGGCCTCTTTATCCCCTCCTTCTCGCTGTGGCAGCGGGAGATCGTCCGCTTCTACCGTCAGAAGGCGCGCGTCATCGGCGTCATCGCTTCGCCGCTGCTCTTCTGGGTCGCCTTCGGTGCGGGCTTCTCGCACTCCTTCTCCTCCGGCAACGCCGGCGCCAGCGGCAGCGCCTTTGGCTACTTCTTCCCCGGCTCCATCGTCATGATCGTGCTCTTCACCGCGATCTTCTCCATGATGTCGCTCATTCAGGATCGCAACGAAGGCTTCCTGCTCACCGTGCTCGCCTCGCCCGTCTCGCGCTCTGCCATTGTGCTCGGCAAGGTGCTGGGAGGCGCGACGCTCGCCGCGATCCAGGGACTCATCTTCCTGCTCTTCTCGCCCCTTGCCGGCGTTCATCCCAGCTTCGCCGGCGTGTTGCTGGCCGCAGTCGTCGTCCTGCTCATCTCGTTTGAGATCACCGCGCTTGGCTTCACCATCGCCTGGCCCATGGACTCCACGCAGGCCTTCCACGCCATCGTCAATCTCATCCTGCTGCCGCTCTGGCTACTGTCGGGCTCGCTCTTTCCCGCGGACAAGGCCTCCGGTTGGCTCCGCGCCATCATGCTCGCCAACCCGCTCACCTATGGCGTCGACGCGCTGCGCAACGGTCTCGATCCGGCAGCCCACACGGATCATTCATTGCCCATCAACCTCGCCGTCACCCTCGGCTTCTGTCTCGTCACGTTCGCGACCTCATGGGCAGTCGTGAACCGCCGCACCCGCAAGCCCGCCGCTTAATTACTATGCCGAGCACTGCCGTACCCGCGCAAAAGCCCGCCGCCTTTCCCGCCGGCATCGCCATCGGCGCCATTCTCGCCGTCTCCGCGCTCGCCTCCGCGTTCCTCTTCTGGCTGGTCTACGCCCACCATGCGCCGGACGCCTACAACATGCGCCTTCGCTTTCTGCCCGCGCTCAACGCGCTCTTCAACGGCCTCTCCGCCATCGCGCTCATAACCGGCTTCCTGCTCATCCGCCGCAAGCGAGTCGCTGCGCATCGCGCCGCCATGCTCACCGCATTCGCGTTCTCCACGCTCTTCCTCATCAGCTACATCACAAACCACTGGCTGCACGGCGACATGCGCTTCCCCGGCCCCCACAACGCCATCTGGATTGCCTACATCGCCATCCTCATCAGCCACATCACCCTTTCGGTCATCGCGCTGCCCATGGTGCTCATCACGCTCTTCCTCGCGCTGACCCGCCGCTTCTCCACTCACCGCAAGCTTGCGCGCTGGACCTATCCCATCTGGCTCTACGTCTCGGTCACCGGCGTCATCGTCGGCGCGATGCTGGCAAGCTGGCACGGATAAAACTTTCTATGTCGACGCCCGTGACAAATCCCGTAGGTCACAATCAGCCGGCAGCAGCGCCAGCCACCGCCCGCACACGCGCGCCGCGCGCGTCTCTACCTGACGACGGCACTCGCCCGCTGCTTCAAGGCGCCTTCTGGACATTGCTCGTTGGCATCCTCGCTGCCGCAGCGACAAAATTCCTCTTCGGCGGCATCGGCATCCACGGCCCGCACACCAACCCCGGCTGGATCTCGCTGATCGTCACCATGATGTGCCTGCCCTTCGGCTGCATGTTGCTGGCACTCGGCGGCGCGAAATACCTCCGCAACCGCCGCCTCTCGCGCAAACATCGCTAACCTTCGCGCAACCCTATCCATTTCTATGGCGCATGGAATAAAGTCAGTTGGTTTGAGGATTGCGGCAGAAATACGATCATGCGCAAATTCTTCCCCTTGATCGAATGTGTGGCACTCGCCTGTTGCGTGGCCACCGCACAAACAGGCCGCACCGCCCAAACATCGCCGCCCGTCGTCACCGGTCCATCGGATCGCATCAGTGACGCTCTGGCAGTTCTCACCTTCCATCTGGAAAAGACCACCTATAAACGGGGCGACCCCATCCGAGTCGCCGTCATTCTTAGTGCCGGTCCGAAGGGCGCCTACTTTCCCGGCTATTTCGGCGATTTCAACGGGACCTGTGCATATGGATTCGCCGCGGCGATACTGACAGACAAGGGCACTTCCGGAGATCTGGCTGTCCCAGGATGTGCCACCGGACAGTTGGGAGGAATGGATTCACCGCAATCACTTGCTTCCATTCGCCTCGGCCCTGCGGAGACGCGAACCTGGAATACGACTCTCCAGACCCGGCATGTGCTCGAAGGGGCGTATACCGTCGTAGCGGAATACCTGTCTTTTCCGGCCCGGGCCGACAACGTCGTCAGCTTGCAACGGTCAACCTCGCTATTCGCGATAGGTCGCGTCATTGCGAAACCAGTTCCCATCGTCATTCGCTGAGCATTTTCATCCTGAGGGCGGTGAAGGGTTCGATTCTTCATCCGATTGGACAAGTAAACAAACGTGTGTCTAGAATGAGGCCCGCCATTCAAGCCCGCACGGAGACCTCATGCAATCCAAACGCACTGGCACTCTTTTGCTTTCTGCCTTAGCGCTTCTGCCGCTACCCTCTCTCGCACAAAAAGACGGACATTGCTCGTTGGCATCCTCGCTGCCGCAGCGACAAAATTCCTCTTCGGCGGCATCGGCATCCACGGCCCGCACACCAACCCCGGCTGGATCTCGCTGATCGTCACCATGATGTGCCTGCCCTTCGGCGCCATGCTGCTGGTACTTGGCGGCGCCAAGTACCTTCGCAACAGTCGCCTCGCCCGCAAATCCGATTAAGCTCCTGCTCTCCTCATCCTGATTTCAAGCGGTCACAGCAATTCCTGTGCTGAGCCCGATTCCCTGTACGCCTGCCGTGCATTCGCGTGATAAGGTTTCTCCAATTCCCCTGAGAACACCCGATGAGTTCCATGGAACGGACACTTGTGGGCCCGTACGAGCTGTTGGACAAGCTCGGGAGCGGCGGAATGGGCGTGGTCTTCCGCGCCAGGGACACGCGTCTCCACCGCGAGGTCGCCATCAAGCTGCTCCATGAGGGCTATCTCGGCGCAGGCACTCCCGGCACCAACTCGCAGGAACGCTTCCTGCGCGAAGCCCGCGCCGCCTCCGCGCTGAATCACCCAAATATCTGCACCATCCACGACGTCGGCGAGCAGGAAGGCAAACCCTATCTCGTCATGGAACTACTGCAGGGCCGCACGCTGCGCGAAATCCTCAACGCCCAGCCTCTGCCCTGCGCCCAGATCGTCGAATTCGGCATCCAGCTCGCCCGCGCCATGGAAGAGGCCCACCAGGCAGGCATCATCCACCGCGACATCAAGCCCGCCAACATCTTTGTCGTTCGCGCGCAGCAGGGCTCGCAGCAGATCAAGGTCCTCGACTTCGGCCTCGCCAAGATCACCGTGATCCTTCCCGGCGTCGGCACGAGCGGCGATTCCAGCGACTCCACCGAGATGGCCGCCACCATCGGCGAAACGCTCACCATGCCCGGGTCGACCTTCGGCACCATCGCCTACATGTCGCCCGAGCAGGCCCGTGGCCAGCCACTCGACCTCCGGACTGACCTCTTCTCCCTCGGCGCAGTCCTCTACGAGATGGCCACCGGCGGGCTTCCCTTTCCCGGCGACAGCAACGCAGACATCCTCGCCTCGCTGCTCGCGCGCGAACCGGAGCCCATCCGCAAACTCAATCCCGCGATTCCCAAAGATCTCGAGCGCATCATCCTCAAGCTCCTCGCCAAGGACAAGGCGCAGCGTTATCAGAGCGCCTCCGAGGTCCGCGCCGACCTGGAAAAGCTTGCCGGCCGCCCGTCAACTTCACGCAGTTCCGTTGCCATTCCACCTCGGCAAAAGAGCAATACATTCCGCAACCTCGCCGCAGCCGGCCTCATCGTCCTCCTTCTCGCAGCAGGCGCCATTTACTGGTGGAGCAGCCATCGTCATGCGCCGCCTGCCAGCACAGCCGCTCCCGTAACCGGCGAAAAAGACTCCATCATCCTCTCCGACTTCAGCAATCAAACCGGCGATCCGGTATTCGACACCACGCTCAATCAGGCGCTGGCCATTCAGCTTGAGCAGTCGCCGCTGCTCACCATCGTCAGCGAAAACCACCTCCGCCAGAGCCTGCAATATCTCGGCAAATCGCCCACCGACAAGATCACTCCCGAAATTGCCCGCGAAATCGGCATCCGCGAAGGCATCAAAGCCATCATCAACGGAACTATTTCGAAGCTGGGTAGCCAATACATCATCACGCTCGAAGCTGTGTCCACGGCCACCGGCGATCCCATCGGCAGCGAACAGGCGCAGGCCGCCGACAAAGAGCACGTCCTCGCCTCGCTTGACCAGGCAACCACAGCGATGCGTGCGCGGCTGGGCGAATCCCTCAGCTCCATCCAGAAGCTGGATACTCCCTTCGGCCAGGCGACCACCTCCTCGCTCGAGGCCTTTCGTGCCTATGCCCTTGGAGATGTCGAACATCTGCGAGGCAGAGACATTCCCGAAGCCGAGGAACACTACAAGCGCGCTGTCGACCTCGATCCGAAGTTCGCTATGGCTTGGGCGCGACTCGGCGTCGTCTACTCCAATTCCGGCGCTGTCGGCAAAGCCCAGCAGTACTTCCAGAAGGCCTACGATCTCTCCGGAAGCGTCAGCGAGCGTGAAAAGCTCTACATTGCCGGACACTACTATACGAATGTCACCGGCGACCTGCCCCGCGTGATCGAGACCCTCGAACTGGGCACCCGCACGTATCCCAGGAACCTTGACTATTGGATCAATCTGGGAGCTGCCTACAGCGGGGTCGGAGATCTCGAAAAAACCAAAGCGGTCACCGAACATGCATTGTCCATGCAGGCGGACGATGCCATTGGGACGGAAAATTATGTCCAGACACTGGTCGCTCTCGATCAGTTGACTGAAGCCCGCCAGGTCGCGGAGCGCGCGCTCCAGTCCCCGATCGCGGTCGCTGCAGAGTTCCGTCAGTTCCTCGTTCCTCTTTACACGTTGCTGGGCGATCAGGCCGGCGTGCAGCGGCAGATCGACTGGGCCGCCGGAAACAATCAGGAGTTCCTCATCAACCAGGTCGTTGCTCAGAGCAGGGAGTATCAGGGCCGCTATCGCGAGGCCGATGCTCTATACCAGAAGGCCTTCGATCAGGCCGAGCAGCAGAAGTTCTCGGATGTCGCCGCAGGCATCACTCTCTCCAGAGCGCAGGGCAAGGCAATCGCCGGGATGTGCAATGACGTCCCGGCACGGATCAAGCGTGCGCTCAGCCTCGACCGGTCCCCCGCGACAATCCGCACGGCCGGTTTGTCCGCTGCACTCTGTGGCGAAGCCAAACTCGTGATGCCGCTGCTCGAAGATCTTGCAAGGAAGTACCCGCAGGATACGCTCACCAACACTCTCGCTCTGCCGCAAACCCGCGCCGCCGACGACCTCTTGCATCACCGTCCCGATCAGGCCTTGCACGACCTCGAAGCGATGGGCAGCTACAACCTGATCAGTCAGCAGGAGTATCTCCGCGGCCTTGCATATCTCGACCTCCACAATGGAGCGAACGCCGCCGAAGCCTTCCGCAAAGTAACCTCGCACCGCGGCGCCACGCTCGCCAACTTCCTGCAGGACTTTCCTCAGGCCCAGCTCGGTCTCGCCCGGGCGCTCGCGATGCAGGGCGACAAATCAGCCGCCAGAAAGGCATACCAGGACTTCTTCGCCACCTGGAAGAACGCGGACCCCACACTGCCCCAGCTCGCCGCGGCCAAAGTCGAGTTCGCAAACCTCCACTAGTCATTGCTGCACAACGACCTGCCGGCACGCGCGCCGGCAGCGTCGGAAGCATGTCTCCATTGGACAAGCAAACAAACGTGTGTCTAGAATGAGCCCCGCCATTCAAGCCCGCACGGAGACCTCATGCAATCCAAACGCACTGGCACTCTTTTGCTTTCTGCCTTAGCGCTTCTGCCGCTGCCCTCTCTCGCACAAAAAAACGCCACTCTCTGGCTCACCAATCCCGACCGCTCCGCGCTCCTCGCCGAACAATCCCCAAAACTCGCCTTCAGCAGCACCGCGCCGTCCGGCCAGGTCATCGACGTCGACAGCGCAAAGACCTACCAGATCATCGACGGCTTCGGCTTCGCACTCACCGGCGGCAGCGCCATGCTGATCCAACACATGGATGCCGCCAAGCGCGCCGCCCTTCTCCATAACCTCTTCACCACCGAGGGCGACAGCGTCGGCGTCAGCTATCTCCGCGTCACAGTCGGCTCCTCTGACATGAACGATCACGTCTACTCCTACGACGATCTAGCGGAAGGTCAAACCGATCCCGACATGGCGCACTTCTCGCTCGCGCCCGACCAGACTGACGTCATCCCAGTGCTCAAGGAAATCCTCGCGTTAAATCCCAAAATCAAGATCCTCGCCTCGCCGTGGTCCGCGCCGCTCTGGATGAAGACCACCGGCAAGGCCCAGGGCGGCGTGCTTCTGCCCGAATACTTCCCCGCTTACGCGAAATACTGGGTCAAATACATCCAGGGCATGCAGGCGGAAGGCATCACCATCGATACGCTCACCATCCAGAACGAGCCGCTGAACGAAAAGAACACGCCCTCGATGGTCATGCTCGCGCCCGAGCAGGCCGACTTCATCGAGCACGATCTCGGTCCCGCCTTCCAGAAGGCTGGCATCAAAACCAAAATCCTGCTCTACGACCACAACCTCGACCACCCCGCCTACGTGCTCTCCATCCTGAAGGACGCGGACGCCAACAAGTACATCGATGGCTCCGCCTGGCATCTCTATGGCGGCAAGGTGGAAGCCATGACCCAGGTGCACGATGCCTTCCCCAACAAGAACATCTATTTCACCGAGCAGTCGGTCAACGATCGCACTGGCGCCACCACGCTGGACCTCGCCCACCCGGTCGCCAGCGTTGTCATCGGTGCAACACGTAACTGGAGCAGGAACGTTCTCCTGTGGAATCTCGCTGCGGACCCGAATGCCGGCCCCCACACCGACAACGGAGGCTGCCCCGTCTGCTACGGCGCCCTCACCATCGACGGCGACAACGTCGCCCGCCTGGTCGCCTATTACGTCATCGGCCACGCATCGAAGTTCGTCCCGCCCGGCTCCGTCCGCATCGCTTCCAACGATCTGGATACGCTGCCCAACGCCGCCTTCAAAACACCCGACGGCAAACAGGTCCTCCTCGTCGCGAACCCCGGCGACACACCGCAAAACTTCGCCGTCCGCGAGAACGGAAAGGCCTTCTCCACATCGCTAGCAGCCGGCGCCGTCGGCACCTACGTCTGGTAAGCCGCATAACTCAAAAGGTGCCCCATCATGGTGCATCCGGCGTGATATGAGCCCCAACCTGAGCCGCTCGCCGGAGTCCACAACGTATTTTCTCGAACCTTTCTGCCGCGCCAGCATCCATAGGACGTGCCTCGCCACCGAATCATCTTTGCCCTCGCTATCCTCGCGCTGCCGCTTGCCCTCGCGCAGGCGCAAACCCCGCAGCAGATCATCCAGCAGGTCGTCGACACCGAGCGCGCCGAAAACAAGACCGACCACTCCCAGTGGATCTATCTCGACCACTCCACCAAGCCAAAAGAGCAGCTGCTCCAGTGGGTCGCCACTACGCCGCACGGCGACGTCGCTCGCGTACTCGTGAAGGACGGCCGCGAGCTACCCGAGCCCGAGCAGCAGACCCTCGTCCAGAAGTACCTGACCGACACCCACGCGCAGAAGAAACAGATCGCCGAGAACGCGCACGACCTCCAGCAGGTTGATGACTTCCTCAAGCTCCTGCCCGCCGGCTTCATCTGGACCATCACGCACGCCGACCCCGAGGAGACCACGCTCCACTTCGTCCCCGATCCCAAGTTCCATCCGCCCACGCGCGAGGCCCGCGTCTTCGCCGCCATGACCGGCGAACTTGTTGCTGACAATCGCCAGCACCGCATCCGCTCCATGAACGGCCACCTCATCCACGACGTCACCTTTGGCGCTGGTCTACTCGGCCGCCTCAAGGAAGGCAGCTCCTTCGCCCTCGATCAGCAGCAGGTCGGACCCTCGCTCTGGCAGCTCACCGCTATCCGCGTCCACCTCCAGGGCAATGCGCTCCTCTTCCACAGCGTCTCGCTCCAGCAGGACGATGAGCGCTCCCGCTTCATCCCGGAGCCCAGCAGCCCCACCCTGGACCAGGCCGCCGCAGCGGTAATGCACCAGCCCGGAAGCGCCCAGCAGCAGACCGCCTCGCGCTAACTGAACTGGATGAAGGCGCTATAAAAATGCCAGGAATTTGCCGCGACAGATTCCATTGTGCGGGCGCTGGGCACGGGCGTAAGATCGCAGTTCCTCCTCCTGAAAGCGTTAGCGGCTTAGAATGGTCGAACGCTTAGACCGCTCCCCAATACTGCAAAACGACCCACAAGACACCTAGGAGAGACACGATGTTGCGCATCAACGACGAAGCTCCAAACTTCACTGCCGAGACCTCGCAGGGCACGATCAACTTCCACGACTGGATCGGCAACGGCTGGGCCGTCCTCTTCTCGCACCCCAAGGACTTCACTCCGGTGTGCACCACCGAGCTCGGCTACATGGCCGGCCTGCAGCCCGAATTCGAGAAGCGGAACACCAAGATCATCGGCCTGAGCGTGGACCCGGTGAGCAGCCACTCCAAATGGCTCGTGGACATCGAAGAGACGCAGGGCCACAAGGTCAACTACCCGATGATCGGCGATACCGAACTGAAGGTCGCCAAGCTCTATGACATGCTGCCTGCCGAAGCCGGCGACACGTGCGAAGGCCGCACCGCCGCTACCAACGCCACCGTCCGCACCGTCTTCGTCGTTGGTCCTGACAAGAAGGTCAAGCTGATGCTCAGCTACCCGATGAGCACCGGCCGCAACTTCGACGAGATTCTCCGCGTCGTGGACTCGCTGCAGCTCACCGCCAAGGAGCAGGTCTCGACGCCGGTGAACTGGAAGCCGGGCGACGACGTCGTCATCGCGGGCTCGGTCAGTGATGAGGATGCCAAGAAGAAGTATCCGCAGGGCTGGAAGACGCCCAAGCCCTACATCCGGCTGGTCAGCCTGCAGCAAGAGCAGCCCGAGCCCGTGGGTGCAAAGTGATCTTGAAGCAGTTCTATCTGTCGTGCCTGGCGCACGCCTCCTACTTGATTGGAGACGAGGCGACGGGCACGGCAGCCGTTGTCGATCCGCAGCGCGATACGGATCAGTACGTAGAATTTGCCTCTGAGCACGGGCTCAAAATCAAGCACGTCTTCCTCACGCATCTCCATGCCGACTTCGTTGCCGGGCATCTGGAATTGCGCGACCGCGTCGGCGCGGCCATCTATCTCGGCGCGGCGGCGAAGGCCGGCTACGCCTTCACTCCGCTTCACGATGGCGACACAGTCGAGTTCGGGCGCGTGCGTCTGAAGGCGCTGGAGACGCCAGGCCACACGCCGGAATCCATCTCCCTCGTCGTCTACGACCTCAACGCCAGCGATACCCAACCCCACGCCGTGCTTACCGGAGACACATTGTTTATCGGCGACGTGGGACGGCCGGATCTGCGTGTGGCGCTCGGCTGGTCGGCGACGGACCTGGGAGGAATGCTCTTCGATTCGCTGCATGACAAGCTGCTGCCCTTGCCCGATCAGAGCCTCATCTATCCCGCCCATGGCGCGGGTTCGCTTTGCGGCCGCGCCATCAGCAAGGAAACGGTATCGACGCTCGGCGAGCAGCGCCGCTTCAACTACGCGCTCCAGCCAATGACCAAGGAAGCATTCATCGGCGTCGTCACCGCCGATCAACCGGAAGCTCCTCCCTACTTCACCTACGACGCCGTGCTCAACAGCCAAGAGCGGCCCACGCTCGATGAAACATTGGAGCGCCAGATGCAGCCGCTCCCGCTCGATGCTGTGCTGGCCATGCAGTCCGTTGGCGGGCAGATTCTCGACACTCGCGATCCCGAAGAATTCAGCGCCGCGCACCTGGCAGGCAGCATCAACATTGGGCTCGGAGGCCAGTACGCAACCTGGGCCGGCACCATCCTCGACCGCACGCATCCGATCGTCATCATCGCCACCCCGGGCCGGGAGCACGAATCGGCCGTTCGGCTTGGACGCATCGGTTTCGATCACATCGCCGGATATCTCGAGAACGGATTGCAAAGCCTCGAATCGCGGCCGGAACTCGTCGCCTCCACTGAGCGGGTCAGCGCGCCCTTCGCCGCAGGGCTCCTGTCCGCTGACAAGCCTCCGCTGGCCATCGACGTCCGAACGCCGCGCGAGCGTGAGCAGAAGCACATCGACGGCAGCGTGGCCCTCCCGCTCAACCGCCTCGCGGAGAATCTAAAGACCTTGCCGAAAGATCGTCCGCTGCTGGTCTACTGTGCTGGCGGCTACCGCTCATCCATCGCCGCAAGCCTGTTGCAGCGCAGCGGCTACGCCTCGGTATCCGAGATCGCCGGCGGCTTCGCCGCATGGGAAGCAGCCAGCCTGCCCATGCGCACCGTCGACGCCAACGCCACGGCAACTGCCCCATCCTGACCTAAGGACGAAGAGTGACACCCCACGTTCCTGTGTTGGGATGTGGGTTGTCGCACGACGGCGGCAATGGATTACTTCCCGTGAGTCCCTGTCATCCTCTCACTGCGACTAACTCTCTAAACAAAAAAACCCAGCAAGCTACGCGTCCGTGGCGCGTTTTCTGAGTATCCGCGGCGGATGGGCGCGTCTTCTCCGTCACTGCTTGTCGTATACCGCGACGCTGGTGACCTTTTTGCCACCTGAATTAGCTCCGGTCACGCGTACCGTGCGGGTCTTGCCGTCCGCCGAAACGGTAACGCGACCGCTGTTAATAGCTTTCCCGTCCTTCATGTTGGCCAGCGTCAAAGTATGGTCGTTGATCCGCTTGTACACCCGCGCGTCTGCACCCGGATCGCCGGTAAGCGGATAACTTTTGCCATCGAATTTACCTGTCCATTCCGTATGCTGTGCCTTGCCATCGCTGTCTGTGCCATCCGTAGTCACTTTCACGCTGTCACCCGAGGGCTCGTACATGACCGTGGTGTTTTTTATTGCCCCGGCTGGGATCTGAGACTTGGCTTCATTCAGCTTCCAGCTGCCCATCTGTGCGCTTTGCGCAAAGCACACGGTTGCTCCGGCAAAGCACAGTGCGAGCGTCAACATGAGGTTTCTTGCTTTCATGATTTTCTCCTGACATGTTGGAGTGTTCCACTCCTGCCTCCAACCGCTCGAAACTATACACCTAGGGGACGATGCATCGCACCCAACCGGAGCGAAGCAAAGTGGAGCGATCTGCCGTTCCCTTCCGCCATCACACTCAAAGCTGTTCTCAACGATCGATGAACTCCTGCACCAGCTCAGCCGCAATCATCGCGCCGCGGCTGTTCAGATGGACGCCATCCGTGTGCAATCGCCAGCCATTGATCCTTGCAACCTCATTCGGGGTCTTCTTCAGCACCAGGACACGGAAGGCGTCACGATAAAACGGGAGGAACCGGAAGCTCGTAAGAGCGGGTCCCGGCGATACCCGTATCTGCGCAAGCATCGCTTCATAGATGCCGAGATAGGCACAGGTCTGCTGCTCGGCGACTTCGCGGATGATCGCGCTGTACTCCTCGATACGACGGTTGAGCTCGCTCTGAAAAGGATCGGCAGATGCCGGATCTTCCCCAATTGGAGCCAGCGAGCACAGCCCGACGCTCGCCCGCGTCTCAGCCTTCAGGCGGTGCGCGATCTTCTGAATTTCCTCGCGAAACCCATCCGGCGATGGCGCACGGGGAAGACGCTTCGAGAGGCGGAAGAACCGCCGCATCTTCGCTGAAACCAGCGCCAGCGCATCATTGCCGCCAATCCACACCACAACCTTGTCCGGACGGCAAGTCACCACCTGGGGCAGGCGCTCCAGTGCGTTGTAAGCAAGATCGCCACCCACGCCAAAGTTATAAAAGCGAACGCGCTGATTGCGCGGCCTCCGCTTCAACTCGCCGATCCAGTCGAAAGCCTGCCCCCGCCCCGCAGTGCTGCTCGAACCGAGACACGCCACAATCATGCGACTGGCCTCAGCATCACCATAAACGGGGCGCCCCATAAAACTGCTGCTGTAGCTGCGCCGCTGAATCATCACATGCACAGCACGCTGACGAGATCGCTGCCGCCGGAAAATCCATAGCCATTCCCAAATCGAACCCGCCCCACAACGCAAATGCAAAAACCTGCCAAATCACCCCATCCAATTCGCTACGATGGAATTAGGTCATCTCTCATGCGCGGACCGCAACTCCGAGGCGGCCTCTAAGTTCAATCACTGGACGAATTTACGGATAACTCCTTTGGCTGGAGGATTTTAGCCCGCGGGAGAGACCCTAAGTCTATGATTCCAGAGCAGTTCTCCACTACTCCACCGGGACCGGAGGGGGGGTGGGGGTAGGGTAACGTGACCTCTGCTATGCTCGTCGTTTAGTCAAAGAAGAAGGAAAGAACCATGGCAAAGAGCGTCAACAAAGTAATTCTGCTGGGCAATGTAGGCAAAGATCCCGAGGTGAACTTCCTGCCCAGCGGCGCCGCCGTCGCGAAGTTTGGACTCGCCACCTCCGATCGCTTCAAGGACAAGGGCGGCGAGTGGCAGGACCGCACCGAATGGCACAATCTCGTCGCCTTTGGAAAAGTGGCGGAGATCATTCGCGATTACGTAAAGAAAGGCGCCAAGCTCTACGTGGAAGGCAGCCTGCGCACCTCTTCCTGGGACGATAAAACCAGCGGCCAGAAACGCTATAAAACCGAGGTCATCGTCAACGACATTTCCCTGCTCTCCGGACGCGGCGACGGTGAAGGCGGCGGAAGCTACAGCGGCAGCCGCCAAAGCAGCGGCGCAGGCGCCGGTCAGGGCGGCGGCTACGCCCAGCCTGCCCCCGACTACGGCGACACCGGCATCACCGACGACGACATTCCGTTCTGAGCAGTTCGCGACAATTTGAATGAAAGCTGGGCCGGCGATTCTTCGCCGGCCCAGCTTCGTCAGCGCGTCACGCCGGAATTGCTTTCAGATACTCGGCGTCGATCCGGAGCGACTCTTCCCACGGAACGTCGAACCCCTCCTGCTCCACGAAATAGTGCTTGATCGCGCCCTTCTTCGCCGCCGCGACGATCGGCCGGTAATCGATCGTGCCCCGGCCGAGTTCGGTGGGAACCGGCGGAGAGCTCGCCGAGAAGGGCTGGGCTGCCTTCTTGAAGTCCTTCATATGCAGCATGGAGATGCGATTGGGATACTTGTGCAGATACGAAACCGGATTGCCGCCGCCCACAAACACCCAGCCGCAATCCATCTCGAAGGTGACCAACGCAGGATCGGTGAGCTTCATCAGTTCGTCGTATGGAGTCACTCCATCCACCACGACAAACTCCGGCGTGTGGTTGTGATATCCGAAGCGGAATCCCGCCGCCTTCACCTTCGCGCCCCACCGGTTGAACTGCTCCGCGTTCCAGTGCCAGTCCTCTAGCGTGAAGCTGTGCTCGGCGCTCTTCGCCGGCGGATTCTTGTGCCCCGGATATGAGCACAGGATGTACTCCGCCCCGAGCACCTTGTGGAAAGCGATGATGTCGTCGAGCGTCTTCGAGAGTAGATCGGACGAGTAGTGCGCACTGACGCAGCGCAGCCCCGCGGCCGCCATCGCGGCCTTTACGTCCGCAGGCGAGTGCCCGAAGTAGCCGGCTGCCTCCACGTCGCGATAGCCAAGCGCCGCCACCTTCTTGAGGGTGCCGGCATAATCCTTCGGCAGCATATCGCGCACCGAGTAGAGTTCGAGCCCGAGCGGCAGCCCGAAGGGCAAACCCAGGACGGGATGGGTGGTCATCAGAGCGCAAGCGGAAACCGCCGCACTCGTTTGCAGAAATTGCCGTCGAGTAGAAAGTGCCATATGGCCGACCATCATACCCAAATCGGCAGCACCACGATCGTTCTGCTAGTTCGTTACGATTTCAGAAAAGTCCGCGATGCTCGAAAAGCGACCCGCAACCTCCGCGATCAGCGAGAGACGGTTGCGGCGAAGCGTCGCATCCGGCGCCATCACCATCACCTTGTCGAAGAACGAATCCACGGTTGGTCGAAGCGTGGCGATGCGGCCGAAGGCTTCAGCATAGCGATGTGAAGCGCGCAGGGTCTCCACTTCAGGCGCGACCACGTTGAACTGCTCATGCAATGCGCGCTCCTCCGGTTCGACCAGCGCGTTTGCAACCGCCGCTGTATCGTAGGACTCGCCCTTCTCTCGCGCCTGCCGCAGGATGTTCTGGATGCGCTTGAACGCTGCCGAGATTGCCGCGAGATGTCCTTCGGCATCCGACGCGCGCACTTCCGTGAGGGCCTGCGCCCGCGCGATGGCATCGGCCACATCATCGCCACCTGCGGCCAGCACGGCCTTCGCAACGTCATAGCTGTACCCCATCACCTCGCGCAGGTAGAAGTCGAGCCGCTCGCGGAAGAACGCAGCAACGGCAGAGGTCGAAGTCTCGGCCAACGCATCCTGCTCTGGACTCGTCGCCAGCCGCTCCAGCTCGCTCAGCTTCAGCGGCAAGCCGGATTCAGCGAGGATGCGAATCACTCCGTTGGCTGCGCGGCGCAACGCGAACGGATCCTTCGACCCCGTCGGCTCCAGTCCGAGCGCGAACATATCGACAATCGTCGCCATGCGGTCGGCGAGTCCGAGCAGTTGACCTTCCACCGTCGGCGGAATTGCATCGTCTGCCGCGGCTGGCCGATACTGCCAATAGATCGCCTGCGCGACCCGCTCGCCCAGGCCTTCCGCACGCGCGTAGAGTCCGCCGATCACGCCCTGGAGCTCGGTAAACTCCTTTACCAGCTCCGCCGTCAGGTCGGCCTTCGCCAGTCGCAGCGCGGTCAGCAGCGCAGGCTCATCCACGGCAATGCCGCGAGCCGCCAGCGGCGTCGCGAGCGCTGATGCAAGTCGCAGGTTCGTCTCTGTCTTGATGAAGTAGCTGCCCAGGTCCTTCTGGAAGGTCACAGCCTTCAGCAGCTCCACACGCTCGGCAAGGGGCGTCTTCTGGTCGAAGGTCCAGAAGAACCGCGCATCGTTGAACCGGGCACGTAGCACGCGTTCGTTGCCGTGGCGGATGACCGCTTCGCCCGCCGCATCCACCTGCGTGTTGAGCACCGCCAGGAAGTGCGGCGCCAGCTTGCCGCCCGCATCGTTCACCGCGAAATACTTCTGGTGATCGCGCATCACCGTCACCAGTACCTCGTCCGGCAGCTCCAGATATTCGCGCTCAAAGGTGCCCAGCACCACGCTCGGCCATTCCGTAAGCTGGGTCACGGTTTCGACCAGCGGCGCGTCCTCTCGCCAGCGTGCGCCCTCCACGGTCCGGGTCACACGATCCAGCGCCTTGCGAATGCGCTCTCGCCGCACGCTCACCTCGGCGACCACATACGACGCCTCCAGCTTCGCCGCATACTCCGCAGGCGACGTGATCATCACCGGGGCATCCCCGTGCAGCACCCGATGCCCATACGTCACATTGCTGGCTGCCTTTCCGCCGAACTCCACCGGGACCACAGCCGAGTCGAGCAGCGCCACCATCCAGCGCACCGGCCGCACAAAGCGTTCCGGCTTGCTCGGCCGCCAATACATGTTCTTCGCCCAGTAGATCTTCCCCAGCTCAGCGGGCAGCTTCTCGCTCAGGATCTCCGCCGCAGTGCGGCCAGCCTTTGTCACCGTGGCCGACACATATTCGCCTTTGGGGGTCGTGTGCTTCACCAGCGCTTCCACTGTCACACCAGTCTTCTTGGCAAAGGCATGTGCGGCCGGCGTCGGCTGGCCGTCCTTGAAGGCCACCTTCCACGCGGGACCAGTCAACTGCTCGGTCACATCCTGCTGCCGGTCAAGCACGCCGGAAATCGTAACCGCCAGCCGTCGCGGCGTGGCATAGCTGCGCAGATCGGCCTCGGCAGCCAGCAGG
>JBJMGC010000182.1:0-5223 GCA_045808105.1 Acidobacteriaceae bacterium | reverse complement strand
TGCTCGTGGGCATTCTGCTGCTGCGCGTCGTCTTATTCGTCATCAACCTGCGCCAGCAGAGGCACAATGCGGAACAGGGAAAGGGCCCGGTGAAGATTGAGACCCGGCTGGGCTTGAGCGATGAGGATGAGCCGGAGACCTCCAGTACTGAGCCGCCCGAGACTCAACCGCCCGCATCCTCGGCAGGCGCTCCGCGTCCGTGACCTACAAGCAGGGATGCAAGTATGCCTTCCTGCTGGGAATACCCTGCCTGATATTCGATGTGATCGCGCGCATGCCGCCCTTCTACCACGTGCGGGGTGTGCGCAGACTGGCCCAACTCATCCTGTTTCCCGGATGGCAGGTGGTGAACTGGCTGACAGGCGGCGTGATCGCCCGCACGTTCGAGTACAAGATATTGATGCCGCTGCTGATCATCGGGCTGAATGTGCTGGCCTGGGGCGCAGTGATCTGGTCTGTGGGGAATGTGGTGGCGTCGAGTCGACGCGGCTTCTAGCTCCTAGTCACTAGCTCCCTCGGTCGGTTCGCGATGTTATGGTTTCCGCACCATGCGCATCTTCCTCTTTCTGCTGTTGATCACTCAGCCGATGTTTGCTCAAACGTCTTCACCGGCCAGAGCAAAGGTAGCGCCGGCTACAGCAAAGGCATCGATCGACCGCGAGCTCATGGAGGTCACCGTCGATCGGCTGGAGGCGCTCTACCGTGAACATCGCTATACAGTGACGCAGGTGGTCGAGTGGCACCTTGACCGCATCACCCGCTACAACGGCATCTATCGCGCAGTGCAGACGGTGAATACGAAAGCCGCGCTCGCAGAAGCGGCGCGAGAGGATGCGGAATCGAAGGCGCCCGGCTTCCAACCCGGTCCGCTCTGGGGCGTGCCGATCGTCACCAAGGCGAACACCAGCGTCCAGGGACTGATCACGACAGACGGCTGGCGCGGCTACATGCTTCCCCGGCACGAATTGATTGCGCCGCGCGATGCCACCATTGTGGCGAAGTTGCGCGCGGCTGGCGCGATTCCGATCGGTGTTACGAATATGCCGGACTTTGCTGCCAGCGACACCAATCGCTCGACCGCTTTTGGCCGCACCGGGAACGCCTACGATGTGCGCTTCTCGCCGGGTGGATCGTCAGGCGGCACAGTGACAGCCGTGACTGCGAATCTCGCGGTTCTGGGCAATGGAACGGACACGGGCAATTCGATTCGTATGCCGGTCGCCACCAGCAATCTGGTGGGGATCTTTCCTACGCGCGGGCTGGTTAGCCTGACGGGTATCGCTCCGCTGGACTGGCAGCTGGACAATACCGGCCCTATCGCGCGTGATGTGGCAGATGCTGCCATTGCGCTTACCGTGATGACCGGTGAAGATCCGCTCGATCCGGTAACGGTTGGCTCCACGGCGAAAGCGCAGCCCGGCCCTTACACGAAGTATTTGAAGCCCGGTGCGCTCAAGGGGAAGCGGTTCGCGGTACCGGCGTTCATCCTGGACGGCGATTCGTCTGTGTTTCAGGGAGTGTGCGCGGATGCGACGCCCGCGCAGTTCGCGAAGGCAAAGGAGGAATCGAAGATACCCCTGAAGCCGGAGACGCGTGCGGCTTTCCTGAAGGCGGTTGCAGAATTGAGGGCTGCGGGAGCGACGGTGTTGATCGATCCGCAAATTTTGCCGGACAGCTTCGCGGATGCTGCCTCGCATATCTGCACGCGGCCATACGTCCGCGAGGGCACGGAAAAGTTCCTTGCGAATTTCGGCCCGGCTGAGTATCACTCGCCTGCCGAGTACGAACGCGCTGTCGGCACACCGCTGCCCGAAGTGATCATTGGAGGCCGACAGAGCGGCATTGCGCAAGCGACGCTCGAGCGCGATCCGCAGGCTGAAGCCAACTTTCTCAAACCACGGCGCGCGGTCATGGCGCTGTACGAAACGGAACTGGATCGCCTGCACCTGGATGGATTTGTCTACCCTGCGATCCAGATGCCGCCACCTGACGAGACCATGCCGCAGGACGGACGGTTGAGCGAGGGACCGCACAGCGCTACGGGCTGGGTCAATATGCTCGGCGTACCAGCAATCAGCTTCCCGGCGGGCTTCTATGCGGACGGACTGCCCTTCGGCATCGAGATCAGCGCGCGCAACTGGCATGATGGCGACCTGATTGGCTGGGCATACGATTACGAACTGCACACGCATCACAGGCGACCTCCCATCCTGGTAGATCGCGGGCTGCTGCCGACTGCGGCACAGCCGCCAGCGCCGTAGAACCGAGTGCTATCGGCGTTTGTGTTTGCCTTTGGGCTGACGGCGGAGCATGCTGCTCTTTTTGGATCGCGATGCGTGGGCCGGCTCTACTTTGGCTGCGGGCTTTGCCTTCTGCTTCTTCTTGCCGGAGCGCGCAGGCTGGCCTGAGTCGGGCGCGTCGAGAATCGAGAATTGCAGGCGGCGCTCCACTTCATCGACGCGGTCGAGAATGACGCGCAGGCGGTCGCCGATGGAGTAGCGCCGGCCGCTGTGGTTGCCGATGATCTGGCGGGTGTTCTCGCGATATGTGTACACGTCGTCCAGCAGGCTGCCGAGCGGAACCAGGCCTTCGATGAAGAGGTCGCTGAGTTCGACGAAGAGGCCGTACTTGGTGGCATTCATCACCATCGCATCGAAGTCTTCGCCGATGCGGTGCTGCATGAACTTGACCTTCTTCCACTCGATCAGCTCGCGTTCGGCTTCGGCGGCGCGGCGTTCATTGTCACTGCATTCTTTGGCAATGGACCCCAGGTCGTCTTCGGAAAGTGGAGAGTGCAGATCTCCTTTGAAACGCTCAGGGCGGGATTTCAGCTCGCTTCGCTCGCTCAGGATGACATTACTTGTAGCGCCGGCTTCGAGCAGGGCCTTGGAGATGCGGTGCACGATGAGGTCGGGATAGCGCCGGATCGGCGAGGTGAAGTGGGTGTAGTGCGACGTCGCGAGAGCGAAATGACCTTCGTTCTTTTCCGAGTAGCGGGCCTGCTTTAGCGAGCGCAGCATGAGGTGGGCGAGGATACGCTCCTCTGGCTTGCCGGCGATTTTCTTGGCCAGCCGCTGATACATCTGCGGTGTCACAGGAATGTCCTGCGCAACTTCGTGCTCGCGAGGGGCGTGGCGCTGGCTGTTTCGGTTGCGCGCGTTGTGGGCGCGAAATTCGCGGCGCTCACTCTTGAACTGGATACGCTTCACGGGAAGGGCGCCGATGCCGAGCGAGTAGCCGAAGTGCGCGGCGGTTTCCTCGAAGTCGATAACGCGCTTGGCGTCAGGCTTTTCGTGGATGCGACAGATGCTGGCGACGCCCATACGCTCGTGCCAATCGGCGACGCACTCATTGGCCGAAAGCATGAACTCTTCAATGAGGCGGTTCGCCCAGGTGCGATCGGAGCGAAGAATGCCCTGCATCTCGCCTTCGTCGTTGAAGTCAATGATGGGCTCGGGGAGATCGAAGTCGATGGAGCCCCGCTGCTCGCGCTTGCGGTTGAGGATCTTGGCGAGGGTGAGCATGCGCTCGAACTCAGGAACGAGCGGAGCAAACTCGCTCCGCGCGCCATCATCGCCGGTGAGGATGTTGTGAACCTGGGTGTAGGTCATGCGGCGCGCCGAACGGATGACGCCCTCGCACACTTCGTAGCTGAGGATCGCCCCGTGGCGGTCGAGCTGCATGATGCAGGACAGGACAAGGCGGTCTTCCGCCGGACGGAGACTGCAGATGTCGGAGGATAGCTCCTGGGGGAGCATAGGAACAGCGCGATCGGGGAAGTAGACGGAGGTGCCGCGCAGACGTGCTTCAAGATCCAGTGGCGAGCCGGGTGTGACGTACTGGGCTACATCGGCAATGTGGACCTGCAGTTCGTAACCGTCGTGGGTATGTGTCACCAGGACGGCATCGTCGAAGTCTTTGGCCGTCTCTCCGTCGATGGTGACGATGGGGAGATCGCGGAAGTCGCGACGGAGCGCGATTTCCTGCGGATCGAGATGCGCGACTTCGCGGGCGTTCTCGAGCACCGCATCCGGAAACAGGTGCGGGATGTGGTGCTTGCGGATCATGATCTCGACGTCGACGCCGAAGTCGTCGGGATCGCCGAGGATTTCGAGGATGCGTCCGCGGGCCTGGCGGTGGAGGGTGGGCCAGTCGGTGATCTCGACATCGACCACCAGGCCTTCGAGGTCATCTCGGTCGGGTTTCGCGTGGTGCGCGTCCTTGCCCAGGACGCGGTGGGGCGTGGCATCCGATCCTGAATCAGCGTCCTGATACAAGGGGATCTCATCACCGAAGGGGATGAGGATGGGCTGCGTCATGCGCTCGTCGAAGGGGACGACGTAGTTGCCTTGAGCACGCTCGCTTGTGGCATAGCGGAAGCGGCCCACGACGGTGGGGTTGCGCCGGTGAGCGATCTGGACAATACGTCCTGCACGCTTGCCGGTGTTCGGGCCGTGTGTGCGCGGCGGGAGGAGCTCGACCAGAACCAGATCGCCCTGCATGGCGCCGTGGAGCTCGACGGGCGGAATAAAGATGTCGTCACCCTTGTCCGGGGCGCCAACCGTGCCGATATTGCTTGTTGGGCGGACGAAGCCGAAGCCATCGCGGTGCAGGTCGAGACGGCCCGCAATGAGATTGGTGTTCGCGGACGCTGCCTGAGGGAGGCTCCAGTGGTCGCGGCCGGCCTTGACGAGATCGCCGCGAGCGCTGAGGCGGGCGAGTTGCTCCAGGAGAAGGCGGCGTTCGCGGCCTCCGCCGAGGCCCAGTTCGCGAACCAGTTGTTTGTAACCGGCACGGCTGCCGGAGGAGCGGCCGATGCGAGCGAGCAGATCGCGGTCCGAGGGCATACGTCTCGATGGTATCGCTTTGCGTCTCCACTGCTGCTTAAGCGGCTGTGGGGATACCACTTAGGTGCAAGTTTGAGCGAAAAGATTGTTGACGAGGGATGCAATTTTCGCGCAGAGGTGAGTAATATGCAGACAAAGGACAGGTTTGGCGCGGGTGCGAAGATCCCGGCCACTCTGTACCTGCTCAAGGATGGACCATTGCAGAGGGCGGGCGAGTGATTCCCGCAGGGCCGTGGGCAGGCAAAGCATATTTCGCAGTATCTGAAAGGAAATACCCAAGCAATGTGGAAACCGAATCAGCCCGGCAGTACTCCCCAATCCCCCAACAATGAGCCGAACCGCCCGGCCACCCCAGCTTCCGGCGGGTTCGAGCCGG
>JBJMGC010000181.1:0-34221 GCA_045808105.1 Acidobacteriaceae bacterium | reverse complement strand
TTCACGATACGATCCATCTACTCGATCTCAATTCACCAGCGCAATCTGCGAGGTCGTCAGCGAGGGATTGTTCAGATTCATGGTGATGTTGGCGTTGCCTCCCAGCTGCAGGGAGTCGACTATGATCTCGCCGTTGACGTTCGTCGAGCTACCCGGGCCGCCCTGCAAATCGAGCTCCTGATAGTGAGCGGAGGTACCCAGCATCGTCGCTCTTGTATTTGTCATATAGATCGTACCGATCAGCGTCATCGCTCCTCCTCCCCCAAGAGAATGCGTAGCGGCCGCTGCGGTCCGATCCTGGAAAAAGAGGATCCCTTTATAAGGACCCGTCGGTGGGGCGCCGATCAGGCTGACATTACCATTCGACCCCAGATTAAAGACACCTGTTCCAGTGTTGTAGAACATGACGCCACCACCCGCAGCGGTCCCGTCCCAGCCGGTGTTTGTCGTGCCTGTTCCGGTATCGGTGATTCCTGTCGCCATGTACATGTTGCAGTTGGCGGTGCAGTCCAACCCATTGGTGCCCTGTATGTAATAGATTCCCGGAGCCATAATGGGAGTAAGGTTCTTGCCATCGATCCCGGTCGGGTAAATGCCTGGATAGAAAAGCTTGCAAGGCTTCTTCGCGCCGGCCGGGCATGCGGCGTTTGCGGCGCCCGCGAGTAGAGATGCTGCCTTGGGAGTCGGCAGCGACGCGAGCGTAGGCGGAACGACGCTCGCGAGCGGATCGGGGATGAAGGACGTCTTATCCACATATTGGCCCGTCGAGCCATAGGACACGGTGAAAGACGATGACCCGGTGGGACCTCCCGTAACTCCGAAGTCCGCCCCATTTCCCGTGAGGCAATTCCCAGTGTCCGGTGGTCCCGCATGCGTGAGATTGACCAGGTTACTACTACCCGATGTCGACGTTGCCGCGCCGTTGCTGGAATTGACCTGAATGCTGCGATGCGGACCGCCGCAAATGGTGACGCCCACGTTGCCGTTGCCCGCGAAGGACGATGGCAACGTCGGGTGGTTCACAATGATCGGGACCGGCGCAACTACGCTGACAATCGCCGCCGTCGCAGTCGCGGTCACTGTTGTCGCAGTCGAGCCGAGGAAACGCAGCAGCGTCGTGGAAACATTCCGCGAAACCGTGGCCTTGGCAAGTAGCGCTGGAAATCCGGTAGCCAGGGACACACCCGTGATCGTCCCGGCTCCCGGAAAGCTCATGGTGACGGTATCCGGCGTGCCGGGACCGAAGCCGTTGTTGGACGCGTAGACGCAAGGCGTCCTCGCATCGGTTGTTCCACACGTAAATGTAGCCAGAGTGAACCGGGCCGGATTCGTCCCTACGTTGTACGTGCCGTCGAAGACGCTCTGGATCGCTGACAGTGCCGCCGCGTCCGCAGCCGTCTGCGCCATCTGCCGTTGCGCATAGAGGTGTGAGCCGTCCACGCCTAATCCGATGGCGGCAACCAGAAAGATCGACATGGCAACGGCCACGGCGATGACGGCCTGACCTTCTTCTCCTCTACATCGCATGTTGTTTACTCCTCAAAACGTGATGGCGCCTTTGCTGGTGCTACTCAGCGTCATGCTGAGCATGGGATTGAAGTAAGAAAGCAGGGGAGTAAACGGATATGTGACTTTGACCTGTACCGGGCACCCTGGCCCATTGGTGCCGCAGGTACCGCTCACTGTCGGATAGGTCACCGTAGTTGTTACGTTAACAGTATTCAGCGCGCCCGCGCTGGCGAAATTCTTGACGACCGTCTCGATCTGGGTGGTGTTTCCCGGGCCGCTTGGCCCACTGGCTCCGCCGCCGCTGCGCAAGCTGCCATGCACAATGGCGTAACGTGCGCCGGCCTTCGCAGCTTGGGCGATGGTGGTGTACGCCAGGATCATCCGTCCCATCTCAATGACACCCAGGAGCAGCATGACAAAAATGACGGCGATCAAGCTGAACTCCACCGTGCTGCTGCCTTCTGCGCACTTCCAACGCTTCACCTGAACTGTCATCGGAGCTCCCTCATCACTGCCCTGCGATGGATGGTAGTTGCGGGGATAGTTGCAAAGACGTTCAGATTTCTGAACTGAAACCCTGCCGGGATTAGGGGCCTATAGGTGTAAGTCACGTCCACTGTCAACAGAACGTAACCCGTGGGTTCAGGATCCGTCGGTATGCTCGTGCAGGTTCCAGCCAGCGCGGTCACCGCCGGCGTCGCCCCCACGTCATTCTGGCAGATGTTCACTACCAGGCTGGCGCGATTGGGCAACGACAAAATATCATCTGTGATGAGATTTGTAACCGCGGTTCCTGACGGCGTCGCGAGGGAACCGGCCGATGCGCCACCGAGAATCGCGTAATCCGCACCAGCGCGTGCAGCATTCGAGACAGTGATCCAGGCATAGAAGAACGCCCCGAAGTTCACGACGTTGACGATCAGCAAAAAGACAACCGGCAGGATCAGGATGAACTCGACCAGCGACTGACCTTTACTGTCCTTGATCGACTGCAAGAACTTGCCGATCGCTTTTCGTCCAGCAGTTACGAGATGATTTTCACCGGCAGATGAGCCACTTCTCGTGCGGCTCTCTTGGCTCTCTGGCAGAACGAAAGCTAGTCCAACACCGTCCGGACCGGACCGCACCACCCTCGACTGAACGGTAATCGACCGGTCTGCTTCGTCATCGGAGCTGCCTTTTTTCTGCAGCGTCAGCATCACAAGCGTGCCTGGATACCAGCGCCGCTCGGTCAGAACGTAGACACCACCAGCGCTGATATTGCGAATATTGTGCGCAACCGGAGCGGCGCCGTCCCAGTAATGGACACTAACTCGGGCAGCATCCTGCCGGTCCGCCTTGCGGCGCTCCCGTGAGAGACTTCCCTTGAACCATTTCTTGAACGGCGACAGATCGTCTTCCATACATCGCTCCATACTCACTTCGGCTGCAGATTGACCTGTTCGACTGGGCCCCGGCTGAGATGACGCTCCATCTCTTCCGCAGCGCAGATGAGTAACTGGTCTCCGATCTGCGTCTGCGATGAATAGATCGTGTGCGTTGGCAGCTCCAGCACGCTTGCAGCCTGTGCGCGCAACGGCGCCACACGAAATGGGGGAAAGTGCTCGATCAAGTGAAGAACCCGGTTATTCGAGTCTAGGTACATCAGGTCCAGCGGAAACAGCACACCCAGCGTGTGGATTCCGCGCGACGGCACCACCCACACGCCGTCGTCAAACTTGAGCTGCATCCGTCCAATCAGACCCTTCAGACGCGCCAGCGTGGTGTCCGCAGGCGTCACGCCGAGACTGATAAAACATTCGCGGACCTGGTTATATACGCAATAAGTTCGTCGTTTCATGTGTTTACCGGCCCCTGCGGCACCGCCTCGGATAAGTGGCCCGCTGCGTGGCC
The DNA here is from genome assembly GCA_045808105.1 of Acidobacteriaceae bacterium. GTDB lineage: Bacteria > Acidobacteriota > Terriglobia > Terriglobales > Acidobacteriaceae > KBS-83. The sequence goes on along the minus strand of JBJMGC010000181.1, from coordinate 30,819 downwards.
CGGATCCTCTACTTCGCCATTAGCCCATTGCAATTTCTTTCATCCACTCCGCCGAGTCATTGCCTCGACGCAGTGCCACGGCCCCGGCGACTCGCTCACGCCGTTACGCCCAGGGCAACAATAGCCATCTTTTGCCTTTGGAGAGCGTCCACCGAATCATGGTCTCCCGACTCCCCATTGCTCCTGCTTCCCAATGTGCTCGTGTAAAGGGTTCCAAAGCATTTTTCCTGATGTTATGCGGCAGCGGAGATCTTCTCGGCATGGCCTTTCCTTAACGAAAGGTCACATGAGCTTCTGTCGGCCGCTCTACACCTCCAGGAAAAATGCCTTGATACTCAGCACGCAAGCATCGCGTGCCACTGAATCCGCCTTCCCCTATACCGCAGGGCAAATGCTCTAGCGAACCCGCGTTCTGCGACGCTGAATGAGAATCACCAGCAGTACGATAGCGAGCACTCCCGCTACTACCCGGATGATCATTGTGTTATCCACGTCATTACCCCCTTTTATTGAGACAAGTTCTTTAAGCCTTCCAGCATGATGATGGCGGCTGGTCCCAGCGCCACCAGGAAGAGCGACGGAAAGATAAACAGAACCAGCGGAAAAACCAGCTTCACGGTTGTTTTTGCCGCCTGCTCTTCCAACCGCTGACGTCGCTGCGTTCGCAGCGTGTCGGAATGCACCCGTAGTGTCTTTGCGACGCTGGTGCCAAACTGCTCCGACTGCACCAGGACTGAGACCAGGTTGCGCACGCTGTCAACATCAGTGCGTTCTGCAAAACGCTTCCATGCTTCGCCGCGGGGCCGCCCGGCTCGCTGTTCCAGCACCACAATACCGAGCTCGTCGCTGATCGCTGGGTGTGCCCCCTGCATCTCCTCTGCCGTGCGCGCGGTGGCCTGGTCCAGACTCAATCCCGCCTCGATGCAGATGACAGTCAGGTCAAGCACATCCGGCAGACCGCGCCGGATGCTCGCCTGCCGCTTGGCGATCAGCCGGCCCAGCCAGAAATCCGGCGCTAGAAAGCCCAGCCCCAGTGCCACCGCGTACATGAAAAGGCTGCCAATTCCGGTCGCGAGGACCACCACGCACAGCGCCAACGGAGTCAATGCCTTCGCGGCATAGAAATAATTCACGGCGGCATCCTTGCGGAAACCGGCGCGTATCAGCCGCTGCTGCGTAATGGAAACCTCGGCCTGGCTCCTCGGCACGACGCGCTCGATGTGCTCCACCATGCCGGAAAGCGATGTTCCCGTCTGCCGTATCGTGTCGCGGATGTTTCTCCGCTTCGACTCAGGCGTAATGACAGCGGCTATTCTCTGCAGGGTCGCGTCGCGATAGAACAGCAGCAGGCCGCCGCTCGCCAGCAGGAGGAAGAGAACGATAAATGTAATGGTTACGATCATTGGCTCACCCTCACACTTTCATCTGCACAATCTTGCGAATGATGAGCGCGCCGGCAATGGTCATGGCGGCCGACGTGTAAAGCATTTCTCGGCCGATTTCGCGCTTCCACAGGATGCTCATCGTGTCGGGATTCACCAGATAAAGGCCGATACCTAGCACCACGGGCAGAAAGGAAAGGATCCAGCCGGTCAGCCTTCCTTGTGCGGTGTGAACACGTATCTGCCGCTTCAGCGTGAACCGCTCCCGGATCACGTGCGATGACTTCTCGAGCACTTCAGCGAGATTGCCTCCGCTCTCTTTCTGAATCAGGATGGCCGTCGCCACGATCCTCATATCTTGCAAAGGCATCCTGGCAAGCAGGTTCTCCATCGCAGTTCTCATTTCCACGCCATAATTCTGTTCCTCATGGCAGATCCTGAATTCGGAGCCGATCGGATCGGGAGCTTCACGAGCGACGAGGCCCAGCGATGACGCGAGGCTGTGACCGGCACGAAGTGCGCTCACCATCAGGTCAAGCGCCTCGGGCAGCCCCTGTTCAAACTTGTTGAACCGCCGGTTCCGCTTGTGCAGCACATATGCCAGGGGTATGCCCCCTAATACCACGCCGATCAGCAGCGCGAGTATGACCGTACCGGTCCTCAGATAGATCAGGTACGCGGGAAATGCGAAGCATGCGAGTGACATCAATAGCATGCCGCCGGCGGTCCATTTCAGGTCGGCCTGGTAGAGCAGCACGCGCAGACGTGGCGCCAATTCCACCTTCGCGAGCCAGCGATTGATCCAAGGAACGGCACTGAGTAAGTCCTGCTTCCTGATATCGACCATCTGATCCCCGCGATGCAGGGCATCCGTAGCCAGCGCGGATTGGAGAAACGCCAGAGCCTGTCTTGTCTGCTGCGGCGCACCGGATCCGCCCCCCAGCAGGATGAGAGTAAACACGGCGAAGACCACGAGGAAGACCAATACAATCAGTACTAGCATCACCCACTCAGCTTTCTCAGCTCACTTCCAGCGTCTGCTCAAACAGGCCAGGCGGCAGGAAGATCCCTGCGACACGAAGCCCTTCAAGGAATTTCGGACGGATGTGCGTCGGCTGGAAGGCACCCACAACCCTGCCGTCCGGTCCAATGCCTCTCCTCTTGAAACTGAAGATCTCCTGCATGCTGATCACGTTCTCCTCCATACCCGTGATCTCGGAAATACTGGTCACCTTGCGCGTGCCATCACTCAAACGAGTGACCTGCACCACGATCGAAATAGCGGAGGCGATCTGCTGTCGTACCGTTCTCTCCGGCAGGTTCAGGTTGCCCATCGCGACCATCGACTCGAGCCTGGAGAGAGCGTCCCGCGTCGTGTTGGCGTGGATCGTGGTCATTGAACCTTCATGACCAGTATTCATCGCCTGCAGCATGTCAAACGCCTCTTCGCCGCGCACCTCACCGATGATGATGCGGTCGGGCCGCATGCGCAGACTGTTGGTCAATAATTGCCGCTGGCGAATCGCGCCCTGTCCCTCAACGTTGGCGGGACGCGTCTCCAGCCGCACAATATTCTGTTGTGCGAGCTGCAGCTCGGCTGCATCCTCTATGGTCACGATCCGCTCCGTCTGCGGAATGTTTTGCGAGAGGACGTTCAAGAATGTTGTCTTGCCAGCGCCGGTTCCACCGGAGATCAGGATGCTGATGCGGGCACGCACTGCCGCGGCCAGCATCTCCATCATCTCTGCGGAAATACTCTTCAGTTGCACCAGTTGGTTGGCGGAAAGCGGTCCAGTGCCGAAGCGGCGGATGGACAACGCGGGACCGTCCAGCGCCAGAGGCGGAATGATGGCGTTTACCCGCGATCCGTCGGGCAGGCGGGCATCGACCATCGGCGACGACTCATCGACGCGCCGGCCAATCCGCGACACGATGCGATCGATAATCTGTAACAGATGACGGTCATCGCGGAACTTGGTGTCCACCCTGGAGAGAAGGCCGCCGCGCTCGATGAAGACGTGGTCCTTGCCGTTCACCAGAATGTCCGAAATCTTCCCGTCGCGGAGCAACGGCTCGAGCGGGCCCAGACCAAAGACCTCATCCAGCAAGTCGGCTCGCACCCGCTCCTGCTCGCTGAAGTTCAGCGGGACCTTCTGCGCGGTGATGATCTCGTTGACCATCCGCGCGACCGCGTCGCGCGCCTGAGTGGAATTGACGCGCGACAGTTTCTCCAGATCCAGCTTGGAGATGAGGGTCCGATGAACGTCTGATTTGAGTGTCTCGATATCGAGTTGTTCCAAGCTATTCCATCCCTGCGATCAGCTGAGCCATATGCCTTGGCCTCTTTAAAACAGGAAGCCCTTTTTCTTCGTTGTAGGTGGCAGACCGCAGGCGACTCTCGCCATCTGTCTGATCACCCGGGAAATTGGCGAATCGGTTTGCGAAAGCGCGGTAGCCGTGTTCTGAGCGCGCTTCACCGCCGGATAGTCGCTGGGGATCCTCCATTTCACCGGCAGCGTCAAAGCTTTGGCAATGTTCTCCTCGTCAATGCCCGCCATCCGTGGCGCATAACGGTTGAGCACGATCTCCAGACGGCTGCTGTCGCCGGCAAAAAACTCATTGATCAGGCGATTTGCGTTGCGCAATTCCGGAATGCTGACTTGTGTCACCAGGTAAACGGTGCTCGCGCCTTCAAACAACGTCTTGTAATTCAGCGTCGTACTCGAACCCGCATCGACCACAACGTAATCGAAATCCTGCCGGGCAACGGTGATCAGCTTTCCAATCGATTCTTCTGACGGATAGGCGGTGGAATACTTGTCGGGAGCCGCCAACACTGAGAGTCCCGAGGTATGTTTGGTCAGCAGGCGGGACAGAAACGTCGCGTCCAGCCGGCTGATATTTTGCAGCGCATGCGCGGTGGTGTGCTTCACCGTCATGCCCAGGTCGAGCGCAGCATTTCCCAACGGAAATCCGAGATCCAGCAATACTGTGTTGTGGTTCGATTCCTCAGCCAGTGCCGTCGCGAAGTTTGCCGCGATGGTGGTCGTCCCGGAACCGCCCTTGGTGCCGACGAATATCAGGACCTTGGTTCCCATTTTCTTTTGCGGCCGAACGGCGGGACGGCGGACGGATGCCCGCACCAGTGCTTCGGCCATGGCGCTGGGCGAAACCGGTTGCGTCAGGTATTCCCGCGCTCCGGCGCGCATGCACCGTACCAGCATTTCGGAATCGGTGTGCCCCGAATAGACCATCACGGTCGCCGATCCATTGCCGCAGATGTACTCGACCAGATCCAGCGCGTGCTCCGGATTGCTGTCCAGTTCCACCACGACGATATCGTGGCCGGACTCCAGCAATCGCGGGATGTCATCGAGATCCGGATACGATGCGAACTCCCTCGTGACACTTGCCTGCGGGCCGCTCAGCGCCTGCGACATTGCCTTGCGGCCCGCTTCATCTGGACCGATCAGCGCTACGGAGAGCACATTCGCACCAAGCGCATCCGGATTTTGCGTAAAGGTCGACATCACGGGTTCCCGACCCTTTTCTGGTCGCTTTCCGTCCGTCGTGTGGAGAATCGTCGACATAGTATCCATGACCTGTCCGCCATCGCCATTCCCGATCCTTAACGAGAGAAAAATGAGGCGAGTGTCCCAATTGCGATAGCCGGCGCGTAAGGCATCTTGCGCGTCAGCGGATTATTCAAAACTAGTTCCGGGTGATGCCGTAGCCCGCGTTTCCTCAACCCAAACACCAGATCGCCCGTCCCCTTGAAAAGCTCTCCCAGAAATCCCGACCATGCCGCCCAGCACAACGCCATGATGCCGCCGACAACCCCGGTGAAAACCAACGCCGTCAAAAGCTGCGAGGGTCCGATCCAGGACCCGATAGCGGCGGCCAGCTTCACATCCCCCATCCCCATACCGCCCATCCAGGACAGGATCCCGAATAACAACCCGCCGAGCGCCAGACCTGCCAGGCTATGTGCGACCCCGCTCCAACCATGCATCCAGCCTGAAATAACCACGCCCGCCAGAAGAAACGGAAGCACCACCCAGTTCGGGATCCTGCGGCTTCGCAGATCCGTGAACGTGACAATGACGAGAACAACCATGGTCGGCCACCAGGCGATTGAATGCATAGGTAGGTTCGCTCACCTCTCCCTTCAGGAGGACGTTGCTTTAAAGAGCAATTCGCGGTCCAAGTTGAGAGCACGCGGAACTCCCTGAATTCAGCGTGTTGCGGGAACTGCGGAAGGCGGGTGTACACGGCTGTTTACAGGCTGCTCTGGCGACTGACGCAGAGCAGATACACCCTCAACTCTGTCCCAGCCTAGCGTGGGAAAGAGGAGCGGCAGGTCGGCGATGGGACCGGTGATGAAGTCGCGTCCTCCCTTAGAGATAGTGCGCAGATCTTGAGGCGGAATCAGGGCCTGCACCTTGCGAAGATAGGCCTGATTTTCTGGGTCCCCGAAAGGGAGCGGAAATAATACAAACCGCGCATAGGACCGGGCCGGCAGCGCGGTTAGAAGGCGCGTCTGCTGGTGTTCCATCGCGAATACCCGAGTGCCTTCCAGCAACTTCACGGCCGGATATTCCACGCTGAGATAGCGCGGCAGATAGTAGCCGGCATCGCGGTATCCCAGGAAATGGGAATCAAAACCGACAATCAAGGTATCTTGGGGCGAAGCTACCTGAGAAAGTGCGCTTCGTACGCTCCTGATCTCTGCCTCGTGGCGCCGCACCAACCGGTAAGAACAGTACAGTGGCGATGCAAGAAAAATGGCGCAGTTTACGGCTATTCCGATGCTGACGATGGCTAACTTCCAGGGCCGTTCCCAGGCAGTCTTCGCATACCAGTCGGCTGCCCATCCACCCAGCCAGATGGATAGCGGAGCCGATATCACCAGCAGATAGCCGCTATTTACAAATTTAAGAAAGATGAAGGTGAAGAAGCACAACGCCGGACCAATCCAGACCAGCGTGAACTTCTTCTTTTGCGGCTCAGATGGCACATCTGCGTGCCATCTCCAGAGCGCCGCCGACAGGGCTGTCCCGAAGCACAGGAGCAGGATGAATGCGATCGCCAGAGCCCTTGCGATCGACGTGGCGGGGTTTGAATTGAAGACGGTATCCCGCGACGGAACCATCCGCCAGAGAGAAAACAGCGCCCCGAAGTAGGTCCGATATCCGCCGCTGGCGGAAATCATGGGAAGGAACCACGCCAAAAGCGTCACAAGCAGACTTGATATCGCAATCACGCCCCTCTTCCATCCCGCCTTGCGCAGCGAAAACAGGAACAGCGGCCCCAGAAAGAGCAGAGAAGAGGGACGCACGCCGGCCGATATTCCCAAAATGAGGCTGGTTGGCAAGATAGGCCGCCAGTTTCCGCTCTCAGTCCGCCAGCACAGGTAACCTATCAGCGCCGAGAAAAAGGCTTCGACAATATAGGTAAGTGCCACAGCGCCGTGAAACCAGGCGAGCGGAGAAAACAGGAAGATAAGGCCGGCAAAACGCGCTGCCTCGATGCCAAACCACTCTTGCGCCATCCGGTAGATCAGAGCAGCCGCCCCGCAACTGGCGGCGATGCCAAGCAGGACAAGCGCCAGGTTTACATCGTGAATAAGCGCGTGAAACAGCTTGCCAAGACAGACATACAAGACATATCCAGGCGGGTGAGGCTGATAGACGCGCGGGTCAAAATGCTCCACCCCAAGGGCAAAACCGAGAGAGTCAAGGTCATAGAGGAAGTGGCTACGGAAGGTGAAGCGAGTTACCGCCGTGGCGGCTATCAGCAGCAAAATCTCTAAGCGTGACCGGATTGACATACACGCTTGTCAAGCAATCAATGGGCCCTTTTTCGCAACAAAAGGCAGCGGAGACATTTACTTACCCGCGTGTCCCCACAGTACGGTTGTACACTCCTTAGCTACCTATGGGATTACTACAGTTTTGTCGACGATGGGTAACCGCGTCCGGTATCAATACGTTCACCATACATGAACAATCGTTGGCCCCCGGTTCCGCTGCCGTGTTGCTTTTCGGCTCTTGTCGATTTGGGAACTTGTTGCTCTCAGGACTTGTAGCCCTGGGCCCCTTGTACACCCGTTTCATACATTTTTCTTTGCGCTAGGGAACCTTATGTTGAAATGCCATTTCTGCCGTGTCTGTCGCGTTCAAGGGCTCACCCTATGATTCGAATTGGGCTGTACTCCGACGACGCCAAATTACAGCTGCTCCTCTCCTCTGCACTAGGAGAAGGGCATGCAGTCACCCTCCATTCCACAGAGAACGAAATCAACCGCGTCTATTCGTCCGGGAACTGCGACGTGGTGATTATCGATCTCGATTCGAATGACCCTACATTGCGGGAACGGATTGCATCCTCTCGTCAGATCATCGCGGCCCAGGTTCCTTCGCTGGTGATGGCGGATGACGGTGTCCGGCCAACAGCAGTGGAACTTGTGCGCCTGGGCGCTTTGGGCTATTGCCGTAAGCCGCCGTCCATTCGCGACCTGAAGGCGATGCTTCGCCGTAATTATGAGAACTCCGCGCTCAAGCGGAAGCTGCAGACAGTACAGGAGCAACTCGAAACTGTCGCCCGCTGCGACCGGATGATCGGCTCCAGCCAACAGATGCGGCAGGTCTATGAACTAGTGCGCCGCGTAGCTGACCTGAGCGCACCAGTGCTGGTAACCGGCGAAAGCGGCACCGGGAAAGAGCTGATCGCCAGCGCCATTCATAACCTTGGCAGCCGCTCGGGAAAGCCCTATGTCGCCGTTAGTTGCGGCGCAATTCCGGAAACACTCATTGAAGCCGAGCTTTTCGGCCACGAGAAAGGCGCGTACACGGGGTCCACCGCCGCCCGCGAGGGCTATCTGGAACGCGCCGGCGACGGCACACTCTTTCTGGACGAGATCGGCGAACTCAGCCTGAGCACGCAGGTGAAGCTCCTGCGGGTGCTGCAGCAGCGTGAATTCAGCCGGCTCGGCAGCACACGCATCGTTCCGCTGCGTGCGCGTGTCATCTTTGCAACCCATCGTGACCTCGCCGAGATGGTGGCTCAGGGTCAGTTTCGGCAGGACCTCTACTACCGAATCAACGTCGTCCGGATCGACGCTCCGTCGCTGCAGGAGCGCTGCGAGGATATGGAGATGTTGGCAACCCACTTCCTCCGCCAGTATTCAGAAATGTACAACGCTACCGTCGAAGACATTCATCCCGACGCGTTGACGCTTCTGCGCTCTTATTCCTGGCCCGGCAACGTGCGCGAGTTGGAAAACGTGATACAGCGCGCCATCATCGTAGCGAAGGGTGAGAACATCTGTCCGGGTGATCTGCCGGACGAAATTCAGGACTCGAATGTCGTCGGCATCGACGAGTATCAGTCGGCGGGATCATTCGAGCGGCAGCTCCGGGATTACAAGGTAAAGCTCGCGGAAAATGCCGTGAGGGAAAACAACGGCAACAAGACCCTGGCTGCCCGCAGTCTGAATATCTCCCGGGCCTATCTGCATCGTCTGATTCGACTCACGGAGCAGACCCATCAGATGGGAACGGCGTGACCTCCGCATCGGGCCTCGAAGAGTGTACGACCGCTTCGGTACGCTCTTCTTTCCTGCAAAAGATTTTCTCCTTCCCCGTGATGTTGTCCGCGCTTTTGATGGTGCTTGCAGTTCTGACCGTGCGCGACCGCTTCAACGACCCGGACATGTGGTGGCACCTCCGCACAGGCCAGATCATCTGGACGACGCACACCATTCCCACGACCGATCTGTTCTCTTGGACGGCCTATCACCGGCCATCGGTTCCGCACGAGTGGCTTTCGCAATTCATCATCTACGGCGCATATCATTGGGCCGGCTATCGCGGTCTCATGGTATTCCTTTGCGCCTGGAGCGCTGGCCTCTTGATCGCGGGATACGTTCTCTCTTCGCTCTATTCGGGAAATGCCAAAATAAGCCTGGTGGGTGGTCTTGTCATCTGGTTCTTTGCTACGGCCGGGTTCGCTATCCGCCCTCAGTTGATCGGCTATCTCCTGCTGATTGCGGAATTACTCATCTTTCATGTTGGCAGCACCCGCAATCCGCGTTGGTTCTTCTGCCTACCGCCCCTCTTCGCGCTCTGGATAAACTGCCACGGCTCCTTCTTCCTGGGGCTGGTGATCGGCTGTCTCTTGTACGGATGTTCGTTCATCACAGTCGAAACGATGGCATTCGTGCCATCGGGTTGGAGCGCAGTGGCGCGGCGAACCTGTGGATTGGCACTCGCTCTTTCAGGTGCAGCTTTATTTCTCAATCCCACTGGCTTTCATCAGGTGCTGTATCCGTTGCAGACGATGTTGGGTTCAGGCTTGAATGCAATCCAGGAGTTCCAACCTCTCGTCCTGACCAGCGAACGCGGAATCGGCCTTGTCATTGTGCTCGCCTGCATTGCCTTCCTCATGGTCTCTAGACATGCAACTCTGTATTGGCACGAGCTTGCTTTACTTGCCGCCGGCACATGGCTGGCGCTCTCACACCAGCGGATGGTCTTTGTCTTTGGAATTCTGGTCGCGCCGATTATCAGTCGCCTGCTCTCCTCATACTGGGATAGGTATGAACCGCAACATGACCTCCCCTTCGCCAACGCCGTACTGATCGTGTCCGCAATCGTCATCGTAATTGCAGCATTCCCCAGTCGTGCTTCGCTCCTGAACCAGATTCGCAGCCACAATCCAACCGAAGCGGTCGAATACATCCAGGCACATCACTTGACCGGCCAAATGCTCAACGATTGGACCTATGGCGGCTATCTGATCTGGGCAATGCCGGAGTATCCAGATTTTATCGACGGACGAGGCGATGTCTTCGTTCTTGCAGGAGTCGTCAAGGACTTCGCAGCCTGGGCGATGCTTGAGAGCGACCCGCGCCTGCTCCTCGACAAATATCAAATCGGCTTCTGTCTCCTCCCGCCCGATGCACCCATGAGCCACGTCCTTCCCCTGCTGCCGGGCTGGAAGATCGCCTACGCAGATGAGATGGCGATCGTCTTCATTCGCGAGCGCTCCCGCTGAGCATTTGTTATGACGCCTGAGGTAGCGGAGAGGTCTCGGCGTGGGAAAGGCCGCATGAACTTTGCCAGGATGAATTATCGGAGCTGGCCGGCAAGTAGCTTCGCCCCGTGCCTCCGGGTGCGATCCGTCCGCCAGCATGCTCGCTTCGTGCGCTTCGTATTCGATGCGTGTGCAGCCCTCTCCGGTGGTGGCCCTCGATCGCACACTCCGGCATCTCTCCATTCGCTCCCCAGCTCTTTCGGCCGCGGTCATGCGTGCGCCACTGTGTACAGCGAGTGTCCTCCCGGGCCGCCTCTGTATACGGTCGATGACACCGGGGCGCGATGCACTCTACGTAACTGCCGCGCTTTCAAGGAAATGCAGCGAAAGGATAAACGGCAGTCCATTTGCTCAAGCAGATACAGCGAAACGTCGGCACAAGGACGGATCTGCGCACCTGAGTTTAGTAAAGATTTTGCCTTTTCATTTTGATCAGGTGGACTCTGCGGTGTAAGTGGATCAGTCCCAACCCGGCATTGGAATAGCCAGGAGACTTACATGTTCGCTCGTTCTTGTGTCCGGGGACTTCTGCTCCTCTGTCTTGGTTCCTCACTTGTAGGGTGTGGCGGGAGCTCAGGCTTGGATTCGGTTCAGGTCACGCCTGCAAATCAATCGGTATCGGTAGGCCAGACTGCGCAATTTACCGCAATTGGGACATTCGGCAATGCAAAACGCCCGTCGACCCAGAACATCACTACTGCGGTTACCTGGACTTCCGCGTCTCCGTCTGTCGCAACCGTCGACGCTTCCGGGCTCGTCACTGCCGTCGCGGCGGGCACAACTACAATTACCGCAAACGCAACGGCGTTCAACGGTCCTGTCAGCTCCAGCGCAGACCTCACAGTTACGGGATCAACCGGAGGCACAACCGGGGGGAGCGGGGGAAGTATCCTTTCGCTGACCATCATTCCGAGCGGAATTGTCTTTGGCACTTTGGGGGACAGCGGGCAGTTCCTGGCGATTGGAACGTTCTCGACCGCGCCAACCGTGAGGGATGTGACCAACTCGGTCACCTGGCTTACTTCCGAACCGAATAAATTCCCGATTACCAACAACAACAGCGCGCCGCCGGGCGGTGGCACGGAGAACGGCGGCGTTGTCAGCGCTTACGAAGCTAGTGTAGGCGATGTAGGCGCCATCATCACTGCGGAAGCAACCGACAGCAATGGATCGATAGCCACCGCTACGGCAGGTGTCGGCTGCCCTCTAAAGTTACCTGATCCGACCGCCCATCCGCCAGTACCAGGCTCCTGCTTTAATTTTGTCCCACAGCTGCTGGCGACGCTGACTGTGTACAACGAAGGGTTGGATACCACGAACTGGCTTGTAACCGCTCCATCAGCCACTGGTACGCAGAACGTGATCCATTGCGGGCCTGGTTGGGCCGCCGACGGACACACGGATGTGTCAGTTTGCACGGCAACGTATCCCCTGGGCTCCACTGTGACCTTGACTGCGCCTGCCCAAGAGAAAGTGAAATTCGGCGGATGGTCCTCCACGTGCAAGCCAATCGTACCCGTTAACGAAACAGGGCCCAACAGTTGCTCGGTCACGTTAGGTGGCCCGAATGGATCCGATCCCAATGGCAACCCCATCTTCCTTACGGACGTCACCGTGGGAGCCATCTTTAACGACCCGACGCCCTAACAGTCACCGCATCATCCACACCGAGAGCCGCCCGACGGGCGGCTCTCTGCTTCATCTAGGGCAATGCGCAATTCACAGACTGCCTCATCCAACTTGGCTTAATGCCAACAGCAACTCAGACCTGCGCCACCCCGGACAAAAAAATCGCGGCCCCGGAGATTTCCCCCGAAGCCGCGCCGTTCAAAGTATCGGGATCGCGGCCAATAAGGCACGCGAGGCAATCCTGAGTTAGCCGGCCAAGGCCGTTCCTCATTTCCCTATTCGCATAGTGCGGAAGAACAGAGGAACGTTTCAGCAGATCCGAAGTATTGTCTGCGCCGCTATTTCGAAGGCTCAACCATCGCGCGCCACTTCTTTGTGAGCGCCGGGTCGGCATAGGCCTTCACATACAGGCCGCCCACAACCGACCGCGCCTGGAAACCTTCCTGCGCTCCGGTCTTCGTGTCGTACCAGTCAGTCAGCGGAACGCGGGTCGGCGTCTCGTTCACCCACAGTGCCAGCGGTGCCAAGAATTGCCGGAACTGCTCCGGCTTGTCGGCCAGGGTTGCGGTCCACAGTTCCCAGTCCAGCTTGGTGTAATCCTTGCGGCTGTCCAGTGGCAGACCGTAGCGATTCAGATGCTTCAGATAAAAAGCGATCTCCGTATCGCGCACGCTCGCCGGAAACAGGTCGAGCTTCAGCAGCTTGTCCCACACCAGGTTGTACTTCTGGCTCCATGAGCCGGGCACGTCGAAGGCCAGCTTGTAGTGATCGCCGTCCTTCGCCAGTGTCTGCCACTTCGCTGCCATCTCTCGCGCGGCCTGCTGATAATCCCGCGCGATATCATGCTTGTCCAGCGCATCCGCGAGGCTCGCGTATGCCCCCAGCGCGTCGATCGCTTTGATGGATAAATTTGCGTTGTGCGCCAGATGACCCGCGAAATCATCCGTACTCAGCTGCCGCTCCGGATCAAGCCCCTTCTCGCGAACATACTTCGCCCAGGTCGTCAGCTGCGGCCAGTACTTCTCGGCATAGTGATGGTCGGGACTCCTCTCCGACTCGGCTCGATCCAGCGCCGCCGCCAGTATCAGCAGATTGCCGCTCTCCTCCACCGGCATCTGATCCTCTTCGGTGCGTTCGCCACCGCCGTACTCCTGCCCATCCGCCAGCGGGTAGCGGCCCAGATCGTGCGGCGCAAACGGAAAATGCCAGCGCGACGATGCCGCGTAATTCATCACCGGCGTCATCTGGGCTTCAAGCAAACGTGGGTTGAAGAAGAGGAAGAACGGCGCCGACGGATACAGCACATCGACAGTGGCAATATCTCCGTTGGAGAAATTCTCCTTCGCGAACAGGTAGGGTGTGCCGTCCCAGTCCGCCACCAGCTTGTGCGCTGCCAAAGTCTGTCGGTACGCCAGAATGGCCAGATTGGCGTAGTCCTGTCCGCCGGCAGCGGCCAGGTCGCGCCGAAGCTCGCCGTCATATTCGGTACCACGCCGCTCCAGCTCCGCATACTGGTGCTCTGCCGTCTCCAGCATCTCCGCCACCGGCATGTTGTTGCGCTGCCAGTAGGGCCGCAGCTTGCGCCCCATCAGCTCGATCGCATAGCCCTCGGTGTAGCTCAGCAGGACATGGCGTTCCGCCGGGGTCGTGCTCACGTTCCCCAGTGGAAACACCACTGCCGCATGTGCACCGTGGTCGCGCGGCGTCTGCGGCATCGCTGCATCGTCATTTACCGGCAGCATGCCATTCGCAAGAAAACTCGTGATCGCATTCGGCACCAGCGCCGTCTCAACACTGGCTTCTCGCGGCACACATAGGCGGAAGTAGCCCCAGTCAATGCGCAGATCGTCGCCAGAGCGATTCAGTACGCGCTGATCGCGCGAGCCCAGATGCAGCTCATCGAGAGATGCAGTGCGCAACCGTCCCCATGTCGCCGCGTCGTTATCTTCATTCACCGCCAGCAGCAGACTCGCATCCAGCAGTAGCGAGACATCATGCGGTTTGCCGTCTTCGCTCGTCACCTTCCAGCTCAGATACGTGACCGGGCGCGACATTAGATCCATATCCTGCGGAAATGCCGGCGTGAAAAATGTCACGGTCAGTGCAATGCCCGCGCCACTGAACTTGTAAAAGGTATGCGTCGCTGCGACCGATACACTGCTTTGCGCGAGCGCCGGTGTCTCCTCAGGAAAATCGCCCATATACCGATAGCTCTTCCCATCGACGCGAATCAGCCCGGTCAGCGGCTGCCGCTTCCCCGTCCAGTGCCGCGTCGCACCGTCGGTAAGCTTGTCGTCCATGGACCAGATGCTGAAGTAGGGATCGTGCGTCACCAGCGGAACGGCGGGCGGACGCTGCTGCGCGACGGGTGATTGAGCCATGCCTCCCGCAACAAGACTTGAACACATGACGATCCAGAGCAAGAGAGGGCAAGCATTCCTAATCACCGGGGCGGAGTCCTTAACGGGTATGAAAGCGCTTACCCGGTGATATTACATCGGCTCTTACGATTGAGTCATAGCGGCCGGTGTTGCATTTCGGCGGCGAGCTCAAGACCTACGCCGCGGAACTCTGCGTTGATTTCGCGTGCGCGCTCCAGTGCGGCCTGCACATGAGGAAGAATGTTGTTCCGGCCGACGTGAGCGATGAAGTCCGCCTGTGCCAGAAGCTTCGCGGGCTGCTCTCGCGCGCCGCAGAGCAGCAGCGTCCTGCCTGATTTGTGCAGACGCTCGGCGAACTGCTGAATGGCATGAAGGCCGGTCGCATCCAGCGCCGTCATATTGCGCAGCCGGAGAACCACCACGGTGTCGAACTTGTTCAGGTCTCTGGTCGCTTCAATCAGCTTCTCCGTCGTGCCGAACAGGAAGGGACCGTGAATGCGCAGGATGGTGGTGTTCGGAGGAATCTCCTTGTCCTGAAGAATGTGCGCCGTTCCCTCCTGCAGATATTCCTCTGTAACGGCAGAGACAGTCGTCGTCTCCGCGACGCGATAAATGTAGAGCAGCGCCGCGAGCGCCATACCGACACCAACAGCAACCGTGAGATCGGCAAATACAGTCAGCGCAAACGTTGTCATCCAAACGGCGATATCGGTCTTCGAAAGCCGCAGGATGGTGCCGATCTCTCGCCATTCGCCCATGTTGTAAGAGACGACAAACAATATCGCCGCAAGCGCAGCGAGGGGCACGTAGCGCGCAAGTGGAGCGGCGACCAGCAAGATGGCCAGCAAGGTAACGGCATGCGTCATCCCCGCAACGGGTGTACGCGCACCGGAACGGATGTTGGTTGCGGTGCGCGCGATCGCTCCGGTCGCAGGGATGCCGCCGAAGAGCGGCGAAGCCAGATTCGCGAAACCTTGTGCCACCAGCTCTACGTTGGAGTTATGACGATCGCCGGTCATCCCATCCGCGACTACCGCCGAGAGAAGGCTCTCCACCGCAGCCAGCATGGCAACCGTGAAGGCGGCCGGCAGCAGCGGAACGATGTGCGCTGCCCGGAAGTGCGGAAACGACAAGGGCGGGAAGCCTTGCGGCAGACCACCAAACTTGCTCCCGATCGTCTCCACCGGAAGATGAAACACCGCGATGGCAAGCGTGCAGAGGAACAGCGCCAGGATCGAGCCGGGCAGGCGTCGTGTGATTCGCGGCATGCCTAGAATGATGGCCAGTGTGATCAGCGCCAGGGCGAGCGTCTGCCATCGTGCTGTTCCAACACATGCAATCAGAACTTTCATCCGGCCAAGAAAATCGCCTGGAACAGCCGGCGTTCTCAATCCGAGAAAATCCTTGATCTGGGTCGACGCGATCAGCAGTGCGATGCCGTTAGTGAACCCGATGGTCACAGGACGCGGAATGAACTTGACCGCGGTGCCCAGGCCGGTCGCGCCCATGACGACCAGCAGCGCACCCGCCATCATCGTGACCAGTGCAAGGCCCGAGATTCCGAACTTCGCAACGATCCCCGCCACGATGACAACAAAGGCACCGGTGGGACCGCCAATCTGCGTACGTGAGCCTCCCAGTGCGGAGATTAGAAACCCGGCCACGACTGCCGTGTAGAGACCGGCCTGCGGCGTCACTCCGCTGGCGATGCCAAAAGCCATCGCCAGCGGTAGCGCGACCAGCCCAACCGTGACGCCGGCAACCACATCCTGGACAAATCCGCCCGCCGTGTAGCCCCGCAGACAGAGAATCGACCTCGGAAACCATGACTCGCGAAAGCGCGCCAGAGCGCTCACCTGCCCGTCTCCACTGTGGCCTTCTTGTCCATCTCTGCCAACATCTGCAGCGCTTCCTTCAGGTTCTTCTGGAAATAGCGGCGCATCAGCGCAAGGACCTTGATGATGATTGGATCGCGAACCGCATAGAAGACCTGATTCCCTGCTTTGCGGTTCACCACCAGCTGCTTGGCGCGCAGCACCGCCAAATGTTGTGACACATTCGCCTGCTCAACACCAAGCTTCTTCATCAGCTCTCCGGCGGAGAGCTCTCCATCAGCAAGCAGCTCGATGATCGCGATCCGCGTGGGATGGGCAAGAGCCTGGAAGATATCCGCCTTGAAGCGGCGCAGAGTGTCGGCCATGGTATTCAAGTAGTTGCGAAGTTTCGAATATAGTATGCCATAGTCGGCCCCAATGACGGGATACCTGGAGACCGGTTGGCATTACCACCGTGCTAACCTGCCCAATATGCAGGTGGCTGTCTCCACAACGCGGCCCTTCCATTCCCCACTGCTCGCCAACGCGCTGGTCAGGCACGGTGCCGGCGTTCGCATCTACAGCTCTGCCCCTCGCCGCTACTTCCGCCGCCTCGACGCATCGGTTCCCATCAAGTTAGTCCCCTCTCTGCTACAGACCACCATGCATTTCGTACGAATCCCCGCGTCGCAGGCAATGCTCAATGCCGACTCCTGGTTCTACGATCATTCTGTCGCCGCGGTCATTCGCCCTGGAGACATTTTTGTCGGTTGGGCTACTGCATCCCTGGCAACAGCGCGTGCTGCCAAGCGTCGCGGCGCACACTTTGTTCTCGATCGTGCCTGCCCGCACGTGGATTTCCAACAGCAGATGTTCGCGGAGGAGGCGGCAAAGCTCGGCATCGCCTATCAGCCCCAGCCAGCATGGTTTCGCGACCGCCAGCTGGCCGAGTATGCTGAGGCGGAGCACATCCTCGCACCGTCCAATTACACCAGCGCAACGTTTCCCGAAACACTGCGCAGCAAAATCATCCAGGCGCCGCTCTTCGGCCGCTGCGCGTTCCCCGCGCAGACCCATCCGGAACGTCACAAACAGTTCACAGTGGGCGTGGTCGGTGGCGACCCTGTGCGGAAAGGCTATCTCTACCTGCTCGAAGCATGGGAGCGCCTCGCTCTCACCGATGCGCGCCTCCTGATCCGGTCCGACGCCGACTTCACGCACTTCCCAGCGCTGCACCAGCGGCTCGCCCGCATGTCCAATATTGAGATCGTGCGTTATGTGCCCGACATCAATGACTTTTATCAGAGCTGCGACGCGTTTGTGCTGCCGTCGGTCGACGACGGCTTCGGCATGGCGCTCTTCGAAGCCATGGCCAATGAAGTCCCTTGCATTGCGACCACGCACTGCGGCTCATCGGAACTGCTGACCCCTGGTCGCGATGGCATCGTCGTTCCAGCCCGCAATAGTGAGCTGCTTGCAGAAGCGCTGCTCTCGCTCTATCAGCAGGAAGAGTTGCGGCGTTCAGTCGCCCGGGCCGGCCGAGCAGCTGTGGCAGCGCTCGGGCGCAACGACAGCTCGCCCCTCTACGATGCCGCCGTTCAGATGCTGCTCGATTCCCTGGCTCCTGCGGACAATACACTCACGCCGGCACGTTCGGGCGATTCATGAGCAATCCTCCCGGCGCCATCGCTATCTGTTGCTATGGCCGGATTCGACTGCATCTCTGGGTCGGCTGAAGGATTCGGCCGCCGTGTCCATTCGGTATCTCTCAAAAGACGTCTTTTGCAGCGCGAGGATATTCCAAGCGTCGTAACCGAGCAGGTAGCCATTTTCCTCCAACAGGTCGAAAAGCGGCTGACGGTCCTGGGCCGCCAAATGCACATGCTCAAAATTAATGCAGTCTGGTAGCACGGGTAGTTTCAAGGCCATACGCACGACGGCGGCGTCGAAGCCTTCGGCGTCAATTTGAAGAAGATCGATTTTGGTCAGCCCGAGTTCGGTCACAAGCGAAGAGAGCGAACGGCACGCTACGGTGATTCTCTCGATCTCGTGAGCCTTCTTGCCGTGATGCTCCAGGTGCCCTCTGTAAAAAGAGGCTATTTGCAGTCCCAAATCCACTTCCGAGTCCGTTTTCTCGGTAGTTTTCACCCGGTAGAAATGCGCCTCGCCATCACTTTCTCCAATGGCGGCCTGGACAAGAGTCACGTTCGGTTGGTCTCCGTACACCTTTTGTAAGCTATCGAACGCGAACGGATTCGGCTCGATCAAAATGGCGCGTGTGGAGTCCTTTGTTACCTGATCACGAATTGGATCGTTCGTGACGCCATCGCAAGCACCCACCTGCACGATCGTGAGGTTTTGTTTCCGAGCGCTGAAATTATCCAAAATAAGATGCAGCGGCTCCAGCGTGACGGCGGGTAAGCGGCGGCGAATCTCGAACGGCGACTTAGCCATCCACCGCTCGCCAAGCAGTCTTAGTCGAAAAGGCAAGCCATGGGGTACCAAACGGCGAGCCCTAGCAGGCATCCTCTCCGTGAATCTTTGCAAGATACGCATACTTCGGAACTTCGCTCCTCTTTCGTATTCTGCGGAGTCGCTCAGATGATACTTTGTCTATTCGGATATCACGGCGGTGCATCATTGCCATTTAACCATCTTAAGTAGCGAATTCATGAGAAACTCGTCCTTACGATCAAGCTGTTTTCCGTACGAGTGAACTGACTGGCATGCTAACAGAGGCTTGCGCGACTGCTTCCGCACCCCCCAAACACCGATACTTTGTGATGTGGCCCGATGCCGGCGCGCCCGTGCGCGAGCTGAGCGGTCCTGACGATACGTCAAGCTGTGTAGCCGATGTGCTCTATCCGCTGGCCGTGTTGACTGAACTCGCTCCTTTGCTCAAGGAGCCTGCGCGCCACTTCTACCTCACCAAAGATCCCGATCGTCTCCCTGAATACGGCAGCCATGTTGTCGCCATGCTCTTGGAGGAAGAGCGCTGCAAACTTCCTGCTTATGCGCTGCAGGTCGGCAGCGTGATTCGAAACATGTCTGACAAGCCATATGTCGGCTTCCGCCTAAGGCCCGTTCCGGCAACGCTGATTGGTACGTCGTTCTTTGAGTATGCACGTGATCACGCGTCGCGCATGCGCTCATTTGCTCGCGTTCGCAAAGGACCAACGCGGGTAGTCGCACATCCGAACATCTTTCGCATTCCGCTGGGTTACCAGAGCCAGCAGAAGTTGCCGCAGCTCAGCATGTCCGAGCGTGCGCTAGACACCTTCTTTGCTGGCGACATTGCAACACCCTTTCCGTATAACGACTACCGTTACTGGATTCCACCGACGAAGACTGTCACGCGACGGCAGTTATGGAGTGTTCTGGATACTCTGCGCCGGTCCGGCGAATGGAACATAGTGCTCGATGACGTACGTCCGGACAATTCCGCTTCGCAACCACGTTCGGCCAAGGCACTCAATTACCAAAGCTACTCCGAACGCATGATGAACTCACGCATTTGTGTGGCGCCGCGCGGCAGCAATTGGGAGACCTATCGCTTTTATGAAGGACTCCGCGCAGGATGTCTGGTCATCACAAGTCCATTCAGAAACGAACCGTTTCTCCGCGGCGCTCCGGTCATAACTGTCGATAGCTGGCGCGAGCTTCCAAAGCTGCTCCGCCGCTATGCACGCGACATCGACACACTCGAACGGTATCGGCTGGCCAGTCTCGCGTGGTGGAACAATCACTGCAGCGAATCCGTCATCGCGCGCCAACTTGCGGCTCAACTAAATTGCAGCCGCTTGGCCGTCTAGGTTCGCCGCGCAGCCAGTGCAGGAAAGCGCGCCGCCATGCGATCCCAAAGCAGCGAGCGCACTTCATCAACACGAAAGAGCCAGTATGCAATGGCCAGCAGCACGACAGCCGTGATCACTGCAAAGCCGAGCTGCAGGGGGATGCCGAACTCCTCCAGATGGAACACTGGCCAAGCTAGAGCGATCGCGCCGAGTGCAAGCATGGCAAGCAGCAGATACACGGGACGCCTGTCGATGCGGTCCGCTCTCTCGCTCAGCCCGTTCTGCCGAAAGAGCACCGCATTCAAATGCAGCAGATAAAAAAGCTGGCCCAACTCCGAGACAGCCCAGGGAATCAGAAACCCAATGAGTCCCACGCGGTGCATCAGTGGAATCGAGATCACCAGCACGGCACCGTACGCCAATGGTGCCATGTAAGAAACCTCTCTTACCTGGTTGCTCGAGAACTGAAATTGATATTTGTGCTCCTTGATGCCGAGGATCGCCATCGTCAGACCAAGCAGCAGGCACACTCCCGGATCGTATAGGTCGCCCTTATGCAACCAGACTTGCAGCAGAAATGGCGTCGCCAACATGGATCCGAATGTGATCGCCGGCACCATTAAGAGGATGATGCGTTCACTCAGCTCGTATAGGCGGCGCAGCTTTGGCCAATCGCGCTGCCCGAACGTGATCGTCACCTCGGGTCCGATCGAGCTGGTCAGCAAGAAGAGAATCCGCCGGCTCATCGAATACACAGTGCGCGTGACCGAGTACACGACCACGGGCGCGGGGCCAAGGATGCGCTGCATCAGCAGCACTGGCAACTGATAGGCCAACACATTCGAAGAAAACAGCAGCCCATAGTGCATACTGGGCTTCAGTATCCTCTTCAGCGATCCCGGCACCCAATAGCGTAGTGTGGGGGCAATTTGTGGAGCGAGCCGGCGCAGGTCGACGATGAGAAACAGGCAGCTCGCCAGCGTCACCACAAGCTGCGCAGCCGCAATCCACGCAAAGTTGACACGCGCCAGCGCCATACCCACCTGGATGGCCAAGACCAGCAGAGACACCGCATTGTTGAAGTTCACGCCGCGGTGCGTTTCGCCGAACACCATGTAGTTGCCGCTAAAGAATCCCTGCAGCATGCTTGCCAGAATCTGCACCCCGAGCAGATAGAGCACCCACTGCGCCTCGGCCCGCGGGAGGGTCAGGTGCAGCATGCCGTCCAGCGGAAGCGCAAAGATTCCCAGAAGGACAATCGCGAGGACGCCAAAGACGGTTAGCAGAATGCGCAGCCCGGCCGACTGCACCTCAATGCACTCCCTCACCTCACCTCGGTTATAGTGAATGGTCATCTGCATATTGGTGTAGGTCTGCAGGCCATAATTGATTGTGGTGAGATAGCCTATGGCGGCGCTGAGCGCGAGCCATTCGCCATAGAGCGCTACGCCATAGCTATGCAGAAAGATCGGCGGCAGCAGCAGCTGCGTCAGCAGTGAAACAACCTGCGACGCATTCTGAGCGGCAAACAGCTTGGAGATGCGGCCGAGGCTCATCGGTCCCTGTAGCCTAACTCAGAGAAGCACCGATTGCCGTGTACCGAATGGGTGACGCGAGACCTACATCTTGTAACGGCCCAGGTCCTCATCATTGAGGCCCTCAAGCCAGCGGCGCAGCTCTTCTGGAGAGGTATCGCTCGCCCCTGGCGCCAGCTTGGCGATGCGCAGCACCTCTTCGCTTACGTAAATCGGGCAATCACACCGTAGCGCCAGCGCAATCGCATCCGACGGCCGCGCATCTACAGTCACGCATTCCCCATCCTGCCGCATCCAGACCACTGCATAGAAGGTGTCGTTGCGCAGTTCCGTCACGACCACCCGTTCCACTGTGCCGTTCAGTCCGATCACCAGGTTGCGCAGCAGATCATGGGTCTGCGGACGCGGCGTCGTTGCCTTCTCGATCTCGAGCGCGATCGCATTCGCCTCGTACAGTCCGACCCAGATGGGCAGCACCGTGTCGCTCGCCAGGTCCTTCAAGATGACGATGGGCGCATGCGTACTCGGATCCATGACCAGTCCGCGGATCTTCATTTCGATGTCCATCGTTCTCTCCTTTTCTAAATGTTAGACGGCGCGTCCCACCAGGCTGTTGGGAAAGCTCTGCGTTACTTCCACCATGGCATAACTGCCCGGCGCCGGAAGAATCGGCCCACGGGCCACAAAATTCAGGGTGATGTTTTCGGAGGTACGGCCGTTCACCTGTCCGCGCTGTGTATTGTGTCCTTCAACCGCCACTTCCATAACTTGCCCGATCCGATTGCTGTAATTGGATCTCTGCCACTCGCGCTGGCGATCGAGCAGTGCCTGCAGCCGCTTCACCTTCTCGTCATCCGAAATGGCGTCGATCATCACCAGGGCAGGCGTATTCGGCCTCGGCGAATACTTGAACGCAAAAACGGCATCGTACTGGACCGTTTCCAGCAAACTCAATGTCTCTTCGAACTCCGCGACGGTTTCACCCGGAAAGCCCACAATAATATCCGTCGTGATGCTGATGGGTCTCCGCGACCTTTTGATCCAGCCAATGCGCTCCAGGTACTGCTCGCGCGTGTACTCGCGCTGCATTCGCTTTAGCGTCGTCGTTGACCCGCTCTGCACCGGCAGATGCACATGGTTGCACAGCGCCGGCACAGCGTCGATCGCATCCACAATGTCCGGCGTGAAGTCGCGCGGATGCGAGGTCGTAAAGCGTACGCGGCGGATTCCCGGAATCTCGGCCACTGCTGCCAGCAATTCGGCGAAGCTGCGCTTTCCTTCCGGATCGCGATAGCTGTTCACGTTCTGGCCCAGCAGTTGGATCTCCGTGTAGCCGCTCTCCGCCATGCGGCGCGCCTCGGCCAACACAGACGTTGAAGTGCGGCTGCGCTCCTTACCGCGCGTGTACGGCACGACGCAGTAGGCGCAGAACTTATCGCAGCCCTCGATGATCGTGATATACCCGCGATATGGATTCGAGCGGGCCGTAAACTCCGTCTCGAAGGTTTCATCCGTCTGCCGGTCGTCGAGCCCGGCGATGCGCTTCTCGCCCGCTTCCAGTCGCGCCAGCATCTCCGGCAGTTTGCGATACGATGCCGAGCCCGACACCAGCGAAACATACGGCGCGCGCGCGAAGATCGCTTCGCCTTCCTGCTGTGCCACGCAGCCCAGCACGCCGAAGCGCTTGCCCTGCTTCAGTAGCTTCTTGGTATCGTTCAGCCGGTTGAAGACCTTCTGCTCCGCCTTGTCGCGGATGGAACAGGTGTTATAGAGAATGAGATCGGCAGCCTCTTCCGTGTCCACCTGGGAGTAGCCCTGCTGATGCAACGTCCCGATGACCTTCTCGGAGTCATGGACATTCATCTGGCAGCCGAAGGTCTCAAGGAAGAACGTCTTTTCTACCGCCATACTGGATGCGAGTATAGCGCAGCGGGAGGTCATCCCTGCTGCTACAAAGGTCGGAGTGAACCAGCATGAATGACGGCTCCGCAAGACGCGAAAACCCCCTTGCGCACGGCACCCAGAACGGCTGCTTCGGTTGTGGCGACGATAATCCTGCCGGTCTCCATCTCAAGTTCTTCATCGACGAAGCAGGCCGCGTCCTCTGCCGTTTCCATCTGGCCGCCCAATTCCAGGGACCGCCCGGCCATGCGCATGGCGGCATCATCGCCACCCTGCTCGATGAAGCCATGAGCAAAGCCAACCGCCGCCGCAATCTCGTCGCCATGACGCGCCACATGTCCGTTGACTACCTTCGGCCCGTCCCGCTCGAAAGCAATCTCGTCCTGGAAGGCTGGTCCGAAAGCGACGTCGGGAGCACTCGGAAACACCGCTGCTCCGCCGAGCTGCGCGATGCCAGCGGAACAGTGCTCGCCTCCGCCACTGGCATCTTCGTTGAGGTCACAGCGGAAGCGCTGCGCCGTTACAAGGCGAAAGAACCAACCTCGCCTGTGTAGTCCGTGCTCGACAGAAGGGCTTCCCCGGTGCCACGCTAGAGCTCTGCGATGGACTTGCCCCGGGAAGACGAGCTGGTACAAACGTATCGCTCAGCCAGCGACAAAGAGCTGCTCGAGCTCGCTCTGACCTACGACTCGCTCACCGACGCTGCACAGAGCGCGCTGCGCGCCGAATTCGCACGCCGCGGTCTCGAACCACCAGAAATTCCTGGTACTCCACCCACCGCCGAATTTCAAAGGCTGATCACGGTCCAACAATATCGTGAGCTTGCCGACGCCCAGATAGCCAAGGGCGCGCTCGAGTCGGCGGGTATCCCCTGCTTTCTCCGCGATGAGAATGCCGTTCGAATGGAATGGGTCTGGTCAAATCTGATGGGAGGCGTCCGTTTGCAGGTACGCGAGGAGGATCGCGAGGCCGCCCACTCAATCCTAGCGCAGCCCATCCCGGAACAGATCCAGCTCGAAGACGAAATTCCGTACGATCAGCCCCGCTGTCCACGCTGCGGGTCACTGGACATCCACTATCAAGCAATCCACAAGCGCACCGCACTCGCCTCGATCATCCTCTTTGTGCCAATTGCTATCCCCAAGCGAGCGTGGATCTGCGAGAGGTGCGGCGCACAATGGCGCCAAGTGCCGGACGATGCACAACGCCCGGCCAAAATGCACGAATAGGTCTCTTCAAACTGCTAAACTGAAGTGTTGACAGCAGCGGCGAAACTGCCTGCACAGAAGGGTACCCACATGAAAGAGCACAACGGCCACAAGCCACAGAACAGCGAACACGGTCTGCGCCTGAAAATCGGCCTGGCCGAGATGCTGAAGGGCGGCGTCATCATGGACGTGATGAACGTCGAACAGGCCAAAATCGCCGAGCAGGCGGGTGCCGTCGCTGTGATGGCTCTGGAGCGCGTTCCCGCGATGATTCGCGCGGAAGGTGGCGTGGCTCGCATGGCAAATCCCAAGCTCATCAAAGAGATCATCGCCGCAGTCTCCATCCCTGTGATGGCCAAGGCCCGCATCGGCCACTTCGCCGAAGCGCAGATCCTGCAGGAGCTCGGCGTCGACTTCATCGATGAGTCCGAAGTGCTCACCCCTGCAGATGAAGCCCATCACATTGACAAGCACGCCTTTAAAACTCCGTTCGTTTGCGGCGCGCGCGATCTAGGCGAAGCCCTCCGCCGCATCGCCGAAGGCGCGGCCATGATCCGCACCAAGGGCGAGGCTGGCACCGGGGATGTCGTGCATGCTGTCAAGCATATGCGCCAGATCGTGCAGGAGATGAAAGCGCTCACCGTCCTCAGCGACCAGGAACTCTACGTCGCTGCAAAGGAGCATCGCGCTCCGTACGAGTTGGTGCGCATGGTTGCAAAGGCCGGCAAGCTGCCCGTTCCCAATTTCTCCGCAGGCGGTATTGCGACTCCCGCCGACGCTGCCCTCATGATGCAGCTCGGTGCAGAGTCCGTATTCGTGGGCTCAGGAATCTTCATGAAGGAACGCGCCACCCCGCTGGATGTCGAGTACGGCGCGAATGGCGAGCTCCGTAATCCCGAAGAGCACGCCGAAGCAGAGTCTCGCGCTAAGGCCATCGTCATCGCGACCACGCACTACAACGATCCGAAGACACTCGCCGAAGCAAGCGAGCAGGTCACCGGCACCATGAAGGGTCTTGCAGTGGCTGGGCTCGAGGAAAGCCAACTTCTGCAGACGCGCGGCTGGTAAAGCGAGTCGCCCGCGTAATGCCGCTTTGAAAGTTCAGGGAAAGAACGCGAATTTGCCACAACAGAATTTGCCGGAACAGAAATCGTCTGACACTACAACAAAGCCGCGCATCGGCGTCCTCGCCATCCAGGGCGACTACGACGCCCACGCCAATGCACTGCAGGAAGTTGGCGCGGAGCCCGTGCTGGTTCGTAAGCCCGACCAGCTCGTGGGACTCGATGGTCTGATCATTCCGGGCGGCGAATCCACAACCTTTCTCAAGTTCCTCGAGCGCGACGGCTTTCTCGAATCGCTGCGCGACTTCACCAATGCAACACCAACATTTGGTACCTGTGCTGGTTGCATTCTCCTCGCGTCCCAGGTCCTCCATCCGCCGCAGCCCAGCCTCGGCGTCCTCGATGCGACAGTCGAGCGCAATGCCTACGGGCGGCAGATCGATAGCTCCATCGAAGAGACCTCCACCAAACTTGGCCCGGGCTTCGACACTGGTCCGCTCGAGACCGTCTACATCCGCGCGCCTCGCATCCAGCAGGTCGGCAAGAACGTCTCTGTCCTCGCCGAGCGGGACGGATTCCCTGTCCTTGTGCGGCAAGGGCACCTGCTCGCCGCCACGTTTCACCCCGAGCTCTCGTCCGACCGTCGCGTCCATCGTTACTTTGTCGAGATGGTGCGTGAGACGCGTGACTCGGCATCCCACTCGGCCCCCCACTCGACTTCTAGACCGCACCGGAAGAGCTGAGCCTCCATGCTGCGCGGCGGTCCTTCCTTCGCTTCTGTCTTTGCTTCTGTCTTGCGAACGGGGCTGCGCGACTGGTGGATGCCGCCGAACGCCGCCGCCCACGGAATCGCCGTCGATCGGCTGATGCGCTGGGATGTGGCGGCCATGGGCGCCTGCTTCCTGCTCGCCAACATTCTGCTGGTCTGGGTCGCCCTGCGTCCCCGCCGCGCGCCATCTTCGCCATCTACCTGGCGAGCGGAATTGGTTCCGCTCACGTTACTCGTCGTGGTCTACATCGTGATGGCCGTGACCGCGGAGCAACTCTGGGCGCGGGAGCGCTTCGAAGGCGCAGCACCCGCCGCTCTGCGTGTGGAAGTCGTCGGGCAACAGTTCCAGTGGTACTTTCACTATCCCGGTGTAGATGCAGCATATGGATCGTCGCAACCGCGGCTCATCAATGCAGCCCTGGGCAACCCCATCGGCCTCGATCCGGCCGATGACCATGGCAAAGACGACGTCGTCGCCAGCGAACTCGTACTTCCCGTCAACCGCGAAGTAGATCTGCAGTTACGCTCGCTCGATGTCATCCACGGCTTCTTCGTGCCGCAGATGCGCCTGAAGCAAAACGCCGTCCCCGGCGCTACCCTGCACGTCCACTTCACGCCGATCCGTGAAGGCGTTTATCCCATCCTCTGCTCGCAGCTCTGCGGATCTGGTCACGCGCGGATGCAGGCACACCTGCGGGTCGTCTCTTTATCCGCCTATAACGCATGGCTCGCCGCCCATGCGAAGCGGGTTGTGCAATGAAAGCCCCCAGCGCCACTGGCACACACCCAAAGCTTCTCCAGCGCATCTTCACAACAGACGACCGCAGTATCGGCATCCGCTATCTATTGCTCTCGTTGACTGCGGTCGCGGCCGGCACTTTGCTCTCGCTCGCCATGCGTACGCAGCTAGCGTGGCCCGGCATTCGTTGGCTTTTCCACGGACCCATGCTGCCGGAAGAATACCTTTCGCTCGTCACGATGCATGGGACCTTGATGGTCTTTTTCGTGCTCACCACCGCTCCGCAAAGCGGCTTCGCCAGTCTCGTCCTTGCTGCCCAGATCGGCGCGCGACGTATGGCTATGCCATGGCTCAACGCACTCGGCTTCTGGATCGTCGCCGTTGCGCTCGCCGTTCTGCTCTCCGCATTTCTACTGCCAGCCGGCGGCTCCATCGCCGGCTGGACCAACTACCCGCCGCTCAGCGCCATCGCCTCCGCGGGTCCTGGCCAGGGCGGCGGCATGGATTGCTGGCTCCTCAGCATCGGGCTCTTCTGCATCGGCTCCTGGTTCAGCGCGGTCAACGTACTGGTCACGATCCTCACCGAGCGCGCCCGCGGCATGACGCTCGGCCGTATGCCGCTCACCGTCTGGTCCTGGTTCGTCTCCTCCATCCTCATCCTGCTCGCCTTTACCGTGCTCTTCGCCGCCATCATCCTGCTCTTCTGCGATCGCCACCTCAACACCGCTTTCTTCATCCCGCAGGGTGACTGGATCAGCGGTCAGGTTGTCGGCCACGGCGACGGCTCCCCGCTCCTTTGGCTGCATCTCTTCTGGTTTTTCGGCCATCCGGAGGTCTACATCGCCATTCTTCCCGGAATGGGACTCGCCTCGAGCCTCATCGCCAACTTCAGCCGCCGCCCGATCGTTGGTTACCGCATGATGGCCGCCGCCACCGTGCTCATCGGCCTGCTCGGCTTTGTGGTCTGGGGCCACCATATGTTCGTCAGCGGCATGAATCCCTACGCCGGCACGGCGTTCGGACTCACCACCATGGCGATTGCCGTCCCTTCCACCGCGGAAGTCTTCAGCTGGCTCGGCACTCTATGGGGCGGTGGCATCCGCCGCACCACCCCGATGCTCTTCACTCTCGGCTTCCTCTCGCTTTTCATCGCCGGCGGCGTCACTGGGCCCATGCTCGCCCTGCCCGCGCTCGACCAGTACCTCCACAACACCTTCTTCGTTGTCGCGCACTTCCACCTCATCATGGCCATGGCCGGCGCCTTCTCCGTCTTTGCCGGAATCTATTATTGGTTTCCGCTGATGACCGGCCGCCTTATGAGCGAACGCCTTGGCCGCTGGCACTTCTGGCTCTCGCTCATCGGCGCGTATGGCACTTTCTTTCCCATGCATTTGGAGGGCCTTGCCGGCCGGCCGCGCCACTTCGCCCAGGTCACCGGCAGCACCTCTTCGCTTGCCTCGCTCCTCCCCATGGAGCGCGGCATCACCTGGGCCGCCTTCCTGCTCGGTGCCGCGCAAATTCTTTTTCTTATCAACCTCATCTGGAGCGCCCGCCGCGGCAAGCCCGCCAGCGACAACCCCTGGCAGGCCACCACGCTCGAATGGCAACCCGGCCCGCTACCCAATCGCGTCGAGCGCGGTCCATACGAATACCAAATCGGCGCGGCCGGCGCCGATTTCACTCCACAGTGGGAGACAGCATCCCAACAGGAGTAAGCTGTAGTCGCACGGAGTCCCAAACCATGCCTGCCACCTTCACCAGGTCCGTAGTCGACACCGAGCGTGAACGCAAAGACCCGGGATTTGGCGGGCGTCCTCCGGTAGACCGCCGCCCCACCGGAGGCGGTGGTGGCGACGAAAACTGGGACCACCGCCACGGCCGCGGTCCTCGCGCTCTCCTCACCCGCTACCGCATGGGCATCTTCTCCGCGCTTGCCGGCGACCTGATGTTTTTCATGGCGCTGGTGACCGCGTTTTTCTTCCGCCAATCCTCTGGCCACTTCGACGGCCACGGCGCTTACATCCTCGACTGGCATCAACTCGCCATTCCGCCCATCCTTTACATCAACACCGCCATCCTCCTGCTCTCCAGCGTCACCATGGAGATGGGCCGCCGCCAGCTCTTTCACGAACTTGATGTGATGGAAGAATGGCTCGGCATGGGACGCCCCGCGGCTCGTCGCGCCGCGCCGTGGCTCGCCGCCACCGCGGCTCTCGGAGTCGCGTTTCTCGTTGGGCAGTGGATGGCATGGAAGGACCTCGCCGCGCAAGGCTTCTTCTTCGCTTCGAATCCGAGCAGCCATTTCTTCTATCTCATCACCGGAGCACACGGCGCCCATCTCGTCCTCGGCGTCCTCGCGCTCTTCGCCGCGCTCGCTGCGCTCTCGCTGCTTCACCGCATGGAACTGCGTCAGATCTTCGTCGACTGCACCGCA
Organism: Acidobacteriaceae bacterium; assembly: GCA_045808105.1. Classification (GTDB taxonomy): domain Bacteria; phylum Acidobacteriota; class Terriglobia; order Terriglobales; family Acidobacteriaceae; genus KBS-83. The sequence goes on along the minus strand of JBJMGC010000181.1, from coordinate 1,072 downwards.
TGGTACTGGCACTCCATGGGGCTCTTCTGGGTCTTCCTCTTCAGCCTGCTCGTCTTCTGCCAGTAGCCCACATGCACCGCGTTCGTCTCCCGCAATTGAGTTTTGTCCGAATCTGCGTTCTCTCGATGCTGTTGTTCGGCGCGGGAGTGTCGGCGCACGCACAAGGCTGTAGCATGTGCCGCGACACCACGGCCGGCTCGGCCCCGCAAATACGTGCCGGTCTCCGCCGAGCCATCCCCGTACTGGCAATTCCCGCCATCGCACTCTTCCTTGGCTTCTTCGTCATCGCGCGTCGCACAGATATCTGGGATCGCAACAGACAAAGGCAAACCATGGACGACGATCGCTAGAAATGCCGCACCAGTAGACGCATGCATAGTCCGCCTGTTCCTCAGCAGCTCAAGCGACGTATTCTTAAAGACGCGCTGCGCACAAATCAGCAGCGCGATGCCGCTTTTTGCCGCATCATCCGCTCCGTTCCAAAAGGAAAAGTATCCACCTACGGCAAAGTGGCGGCGGCTGCCGGATATCCGCTTTATCATCGAGCGGTCGCACAGCTTTTGCGTAAGCAAGCTCTCAATAACCTCCCGTGGCAGCGGATCGTCGGTGCGGGCGGCGAAATCAAATTGCGTGGCGAGGCAGCCGCCGAACAGCGCTTGCGGTTGGCGATGGAAGGAGTCCGATTCCGTGGAAAGCACATTGACATGGAGGTCTCGGAGTACGCTCCTCGCAGCTGGGAAATCCTACGCTGAGCAAGCTCGTGCGCTGGAATCAGCAACTTTCTGCAGAAGCAGTTTCGTGCTTCACGCGCAAGCTGAATGAGTTCACTCCAACGATTTATCCAGGCCAGCAACCGCTATCGTCCACATCCCGTTTGCCTTCTCTTCATTGCGGAAGCCCCTCCCGCATTCCATGTGAATCGCCTCTTCTATTTCACAGGACTGACGAACGGGGACACGCTCTTCCTCGAAATGATGAAGGTCATCTATCCCACCGAGGTCGGCTTCGGCAGAGAAAGTTTTCAACCCGGCTCCTCGGTAAAGCAGATGCGGCAAAGCAAGGAGAGCCTCCT